>DAORUH010000114.1:0-10117 GCA_035433065.1 Devosia sp. | reverse complement strand
CGCAATGGCACCGAAGAAATCGACCAGCGCCGGGATTTCGGTGCCGACCGAGGCGGGCGCCATGATCATCGCCGCGGTGGCGCCGGCGGCAGCGCCGCTGTCGGCCATGCGGACGACGTCATCGACGTTGTCGGCGCTCGCGCCGACGACGAAGGGCTTTCCCTTGAAGACATCGCCCACCGCAGCGACGAGGGTCGCGCGCTCTGAAAGGTCGAGGAAGTTGAACTCGCTCGCCACGCCCGGGAACACCGCCCCGTGCGAACCGCTCTCGCGGGCGAACTCGGCGACACGCCGCGTCGCCGCCACGTCGACTTTGTTGCTGCTGTCGAAGATCGTGGGGAGGACGGGCAGAATGCCGGAAAGAAGTGGAGAGCTCATCGCCTTGCCATGTTGGAACAGAGTTTCTTATGTTGGAACATAGCTATGAGCGCTACGGGCTGTCAACGAACCGAACGACCAGGATAGTATCGGATGTCTCTGTTTCCACAAGCGGTTGGCGTGATTTGCTGTGGCAAGAAATCGTCGTTGCAAGATTTCGGAACTCATGTCCATAGTATGGAACACCGGCACGATGGCGCATGACCAGCAAGCAGCAGATCGAGATCAGGGACGACGAGCAGGGAGCCACTTCGGTGAGCGGAACCCAGGCTTTGCGCAAGGGAATATCCCTGCTTGAACTGATCGCCACGCGGCCGATGCGCTTCACCGATCTGGCGTCCGTCGCGGGGCTGCCCAAAGGGACGCTGCACCGGATTCTCGGGACGCTGGTTGAAACCGGCCTGCTGCGGCTCGATCGCAGCACGCAGACCTACCGGCTTGGCGTGCGGCTGTTCGAAATGGCGCACCATGTCTGGGACGAGTTCGACCTGCGCGGCGCGGCTGAGCCGGAACTGGAACGTCTCGCCGAAAAGACCGGCGAGTCGGTACGGCTGGCGATTCTCGATCATGGCGAAGCGCTCTACATCGACGAACGCGCCTCGGCGCGCACCATCAGGCTGGTGAGTGGCGTCGGCGGGCGGGTCGCGCCGCACGCATCGGGCGTGGGCAAGGCGATTCTCGCGCACCTCGCCCCAGCCGAGCGTATGGAGTTCATCGCCGGGCTGAAGCTTGAGCGCTTTACGCCCAACACCATCACCGAAGCCGATGCCCTGATCCGCGAGCTCGACCTCATCAAGGGGCGCGGCTACTCCATTTCAATTGAGGAGCAGACCCCGGGCGTGTCGTCGGTGGCCGCTGCCATCCTAGATCACCGGGCGCGCTCCATCGGCGCCATCGGCATCGTGGCGCCATCGTTCCGCATGACGGCGGACGACCTGCACGCGCTCGGCCGTGAAGTGATCGAAGCCTCGCGCCGTATCTCGGGCAATGCCGGCGAAGCCGCAATGTCGCTGCAGGTGCAGAAGAAGCCGCTCGGCGCCGACCGGCCTGACGTGCGCGTGGCGGTCGTCGGCAGCGCCTTCCTCGCCGAAGGCCCCTGCTGGTCCGCGGCGCAGCAAAAACTCTACTGGGTGGATATCCTCGCACCCGCCATTCTGCAGTCCGACCTCAAGCGCGGCGTCGCCGTGTCGCGCCCGATGCCGGAACTGGTGAGCGCGCTGGTGCCGCGCCATCGCGGCGGGTTCGTCGCGACGACCCAGCACGGGATCAAGGCCCTCGATATCGAAACGGGCTCAATGACCCCGATCGCCAACCCCGAGGCGAGCAAGCCCGGCAACCGCTTCAACGACGCGCGCTGCGACCGGCGTGGGCGGCTATGGGCCGGCACCCTCGCGATCGACACCACGCCCGGCGAAGGCAGTCTCTACCGCCTCGATCCCGACGGCCAGATCCACCGGATGGACACGGGTTTCCATGTCTCGAACGGCCTCGATTTCAGCCCGGACAACCGGCGGCTCTATTTCACCGATACCGGCAAGCGCCGCATCTATGTCTACGACTTCGACCTCGAGTCCGGAGAGATCGACAACCGCCGGGTCTTCCACGAACTCCCCGAGGGGATCGGCACGCCGAACGGCCTGACCGTCGATTCCGAGGGTTATGTGTGGAGCGCGCAGTGGGATGGCTGGTGCGTCACCCGCTACGACCCCGACGGCGAGGTTGAGCGGGTCGTCAACCTGCCGGTGCCGCGTCCGACCAGTTGCGTGTTCGGCGGCCCGGATCTCACCACCCTTCTCGTGACCAGTGCCCGCATCCGGCTGTCGGCCCAGCAACTGGCCGAAGCCCCGCTGTCGGGCAGCGTCTTTGCGGTGGAAACCGGCATCCGCGGCATGCCCGACACCCCCTTTGCCGGATGAGTGACATGAACCACGTGACGCCAGCCAACCATCGCAAGGCCGCCGAAGAGGCGATGGCGCGGCTGCACGCCGACCGCCTCGACTGCCAGATTCCGTATCGCGATATCTCGGGCTACGAACGCGGCAACACCGGCATCCGCTACGCCTATACGTTCGACAGCGGCAAGCCGGGCCCGCATGTGCTGATCAGTGGTCTCAGCCACGGCAATGAGCCGGGCGGGCGCGAGGCGGTCACGACGCTGATCGACCGCGCGATCTCGCCGCTCAAGGGCAAGCTGTCGCTGGCGCTGCTCAATATCGATGCCTACCACGCGTCGAACGGGGTGGACCCGTATGGGACGCGCTTCGTGGAGACCGATTTCAACCGCGTCTGGGACCCTGACATCCTCGACTCCGACAAGGACACGGTGGAGCTGCGCCGGGCGCGCGAAATCCGGCCGCTGATCGACACCGTCGACATCCTGCTCGACATCCATTCGACGCCCTATGAGGCGACGCCTTACTTCGTGCAGAAACCCGGTTCGCGCGGCATTGCGCTGGCCGACCAGCTTGGAATCCCGCGCACCAGAATCCTGTTCGAGCAGGGCAGCGCCCACAGCCCGACCATCACCAACTATCGCCAGTTCAAGGCGGCAGATTCCGATGCTGTCGCCGTGTCGCTGGAGACCGGGCTGTTCTTTGCCCGCACCTCGGCGCTGTGCGCGACCACCAGCGCGGTCCGCCTGCTGCGCATGACGGGCCTCATCGGGCCTGACGCGCTCGAAGACCTCATCCTCTGGAATGATCCGGGCCCGGTTCGCCGCGTTCGCGTCCTCTATCCAGAGATCGTCGAAACCACCGATATCGCACTGCTGTTCCGGCCGGAGCGGTTCGAGACCTACGCCAAGGGGGCGGTGGTTGCCTATGACGGCGAACGGCCGATAGCAGCGCCATTCGATGGCGCGATCCCGATGTGGATCAAGCAGAAGTTCGAAGCGAACATCCAGGCCTTCATGTGGGGCCGGAATGAAGCCGAACCATTTACCTGAAGGGAGAGAACACAATGAAACGTATGTTGAAAGCGCTCGGATTGGGCGTGGCGCTTGCGACCATGGCCGCCGTTCCGGGCATGTCGCAGACCGTGCTCGATTTTCCGAGCTGGCAGACCGAGGACAAGTCGTTCCAGCCGTGGTGGCAGGCGGTGATCGCCGAGTTCGAGAAGCAGCATCCGGACGTCAAGGTCCAGATGTCGATGGTGCCATTCGCGGACTACATCAAGCAGATGACAGTTCGCTTCGCGAGCAACAATCCGCCCGATATCGTGCACCTGCCGTCGCGCAACTTCGCCGCCTTCGCCTCCAACGACTGGCTGATCTCGCTGGACGAGAAGCTGGCCGGCACGGACATCCCGGCGAACTGGAGCCCGCTGCAGGGCAACATGAAGTGGAACGACACGACCCAGGGCGTGCTGCTCATGGGCTACGGCAACGTGCTGTTCTACAATCAGGACCTGCTCGACAAGGCCGGCGTGACGCTGCCGACCACGCCCGACGAGTTGGTCGCTGCGGCCGAGAAGATCACCGACAAGAACGCCGGCATCTTCGGCTTCGGCGGCGTGACCACCGAGCACCCGAACGTGGGTACGGAGATCGCCTCCTGGGTGATGGGCCAGGGCCTCAATCTGTTCAAGGACGGCGCCTACAACTTCACCGACCCGGCAGTGGTCGAGGCGGTCGACAAGTATCGCCGCGCCATCAAGCAGGCCCCTCCGGGCAGCGCCACCGCACAGTTGAACCAGCTGTTCGCGGACGGCAAGATCGCCTTCGTTATCGGCGGACCCTGGCACTGGGTCAGCGCCAAGGGTGCGGACGGCAAGTGGGTTCCCCACGCCCGCATGGGCGCCGTGCCGTTCTCGGTCACCACCGGCGGCGTGAGCAACGGCCTCCACATCGCGGCGGCAACCCCGCCCGAGAAGCAGGAACTGGCCTGGGAGTTCATCAAGCTCGCCACCCAGCCTGAGTTCATGGAGAAGTACACGGCTTCGACCTATTCGCCGGCCGCCCGCGTGGGCGCGCTGTCGGAAGCCGCGATCGCGGCCGACCCGGTTCTGAAGTTTGTGGCTGACGCCGCCGCAGTGGCCGTCGACACCTACCCGACGCTGCCGGCCGTGCAGGCCAAGTACAACGAGTATGCCAACCTGCTGACGCAGGCCGGTATCCGCCTGCAGACCACCGACGATCCGACCGCGACGGTCCTCGCCGAACTGCAGGCCGAGCTCGAGAAGCGCGTTCCGCTGAAGTAACCAACGTCGGGACTGCCGCGCGTGGCGGCAGTCCCTTCCAGACTAGCAGGGGGAAGGCCGTCTTTGGCTACCATCGAAACTTCCGAAGTCAGGAAGACCAGGGCGCCGGCGCGAAAGTCGACGGGCTATGGCCCCGTGGGCAATACGCGGCTGCTCGCCTATGGACTGCTGACGCCAGCTGTGCTGTGCGTCGCGTTCCTCCTCGCCTATCCGCTCTATCTCGTCTTCCAACTGGCCTTCAACGACGGCGCGGGCATGAATTTCATGAACCGCCCGATCGCCTGGGGCATCGAGAATTTCCGCGTTGTCCTCGGTGACAACCGCACCTGGGCCGCGCTCGTCAACACCGCTGTCTATACGTCGGGCTCGATCATTCCGAGCTTCCTGTTCGGGCTTGGCCTGGCGCTGCTGCTCAATCGCAGCTTCCCTGCCCGCCGTTGGTTCCGCAGCCTCATCCTGCTGCCCTGGGCCGTGCCCGGCGTCATCGTCTCGATCGTGTTCCTCTGGATGTTCGACACCAGCTTCGGCGTGGTGAACGCCATGCTGCGCAACGTCGGCCTCATCGAGGATGAGATCCGCTGGTACACCAGCCGCGACATGGCGATGTTCTCGGTCATCATGCCCACCATCTGGAAGGGCTTTCCGTTCTTCACCCTGACCCTGCTCGCAGCGCTGCAATCGATCCCCGCCTCGCTCTACGAAGCGGCAGAGATCGATGGCGCGTCGAAAGTGCAGAAGTTCTTCCACGTGACCTGGCCGGGCATCCGCGGCGCCGCCGTGCTCGTTACGATCCTGCAGACGCTGTGGGTGTTCCGCGAATTCGACATCATATTCGCGACCACCGGCGGCGGGCCTGTCGGCGCCACCGAGACCATCGGCCTGTTGGTCTATAACGAGGCATTCGACTACTTCCGGATCGGCACCGCTTCCGCTGCGGGCGTGCTGATGCTGGCCCTCGCAATCGGCATCATCCTGCTGGCGCTGAAGCCGCTGAAGAAGGAGTACTTCTGATGGAACAGCGGCACGGGGTCGGTACCCTCATCATCGTTGCCCTCATCACGGTCGTCGTCATCTTTCCGATCTACTGGATGATCGTGACGTCCATCCTGCCGACAAGCACGGTCCTGTCGCGCAATCCGCCGCTGTTTCCGCCGCTGGATCAGCTGAGCATCAAGGCCTATTCGGACGTCTTGGCGCTGAAGCCGGTGTTCACCTGGATGTTCAACAGCATCGTGATCGCGGCTGGCTCGATCGCGATCAGCCTGACCGTCTCGGTCATGGCAGGCTACAGCCTGTCGCGCTTCAAAACGCGCGCGCAGCAGGCCGCCGGTGTCACGTTGCTGGTGAGCAAGATGCTGCCCTCGACGCTGATCGTCATTCCGTTCTTCGTGATGTTCTCCAGCTTCAAGATGATCAACTCGCCGATCGCGCTGATGCTGGCCAATGCATCGGTCGGCGTGCCGTTCGCGACCTGGATGATGAAGGGCTTCTTCGACTCCATTCCGCGTGAACTGGAGGAGGCGGCGATGGTCGATGGCTGCACGCCGTTCACCGCGCTGCTCAGGATCATCCTGCCGCTGGCGCGGCCGGGCGTCAGCGCCGCCGCGATTTATCTCGCCATCGTCACGTGGTCCGATCTCGTGTTTGCGCGCACGCTGATGCAGGACTCGACGAAATGGACCCTGCCCGTGGGCCTCTCGAGCTTTGTGGGCGAGTACCAGGTCGAGTGGGCGAACCTGATGGCGGCGGGCGCGATCTCGCTGATCCCGGTCGTCATCCTGTTCATCATTCTGGAGCCATTCCTCGTCAGCGGTCTCACGCAGGGCGGGGTCAAGGAATAATTGGGGGGTACCATGTCTGCGTCATCCGCAAAGCCGGCGGAGCAATCCGCCGCGCCGCTGACCTATGAGGAGTTCACCGCGATGGCGGCTCGGTTGGATGTCGATGCCGACATTCTCGAAGAGCTCTATCCGATGGTGCGCGACCTGCTCGGCTTTGCAGGCAAGCTGAACCGGCTGGCGCCCGAACTCGGCAAGGAAATCGACGTCGCGGCGATGATGGTGGGAGGCATGAAGTGAGCTTGCCTCTTCATCAGCGCAGCATCACCGAACTGCGCAACGGCCTGGCCGCCAATGAGTTCAGAAGCCGGCAGTTGGTCGAGACCTATCTCGAACGGATCGCCGCCTACAATTTACGCATCAATGGTTTCGTGACCATTCTCGGGGAGCGGGCGCTCGAACAGGCCGACGCGGCGGACCGCAAGCGCGCAGCGGGCGAGCCGCTCGGACCGCTGGCGGGCATTCCGATTGGGGTCAAGGACTCCGTTCCGACTGCTGGGGTGCGCACGACGTCGAACAGCCGCGTGCTCGAGAACTGGGTGCCCGAACGCAACGCGGCGCCGGTCGGGCACCTGCTCGATGCCGGGGCGATCCTGCTCGGCAAGACCAATCTCAACGAGTTCGGCTGGGCGCTGCCCAATGACAACAACCTGACGCCCAAGGCGCTCAGCGCCTGGAACCCGGCCTATGCGGCCATCGGGTCGAGCAGCGGCTCGGGCAATGCGGTTTCGGCCGGGTTTGTCGCTGCGGCAGTGGGCACTGACGGCGGCGGCTCGGCGCGCCTGCCGGCGGGGCAGAACAACCTCGTCAGCCTCAAGCCAACGCACGGGCTCGTCAGCCGCAAGGGCATGGACGATTCCTGGATCAGCGAAATCTCGCCGATGACCCGCACGGTCGAAGACACCGCGCTGATGCTCTCAATCATGGCGCAACGTGAGCCGAACGACTGGAACGCCTGGGCGATGCCGGCGCCCGACTACGTGGCCAACCTCGAGACGGATGTGCGCGGCTGGAAGGTCGGCGTGCCGCGCCGGCTGGTCGATGAGTCCGGGATGGAGGATGAGGTCGCCGAGGCGTTTGCGGCATCACTTGATGCGCTGCGGGCGCTCGGCGTCGAACTGGTCGATGTCGAGATTCCCGGCCTGCCCGAAGCGAGGATGGCGAACTTCGTCATTCTCAACGGCCAGACCCACGCCGGGCATGCCGCGAGCCTGCGCCGGCACCCCGAGCTCTACGGGCACAGCGCGCGCGTCTATCACTGGATGGGCGCGTTCCTCACCGCCACCGACCTGATGAATGCCAAGGCGATTGCGTCGCGCGTGCAGGGGCTGGTGCAGGAATGCTTCGGCAATGTGCGGGCGTTCGTCACGCCGACATCGCCGGTGGTGACCGCCGAGGCAGCCCGCCGGCCGGACTCGCACCGGAAGGGCTCGAACGCGATGTTCACTTCGCCGTTCAACCTCACCGGGCATCCGGCGATCAGCGTGCCTTCGGGGTTCTCCGCGTCCACCGGCCTGCCGATCGGGCTGCAAATGGTGGGGCCGATGCACGATGAGTTGACGCTGTTGCAGCTGTCGCGGGCGCTGGAAAAGTCGGGAGACTGGCGGGCCCGCCACGCCTCGATCGGCGACTGACGCCCGCACTCGGGCTAGTCCATAAGGTGGAACGCCGCGCGGTTGACACTGCGCGGTCGTGCCCTAGCTTGCCGCGGTCAGTTGGGGCCCACAGGAAGACCATGAAAGTACTCGTTATCGGCGCTGCCGGGATGATCGGGCGCAAGCTCGTCGACCGCCTGGTGAAGGACCCTGCCCTGTCCGGCAAGGCGATCTCGCACCTCACGCTGACCGACATTGTCGAACCGGTAGCGCCCGCGGGCTGGACCGGCGGGCTGACCCGCAAGACCTCGGACCTGTCGGCGCCGGGCGTCGCTGCGGCACTGATCGCCGAACGGCCGGATGTGATCTTCCATCTCGCGGCGGTGGTTTCCGGCGAAGCCGAAGCCGATCTCGAAAAGGGCTACCGCATCAACCTTGATGGCGGGCGGTCACTGTTCGAGGCGATCCGGCTCGCGGGCGTCGAGAAGCCTTATTTCCCGCGCGTTGTGTTCTGCTCATCGCTCGCCGTATTTGGCCCGCCGTTTGGCTCGCCGATCGACGACGATTTCATCCCAGCGCCCTCGACCAGCTACGGCACGCAGAAGGCGATGATCGAGCTGATGCTCGCCGACTACAGCCGTCGCGGCATCTTTGACGGCATCGGCATTCGCCTGCCGACCATCTGCATCCGCCCAGGCAGGCCGAATGCCGCGGCGTCGGGCTTTTTCTCGAACATCCTGCGTGAACCGCTGGTCGGTCTCGAGGCCGTACTGCCGGTCAATGACAGCGTGCAGCAGACGTTTGCCAGCCCGCGCGCGGCGGTGGGGTTCCTGATCCACGGCGCGCAGATCGATCTCTCGGGGCTTGGCGTGCGGCGCAACCTGATCATGCCGGGGCTGCGCGCCACGGTTGCTGACGAGATTGAGGCGCTGCGGGCGGTGGCGGGCGAGAAGGCAGTGAAGCTTATCCGCCGCGAGCCCGACGCCAAGATCATCAAGATCGTCGATGGCTGGGCCTATGACTACGCGCCGCGCAACGCGCTGAAGCTGGGCTTTACGGTGGATGCGTCCTTCGCTGAGATCATCAAGGCGCATATTGAGGACGAACTGGGCGGCAAGCTGGCTTAGGCTGCCGGCCGGACGGACATTGCGGAACACAGGGGAGCGAACGTGAACAGGATTGCAATCGTAACGGGCGGCGGGAGCGGGATCGGCCGGTCGGTCGCGCTGGCTCTGGCGGCGGATGGCTGGACCGTGGTTGTGGCCGGACGACGCCGCGAGGCGCTGGACGAGACGGTTGGGCTCGCCAAGGGGCCGGGCCAGATTGAGGCAATCGCCACCGATGTGACCGACGAATCCTCGGTCGATGCGCTTTTCGATGCCACCGTCTCGCGGCACGGCCGGATAGACCTGCTGTTCAACAATGCGGGCATTAACGTCTCGAACGTGCCGCTCGACGAGCTGCCGATCGCCGAACTGAAATCGATCCTCGACATTAACCTGCTCGGCTCGATGTTGTGCGCGCGCGCCGCCTTCCGGGTAATGCGCAAGCAGGAGCCGCAGGGCGGACGGATCGTCAATAATGGCTCGATTTCGGCCTCGACGCCGCGGCCGTTCTCCGCGCCCTATACCGCGACGAAGCACGCGATCACCGGGCTCACCAAGTCGCTGGCGCTCGACGGGCGCGCCTACAATATTGCGGCGAGCCAGATCGACATCGGCAATGCCGCGACCGATATGACGCAGCGGATGGCCACGGGCATCCTGCAGGCCGATGGCAGCCGGAAGATCGAACCGCGCATGCCGGTGAGCGAAATCGGGAACGCAGTGGTCTTTATCGCCAACCTGCCGGCGGGAACCAACGTGCCGTTCATGACGGTGATGGCGACCAATATGCCGCTCTACGGCCGCGGCTGACGCGCCTCTCCATCCCGCGAAAAAGGCTTCGCGGGATGGACTTCTGCGCACGGGCGCCGCGGAGAACAAGTTTCTCCGTTCGGCGGATAAAATCGAAATAGCGCTTGCGCTTCAGCCAATTGGGTGCGGCGGGAAGACCGACTACAAATCGCCTCCACACTATTTGGAGGCTTGAGTTGAAGAACTTCCTTAC
>DAORUH010000113.1:0-10226 GCA_035433065.1 Devosia sp. | reverse complement strand
ACCATGGACCACGTGTGATCGGTGCTGCGATCGTCGACGTAGATCACCTCGTGGCGCGGGTGGTGGGCCTGGAGCACCTCCATCAGGCGCGCGTGCAGTGCCGGAAGCCGGCCCGCCGCGTCTCGCATCGGCACCACCACGGAGTCCGGGTGGGGCACGTCCAGTTTGTCAAAGAAGGTGTACTGGTTGCGGTCGACGACGCGTTCAGTTGCCGCTCCCTTTTTCGAGCGGTTCTGAGGGGTCAAACCCTCTACGCAAGTGCCCTCATCGGTGTTGCAGACGATGATCTTGATGCCAAGACCGCGGTTCACGACCGAGGCGATCTGATCGGTGTCGTCCTTCTCCCACCCGTCGATCTGGCCATGCAGTTCCCGGTTGCGACGAGTCCCCATTTGCCAACCCCGCCAGCCCCTGGAACCGGCGGGGTCGTTCTCGGTGCATTCGGCGCGGGCAGCGACGACCGCATTGATCACCTCAAGAAGGACGTCGCGTGACGTCCCGAGCCTGTCGAGGCGATTGCCAACTTCGATAAGAGACTTGAGGGCCAGCTTACGCACAGGCGACTCCCGTGTTCATTTTTTCTGCATCATTTGTGCAGCGAAAAATGAACACGGTCAAGAGTTCTCAACTACACCCCGTCGTCGTCCCGCAATCCTCGCACACCATGCAGTGGCCCGACACCTTCATGCGCATCGAGTTGCACGTTGTGCACTGGTCGCCGGTGTAGCCCTGCATCTGGGCTTGCTGGCGCAGCTGGCCCACGTCCTGGCTGGGGGGCGGGGTGGGGATGGGGTTCAGTTCGCCGGCGTTGAAGGCGGCGGGGGCGAGGTCTTCCTTCAAAGCCGTGGCCGAGCGGAGCGCGGTGACCGAGCTCTGCATGGCGGCGACCGGGTTAAACGTCTGCGGCGCGATGTCGGAGACCAGCAGCAGGTTCTGGTTCTTCACCCGGCCACGGGTCATGCCGCGTGACACGAGGTTCTGCGCCGGGATCGGGGCCGGGGCGTGGCTCGCGCTGCGGGCGGTGGTCTCGGCTTCGCCCTTGCCGAGCCCGGTCGTGCCGCTATCGGCGTTGACGTGAGCGAGGTCGTCGCGGTCGAGATAGGAGACGGCCAGTTCGCGGAACACGTAGTCGAGGATCGACGTCGCGTTCTTGATCCGGTCGTTGCCCATGACCATGCCGGCCGGCTCGAAGCGCGTGAAGGTGAAGGCCTCCACATATTCATCGAGCGGCACGCCGTATTGCAGGCCGAGCGAAATCGCGATGGCAAAATTGTTCATCATGGCGCGGAAGGCAGCGCCTTCCTTGTGCATGTCGATGAAGATTTCACCGAGGCGCCCGTCGTCGTATTCGCCGGTACGGACATAGACCTTGTGGCCGCCGACGATCGCCTTCTGGGTGTAGCCCTTGCGGCGGGACGGCAGCTTTTCGCGATCTCGGACGCGCTCGATGATGCGCTCGACGATCTTCTCGGCGACGGCGGGGATACGCTGCGCGGCCGGGATGGCGGCGAGCGCCTCGACGGCATCGTCTTCGTCCTCGTCGTCATCGGAGAGCAGCGAGGCGTTGAGCGGCTGGCTGAGCTTCGAGCCATCGCGGTAGAGCGCGTTGGCCTTCAGCGCGAGCTTCCAGCTCAGCATGTAGGCTTCCTTGCAATCCTCGACCGTCGCATCGTTCGGCATGTTGATGGTCTTGGAGATGGCGCCGGAAATGAACGGCTGCGCCGCCGCCATCATCAGGATGTGCGAGTTGATGCTGAGGTAGCGCTTGCCGAGCTTGCCGCAGGGCGAGGCGCAATCGAACACCGGCAGGTGCTCGGCCCGAAGGTGCGGCGCGCCCTCGAGGGTCATCGCACCGCAGACGTGGATGTTGGCGGCCTCGATGTCCTTCTTGCTGAAGCCCAGGAAGGGCAGCAGCTCGAAGGTGAAATCCTGCAGCTGCGCGTCGGTGACGCCGAGCGACTTCAGGAAATCGGCGCCGAGCGTCCACTGGTTGAAGATGAACTTGATGTCGAAGGCCGAGGCGGTCGCGGCGTTGAGCGCGGCGATCTTGTCGTCGGTAAAGCCCTTGGCGCGGAGCGTCGAGGGGTTCACGCCCGGGGCCTGGTTCAGGTTGCCGTGGCCGACGGCATAGGCCTCGATCTCGGCGATCTGGTTCTCGGCATAGCCAAGGGTGCGCAGGGCCGGGGGCACGGCGCGGTTGATGATCTTGAAGTAGCCGCCGCCGGCGAGCTTCTTGAACTTCACCAGCGCGAAATCGGGCTCGATGCCGGTGGTGTCGCAATCCATCACGAGGCCGATGGTGCCCGTGGGCGCAATCACCGAGACCTGCGCGTTGCGGTAGCCGTTCTTTTCGCCGAGCGCGAGGGCATCGTCCCACACGGTGCGGGCGCGGGCGGCGAGCGCGGCGTCCTTCAGCGACGCATGGTCGAGCGGCACCGGGTTGATGCTGAGGCCTTCGTAGCCGGTGGCCTTGCCGTGCGCGGCCGTCCGGTGATTGCGGATGACGCGCAGCATGTGCTTGGCGTTGCGCTTGTAGTCGGGGAAGGGCCCGAGCTCACCGGCCATCTCGGCCGAGGTGAGATAGCTCACGCCCGTCATCACCGCGGTGATGGCGCCGGCAATGGCACGGCCCTCGGTCGAGTCATAGGGGATGCCCGAAGTCATCAGCAGGCCGCCGATATTGGCGTAGCCGAGGCCGAGCGTGCGGTACTCGTAGGAACGCTCCGCGATCGCCTTCGACGGAAACTGCGCCATCATCACCGAAATCTCGAGGACGACGGTCCACAGGCGCGACGTGTGCTCGAAGGCCGCGACGTCGAACGAGCCGTCGGCATTGCGGTAGGGCAGGAGGTTGATCGAGCAGAGGTTGCACGCCGTGTCGTCGAGGAACATGTACTCCGAGCACGGGTTCGACGCGACGATCGGGCCGGCGGCCGGTGAGGTGTGCCACTCGTTGATGGTCGTGTGATACTGCAGCCCCGGATCGGCCGAGGCCCAGGCGGCGTAGCCGATCTTGTCCCACAGGTCGCGGGCCTTGAGGCTCTTCTCGTACTTCTTGTTGACGCGCCCGGTGAGCTTCCAGTCGAGGTCGGCCTCGACCGCCTGCAGGAACTCGTCGGTGACGCGCACCGAGTTGTTCGAGTTCTGGCCCGAAACGGTCAGGTAGGCCTCGCTATCCCAGTCGGTGTCGTAGACCGGGAATTCGAGATCGGTGTAGCCCTGCCGCGCGAACTGGATGACGCGCTGGATGTAGTTCTCGGGAACCAGCGCCTTCTTCGCGGCGCGGACTTCGCGCTTCAGCGCCGGGTTCATCTGCACGTCGAAGCAGTCGTCGCCTGAACCTTCGCAGTTCACGGCGGCCTTCATGATGAGCTTGAGGTGCTTCGACACGACCTTGGAGCCGGTGACGAGAGCAGCGACCTTCTGCTCTTCCTTCACCTTCCAGTCGATATAGGCCTCGATATCGGGGTGGTCGATGTCGACCACCACCATCTTGGCGGCGCGGCGGGTGGTGCCGCCCGATTTGATGGCGCCCGCCGCGCGGTCACCGATCTTGAGGAAGCTCATCAGCCCCGACGACTTGCCGCCGCCCGACAGCTTTTCGCCCTCGCCGCGCAGTTTCGAGAAATTCGAGCCGGTGCCCGAGCCATACTTGAACAGCCGCGCCTCGCGGACCCACAGGTCCATGATGCCGCCATCGTTGACGAGGTCGTCACCAACGGACTGGATGAAGCAGGCATGCGGCTGCGGGTGCTCGTAGGCGGACTTGCTCTGCACCAGCCGGTGCGTGAACGGGTCGACATAGAAGTGGCCCTGGCCGGGGCCGTCGATGCCATAGGCCCAGTGCAGGCCCGTGTTGAACCACTGCGGCGAGTTCGGCGCGACGCGCTGCGTGGCGAGCGTGTAGCAAAGCTCGTCGTAGAAGGCGCGGGCGTCTTCCTCGGCGGCGAAATATTTGCCCTTCCAGCCCCAGTAGGTCCAGGTGCCGGCGAGGCGGTGGAAGACCTGGCGGGCATCGGTCTCGGAGCCGTAGCGCTCGGCTTCGGGCAGGGCCTCGAGCGCCTCGGTATCGGGAACCGAGCGCCAGAGCCAGGACGGGACGTCGTTCTCTTCGACCTTCTTCAGGCGCGCGGCGACGCCGGCCTTGCGGAAGTACTTCTGCGCAATGATGTCGGCGGCGACCTGCGACCAGGTGGACGGCACCTGCATGCCGTCGAGCTTGAACACCACAGACCCGTCAGGATTGCGAATCTCGCTCGTGGTCGAGCGGAATTCGATGCCGGCATAGGCATCCTGGTTCGCCTGAGTGTACCGCCGATCAATGCGCATAATTGCTCTTTCCCATCATGAAACGCGGAGCACAAAACCCCGCCGGCCGCCCGAAACGGCCTCCCGCATTTGTTCTGAATGAACGCTTTACTGTGAGCCGCCGATGGCGACCCTACTGCCCCGTCACTGTCCCTTCGCCGATCTAAAACGCCGGCTTGGTCCAGAGCTATCGCGTCATCCCGACCAGATGCGACGCAACCCGATTATCCTTTGCCAGATTGTTCGAGTCGGTCAACGCTTCGATCACCCGGCGTGGCACCAGATATTGTGCCGAGGCCCGGCAGTCGACGCTAAATCCAGTGTAACATATGTGAATTGCGGGGAAAACCGGCAAGGGCGATTCGAGTGTTCGTGATGCCTAATTTGCCGTTCCGCCCTCTCTCGGCGCGGCGAGATTCGGCCTCCCAACCCGCGCCGGAATCGGCGTTCCAGCCCGCTTCCTCACGTGTCGCGTGAAGTGAGAACCTGACGCTAGACGATGCCAGCCGGGGAGGGCAGGCCAACCCCAAAATGTGTCAAGGCGATTTTTTCCGTCACATTTCTACATGGGGGCTTTTTGACGATGCGTGCCGCCGACCCCCAAGGGGTAGTGCCTGGCGCGTCGGTTTCACTGATAAATCCCCAAACGGCCGGCGCGACAAAGGCTCGCCACAGCGGCGCCACTTCGGTGGGACGAAATGGCCGGCAGGATGAACTTTCAACCCACGGAGCGAACCCGCATGGCCGAACCGGTGATCGAAGTCAGTTGTGCGTGCGGACAGGTCCGCCTCGAGGTCACCGGCAAACCCATCATCAGTGCCGAATGCTGCTGCACCAGCTGCCGCAGCGCCGCAGGGACATTCGAGGCACTGCCCGGCGCGCATCCGATCCTCACCGCATACGGCGCGACCCGCTACGAGCTCTATCGCAAGGATCGCGTCCGGTTCCTCTCCGGCGCCGAGCACCTGCGCGAACACCGGTTGCAGCCGGATTCGCACACGCGCCGCGTGGTGGCCGGCTGCTGCAACTCGCCGGTGTTCACCGAGTTCGAGGGCGGCCATTGGCTCAGCCTCTATGGCGGGCTGTGGCCGGCCGGCACGCTGCCGCCGCTCGAAATCCGCACCATGACCAGCGACCTGCCGGATCCCTCGGTCCTGCCGGATGACGTGACCAATGCGCGGCGTCAGAACGGGTCGTTTTTCCGCAAGCTGCTGTTGGCCTGGGTTGCCATGGGCTTTCGCGTTCCGAAGACGCCGGCCGCGGCGCCTTGGGGCGTCTAGACTGGTGCTGCAAGACGCGGACTTGCCTTTGCGCTGGCCGTCGGTCGTGCTAGAGGCGGGGGCGAAAGCGGGCGAACGGACCCGCGGCTCTGGATTCGGCTGATGAAAGACTTCCTGCTCGAGATTTTCGCCTGGTGGCGCGGCAATACCTGGGGCACGCGCCTCTGGATCGCGATGAACGGCATCTTCGTCGGCGAAGACGAGGCAGGGAACAAGTACTACCGCTCCAAGAAGCCGACCGGGCCGAACGGCTATGAGCGCCGGATGGTCGTCTATGCTGGCGGCTCGGCTGATGCGTCAAAGATTCCATCAGGTTGGCACGGTTGGATGCACTACCGCACGAACACGCCACCGACCGAGGAAACCTACGTTCCGCACGTCTGGGAAAAGCCGCACGAGCCGAACCTTACTGGCACCCCGCGCGCCTACCGCCCGGATGGGAGCCTGCTCGGCAAGGGCGCGCGTCCGAAGGTTTCGGGCGATTACGAAGCCTGGTCGCCCGAGAACTGAGGGTGCCGCAAGGCCCGATGACCACGCCCAAAGACAGGCCTCTTCCGTTCGTTGCCGGGATGGCTGCGGCTTGTGACGCAATCCGGCGGATGGGTGTGGCAGCGGCAATCAGCGCCTCCATCCTGCTGTCGGCGGGCGCCGCCCATGCCGAGACCATTGCAAACCCGGTGGCGCAGTTCTCCGGGCTCGACAAGATCACCGGCCGGATCACCAAGTTCGACGTCTACATGAACGAGACTGTGCTGTTCGGCTACGCCGACACCGCGCCGACGACGGACCGAGCCGTGCTGGCGGGCGCACTGCTGGTCACGCCACGGGCCTGCTACACCCGCCCGTCGACCGAGACGCAGCGCACGTCCGTCTTCATCGAAGTCGACAGGGTCGGCGAGGACGGTGCGGCCACGCGCATCTTTACCGGCTGGATGTTCGCCGACAGCCCGGCGCTCAACGCCATCGACGATCCGGTCTATGACGTCTGGCTGGTCGGCTGCACCCAGAAGACCGACGTCCCGCGCCTGCAGCAGGCTCCCGGCGAGCCGGCAGCACCGGCCGCAGCGCCGGCCGCGGCACCTGCACCGGCCGCTGCACCTGCGGCAGCCGCCCCAACTCCCGCAGCCTCACCTGCTCCGGCAGTCACATCGCCTTCGCCCACCGCTCCCGCCACGACCCGGGTCTTGGTGTTCGACGACCGCGGTTAGCCACTGCCTGAAGCGTGGCCTCACGCTGCTGGGTTGCGCGCCAGCAACAGTTCAGCAAATACGGCGCAAGGGTGATGCTGTCGCGGCTCGAATGTGGCACATGTACGCACATGTACGTAGATGCAGCGCGTATTTTAAACATTTTCCTTGGAGAATTCTCATGAAGGCGTTTTTGTTGATGACGACCGCTTTGGTCGTTTGCTCGTCTGGCGCCTTTGCGGCGGACTTGGCCGTGTACGATGAACCCGTCATCGCTCCCGCGTCCGAAGCCCTCACTGGCTACGTCGAACTCGGCGGTCAGGCTGTCAGCTGGATGAACAGCGAGGAAAGCGATGGCAATGCGTCGGGTCTCTTCGGCGGCTTCGGCCTCTGGTACAACAGCGGCTCGTTCCGCCTCGGTGTCGACGGCTACGCTGACTACCTGACGGGGCAGAACGGCGTCGATGACGTTCCCGAAGGTGTCCAGGTCCTCGGCCTGCATGCGGGCGCCAACATCGACGAGCTCTACTTTGGCGCATTCGGCTCGGTCGGCCGCGCGCCGGACGAGTACAATGAGGCCTACCTGACCGGTTATACGGTCGGCGTCGAAGGCAAGGCGGACATCGGAAACGCCACGCTGTTCGCTCACGCCGGCTATGCAGACACCGTAATTGTCGATGGCTATTCCGGCTTCACCGGAACGTTTGGCGACGTCGGCGTGGCGATGAACCTCACTGACGACTTCGCGGTGATGGTCAAGGGCGGCATCGGTTACGCACCCATCAGGTTTGAGGACGACCAAGGTTCGGGCACTTATGCGACGGCGGAGATCAAGGGCCTCTACCTGCTGCCGACGGAGTTCCCGCTCGCGCTGACCGCCTCCTACGAATTCGGCGCCTTCATCGCGAACAGCGAGGACACCGGTTACACCCACACCTTCAAGGTGGGTCTCTCGGTTCCGTTCGGCGCGGCGACGGCCAAGGATGCACTGAACGTGCTGGCCACGACCACGACGCCCTACCGCGCCGCGAGCTGGGGCGAGAAGCTCGACTGACGGACGCCAGCCGGCGTCCAGGCGTTTGGGAACGGGGCCTTGCGGCCCCGTTTTCTTTTGCTGGGTAAACGGATGCGCCGTGCCATCAGGCTCGGGGGGCGCTCAGCCCCAGTCCAGCGGGATAACGTCGACGATGTCGTCGATGCGCAGGCCGGGGCTGTCTTCGGGCTGAACGATCAGCACGTCGGCCTGCGCGAGCGAGGACGAGTGGCTTGAATCGGTCTCGCTGATCGGGACGGCCTCGAGTAGCCCGATATCGTTGCGCCGCAGCTTGCCGCGGATGAAGTGGCGGCGCTCGCCGCCCGGTGGCAGGTCGGCCGCGAGCGGCACGCCGAGCGTTGGCCAGAACGGATCGGTGTGGCCGGTGAGTTGGCGCAGGGCAGGGCGCAGCACCACGGTTGCCGTCACCATGGCCGAAACCGGATTGCCGGGGAGGCCGAATATCAGGGTGTTGCCGCGGGTGCCGAACATCAGCGGCTTGCCCGGCCGCATCTTCAGTTTCCAGAAATCGAGTTTGACGCCGAGGTCGAGCAGCACTTCGCGCACGTAGTCGCGGTCGCCGACGCTGGCGCCTCCGGTGGTGACAACGATGTCGGCCTTGTCATCGAACGCACCCAGCAGCGCCGCTTCGAGCTTGCTGCGATCGTCGGGGACAATGCCGAGATCGGTCACCGTCTCGCAATATTGGCTGAGCAGGGGCACGAGGCCAAAGCTGTTCGAGGCGACGATCTGATCCGGCCCCGGCGGGGTGCCCGGCGGCACCAGTTCATCGCCGGTCGCGAGGATCGTCAGTCTCGGACGCTTCGTTACGGTCACGGCCGCGTGGTTGGCGGAAGCCGCGAGGTTGAGCATCGCGGGCGTCAGCGCGACGCCGGCCGGAAGAAGCTCCTGCCCGCGCAAAAAATCCATGCCGTGGCGGCGGATGTTGGCGCCCGGACTAACCGGCTGGGCAAAACTGATCTGGTTGCCTGCCGCCGAGGCGTTTTCCTGGATGATGACCGCATCGGCGCCGATCGGCAGCGGCGCGCCGGTGAAGATGCGGACGCACTGCCCATGTTCCATCATGCCCACGAAGCGCGCGCCGGCCTGCGACGTGCCGGCGAGTTTCAGCGGACGCCCCGGCCGGGCCTCGTCGGCGCGCACGGCGTAGCCGTCCATGGCGCTGGCGTCGAACGGCGGCTGGTTGTGCGTGGCAGCCAGCGGCCTCGCGAGCACACGGCGGTGGGCGCGGACGAGAGGGATGCTCTCCGCCTCCGGTGGCCTGATCTGGCGGAAGATCCGGCTGAGGGCCTCGTCGACCGAAATCACCGCTTGAAATCCCCCGACTTGCCGCCGGTCTTTTCGACCAGCCGCACGGCGGCGATGGTCATGCCGCGGTCCATTGCCTTTGCCATGTCGTAGAGCGTCAGCGCGGCGACCGACGCGGCGGTCAGCGCCTCCATCTCCACACCGGTCTGGCCGGTGGTCTCGGCCGTCGCGGTGATCAGCAGGGCGGAGCCGTCGGCTTCGATATCGACCGAGACGCTGGTCAGCGCGATCGGGTGGCAGAGCGGGATCAGCTCGGAGGTCTTCTTCGCCGCCATGATGCCGGCGATGCGCGCCACGGCGACGGCGTCACCCTTTTTCAGCGTGCCGCCGAGGATGGCGGCCACCGTCTCGGGCAGGGCTTCGAGCCGGGCACTCGCCACCGCGCGGCGGCGGGTCGCCGGCTTGTCGCCGATATCGACAATGTGGGCTTCGCCGCGCGCATTGAGGTGGGTGAGGGGCATCAGCCGGCCGGGACCATGTCCGCGCCCTTGAGCAGCCGCAGCGTCGCCGCCGTCACGTCGGCCTGCCGCATCAGGCTCTCGCCGATGAGGAACGTGCCGACGCCCGCCGTAGCCTCGAGCCGCTGGATATCCTCGCGCGTATTGATGCCGCTCTCGGAGACGAGATGCACGTCACCGGTCACGCCACCGGCGAGATCGACGGTGGTCTGCAGCGTCGTCTCGAAGGTGCGCAGGTTCCGGTTGTTGATGCCGATGAACCGCGACTCGAGCGCCAGCGCCCGGTCGAGTTCGAGCTGGTCGTGCACCTCGACCAGCGCATCCATGCCCCACTCCTCGGCGGCGTCGAGCAGATAGCGCGCCGTATCGTCGGTCACCGCCGCGAGGATGACGAGGATGCAGTCGGCGCCGAACGAACGGGCCTCGGCCACCTGGTAGGTCTCGAACAGAAAGTCCTTGCGCAGCACCGGCAGCCGCGTCGCCGCGCGGGCCTCGATGAGATAGGCCGGCGCGCCCTGAAAGCTCGGCGTGTCGGTGAGCACCGACAGGCAGGCGGCCCCGCCCGCCTCATAGGCCCGCGCCAGTTCGGCGGGGTTGAAATCGGCGCGGATCAGGCCCTTTGACGGGCTCG
>DAORUH010000112.1:0-10702 GCA_035433065.1 Devosia sp. | reverse complement strand
ACAGCGTGACGAACACGAACAGGCCGCCGAGCGCGAACAGCCAGTATTCGGGCAGGGCGCCGGTGAAGTAGCTCTTGCCGGCGTTGACGAGGACGGCGCCGATGATCGGCCCGAGGATGGTTCCGCGGCCGCCTACCGCGACCCAGATCACCGCCTCAATCGAGTTTTCGGGTGCAAACTCGCCCGGGTTGATAATGCCCACCTGCGGCACATAGAGCGCGCCCGCCACGCCCGCCATGATGGCCGAGACGACGAAGGCGAAGAGCTTCACATTCTCCGGCCGCCAGCCGAGGAAGCGCGTGCGGCTCTCGGCGTCGCGCACCGCGACCATCACCTTGCCGAGCTTGCTGTTGACGATGGCCGAGCAGATGAAGACGCCCAATGCCAGCGCGAAGGCCGAGGCCGCGAACAGGGCGGCGCGCGTGCCGGGCGCCTGGATGCTGGCACCAAAGATGTCCTTGAAATCGGTGAGGCCGTTGTTGCCGCCGAAGCCAAAGTCGTTGCGGAAGAAAGCGAGCATCAGCGCATAGGTCATCGCCTGCGTGATGATCGACAGATAGACGCCGGTGACGCGGCTGCGGAAGGCGAACCAGCCGAAGCCGAAGGCCAGCAGGCCCGGCACGGCGATGATCATGATCAGCGCGAACCACCACTGGTCGAAGCCGAGCCAGTACCAGGGCAGTTCCTTGTAGTTGAGGAACACCATGAAATCGGGGAGCAGCGGATTGGCGTAGACGCCGCGGCTGCCAATCTGGCGCATCAGGTACATGCCCATGGCATAGCCGCCGAGTGCGAAGAACGCCGCGTGGCCGAGCGAGAGAATGCCGCAATAGCCCCAGACGAGATCGAGCGCGAGGGCGAGCAGCGCGTAGGTTAGGTACTTGCCGAAGAGCTGGACGAGATAGGTCGGCACATGGCCCGGCTGGCCCACCGGGATCAGCAGGTTGGCGGCGGGTATCGCGACCGCGATGACGCAGAGCGCGACGATGATCCACACCGCCTTGCGATCGAGCGCACGGAACAGCATCTGGGTGATCATTAGGCGGCCCCGATCGGTGTGTGCGGCCCCACCCTCATCCGGCGCTGCGCGCCACCTTCTCCCATCATGGGAGAAGGTGTGACTGCGAGGCCTGCGGTTCCTTCACCTTCCCCCTCGATGGGGGACGGTGCCCCCGGACTTAATCCGGGGGCGGATGAGGGTGGGGCAACGCACATGAAAGTCACTGCTCCACCGCCCGGCCCTTCAGCGCGAAGAGCCCGCGCGGGCGGCGCTGGATGAAGAGGATGATGAGGACGAGAATGGTGATCTTCGCCACCACGGCGCCGGCATAGGGTTCGAGGAACTTGTTGGCGATGCCGAGCGTCAGCGCGCCGACCAGCGTGCCCCATAGGTTCCCGACGCCGCCGAAGACGACGACCATGAAGCTGTCGATGATGTAGTTCTGCCCGAGGTTGGGGGACACGTTGTCGATCTGGCTTAGAGCCACGCCCGCGAGCCCGGCAATGCCCGAGCCGAGGCCGAAGGTCATCGCATCGACGAAGGGGGTGCGGATGCCCATGGCCGAGGCCATGCGGCGGTTCTGGGTGACGGCGCGCATCTGGAGGCCAAGCGGAGTCTTGTTCAGCACCGCAAGCAGGGCGAGGAAGACGGCGATGGCGAACAGCACGATCCAGAAGCGGTTCCAGGTGATGGTGAGGCCGCCCAGTTCGAATGCGCCGGACATCCAGCTCGGGTTGCCAACCTCGCGGTTGGTCGCGCCGAAGATCGTGCGCACGGCCTGCTGGATGATGAGCGACAGGCCCCAGGTGGCGAGCAGGGTTTCGAGGGGGCGGCCGTAGAGCCAGCGGATCACGCCGCGCTCGATGGCGATGCCGATGAGCGCGGTGATGAGGAAGGCGAGGGGCAGGGCGATGGCGAGCGAGTAGTCGAACAGCCCGGGCGCGTTCTGCCGGATGATCTCCTGCACGACGTATGTGGTGTAGGCGCCGAGCATCACCATTTCTCCGTGCGCCATGTTGATGACGCCCATCACTCCGAAGGTGATGGCGAGACCGATGGCGGCGAGCAGCAGAACCGAGCCAAGCGAAATGCCGTACCAGACGTTCTGGCCGATGCTCCAGGCGGCCTGCGTGTTGTTGAGGGCGGCAATGGCGGACGCGATGCTGGGCTTCAGCTCGTCCGGCGCGCTGGCAAGCGCCGACGTGAGCGTGTTGATGGCATCGCGTCCGCCGCGCGCCGCGACTTGGGCAATCGCGGCGCGCTTTTCTTCGATCCCCGCGTCGGTCTTGAGGATGATGGCGGCCTCGGCGCTCTCCATCACCGCCTTGATCTGCGGGTCGGTCTCGGCGGCGATGGCGCTTTGCAGCAGGTCGAGGGTGTCGGGGTCGGCGTCGCGCAGCACGCTCTGCGCCGCACTGAGGCGCACGGCGCGGTCGTCGCTGAGCAGCGTCATCTGCCCGATGATGGTGCGCAGGGCGCGGCGCAGGCCGTTGTTGACCTTGATCTTCTCGACATCGGCCTTGGCGACTTCGCCGGCCACAGCGCCGGTCACCGGATCGGTGAGGGTGAGGCTGCTGCCCGAGGGTTTGACGAACACCACCTGGCCGGTGGCCTTCACGACGTAGAGATCGCCGTCGAGCAGCGTTTGCAGCACTGGCACGACGCGCGGATCTTCGGTCGCGGCGAGGGCCGCCGCGGCGGCTTCGCGCTCCTTGAAATTGCCTGGGGCGAGGGCATCGACCAGCGGTTTCAGCGTGGTGTCATCGACCTGTGCAATGGCGGGAAGTGCCATAAGGGCGAGGGCGAGGAAGAGCGCAACAATCTGAACCAGTCGTCTTGCGATCATCGTCGGCCTCGTGGGGGTTGGGTGCGAAGGCGGCGTACCGCCTTCGCGGGCGCGCGGGAGGAGCGCGGTGTCCGGGGCTACTGCGTGGCGCCGCAGGCCTTGGTTTCGGTGTTGTAGTTGCCGCAGTTGATCGGGGCGGTCCAATCGGCCTCGATCAGCTTCGACTCCGGCAGGAAGTCCGTCCACGCATCACCGGGCACCTCGGCTTCCGTCTTCCACACCACGTCGAACTGGCCGTCGGCCTGGATCTCGCCGATCAGCACGGGCTTGGTGATGTGATGGTTGGGAAGCATCTTGGCGATGCCGCCGGTGAGGTTCGGCGTCTCGAGGCCGATGATGGCTTCGAGCACCTTGTCGGTGTCGGTTGTGCCGGCCTTCTCGACCGCCTGGACCCACAGGTTGAAGCCGATCACATGGGCTTCCATCGGGTCGTTGGTGACGCGGTCGGCTTTGCCGGTATACGCCTGCCAGGCCTTGATGAACTCGGCGTTCGCGGGCGTATCGACGGACTGGAAGTAGTTCCAGGCGGCGAGGTGGCCGACCAGCGGCGTGGTGTCGAAGCCGGCGAGTTCTTCCTCACCCACCGAGAAGGCGACGACCGGGATGTCCTCGGCCGAAATGCCCTGGTTGGCGAGTTCCTTGTAGAACGGCACGTTGGCATCGCCGTTGATGGTCGAGACCACCGCGGTCTTCTTGCCGGTCGAGCCGAAGGCCTTGATGTCGGACACGATCGTCTGCCAGTCGGAGTGCCCGAACGGCGTGTAGTTGATCATGATGTCTTCAGCCGCGACGCCCTTGTCCTTGAGGTATTGCTCAAGAATCTTGTTGGTGGTCTGCGGGTAGACGTAGTCGGTACCGGCGAGCACCCAGCGCTCGACGCCTTCTTCGTTCATCAGGTAGTCGACGGCCGGGATCGCCTGCTGGTTCGGCGCGGCGCCGGTGTAAAACACGTTGCGCTCGGATTCCTCACCCTCGTACTGCACGGGGTAAAAGAGGATCGAGTTCAGTTCCTTGAACACCGGCAGCACCGACTTGCGGCTGACCGAGGTCCAGCAGCCGAACACCGCGGCGACGCCGTTGACGCTGATCAGCTCGCGTGCCTTTTCGGCGAACAGCGGCCAGTCGGAGGCCGGGTCGACAACCACTGCTTCGAGTTGCTTGCCGAGCAGGCCGCCTTTCTTGTTCTGCTGGTCGATAAGGAACAGCATCGTGTCCTTGAGGGTGGTCTCCGAGATCGCCATCGTGCCCGACAGCGAGTGGAGAACGCCCACTTTGATCGTGTCCTGCGCGAACGCAGGGACGGGCGCCAGAGCGCCCACAGTCATCGCCACCCCTAGGCCGAACCCGGCCAATTTTCCCTTTAGTCCTGTCATCAGTCCCTCCGACAGTCTGGTTGTTTGCACCGAGAGGGAGAGTGCAAAGCCCGTGCCAGAGCGCATCCGGAGGGGCCAAGGCCTTGATATTGCTGCCCCTGGTTCAGCGGGAGGAGCGGCGAAACAGGCGGGTGATCGACGGAAAATGCGGGGAGTCTGCCGGTTCTGTGGGCACGCGCGCTGTTGCTGCCTAAGAAGTACGCAATAGAATGATATGGCCACAAACTAGGCAGATGACGGTGAGCGGTGACGGGCCGTCCGCGTTGGGCTAACGCTGGTTCACCGGAGCTATCCGCTTCGGCAGAGGTTGTTTGCACCACATCCTCGGCCCCGTGTTTTCGGACACGGGGCTTTCCGGCTCCACCCGCTTTTGTCAGTAAATGGCGTTGCCTACCAACGGGGGCGGAACCTCAGCGTTCGTTGGCGCATTGTTGGATGGTCGATGGCAGCGGACCCTCCCGCCCTGCAGCGGCAAAGACAGCAGAGTTCGTTCCGGCTGTTGCCGGAACCAACGGGTCGGTGGACTCTTCAAGGGCTGACGCTCCCTTGCGGATCAAGCCGAGGGGCGCGGGACTTCGGTCCCGCGCTTTCCGTTTTCCGAGGGCTATTCGGCTGGCGCGGGGGCAGGGCCCTCGCGCACCACGGGGATGCTCTCGGCCGCTTCGAGTTCGCGATTGAGGAGCGCTTCCTCATGCGACTTCGGTTTCGAGAAACGCGCCAGCAGTTCGTAAGCCACCGGCGTGAGGAACAGCGTCGCGACCGCCGCGAGGCTCAGCCCGCCCACCATGATCCAGCCGAGCGCCGCGCGGGCTTCCGCCCCCGCGCCGCCGGCGATGATCAGCGGCATGCCGCCGAGCACAGTCGCGATCATGGTCATCACCACCGGCCGCAGCCGGATGTTGGCGGAGCTTTCGATGGCCTCGCGCACACTCATGCCGCGGTCGCGCAGCTGGTTGGCGAACTCGACGATGAGAATGCCGTTCTTGGCCATGATGCCGACGACGAGGATCAGCCCGATCTGGCTGTAGACGTTGTAGCTCACCCCCGTCAGCAGCATGGCGAACACCGCGCAGGCGAGCCCGAACGGCACCGTCGCCATGACGATGATGGCGCTCCACAGGCTTTCGAACTGCGCCGCCAGCACCAGCAGGATCACCACCAGCGCAAAGCCGAAGGTGATGGCGAGGCCGGAATTGCTCTCACCGATGGTCCGCGCTTCCGCCATCGGTACGATGGCGGCGCCATCGGGCAGCAGCGGCCGGGCGACGGCAACCGCCTCGGCATAGGCATCGCCGATGGGGAAGCCGTCGGTGAGCTGGGCGGTGACGGTCACGGCGCGGCGCTGGTCCTCGCGGCCGAGCGAGGGGGCGATCGGGGCTTCCTTGAGCGTGGCGATGGTCGACATCGGCACGTAGCGTCCATCCGCGGTCTTGATGAAGATCGACTCGAGATCGCCCGGATCATTCACCGGGCTCGCCGTCGACTGCATGCGGACCGAGAAGCTCTTGTCGTTGATGAACACGGTGCCGACATCGGCCCCGTCGATCATCGCCTGCATCGTGGTGCCGAGCCCGTTGATGTCGATGCCGAGTGCAGCCGCGCGATCACGATCGATGGTGAGGGTCACCTGCGGCTGCGTCGTCTCGTAATTGACGGTGACGCGGCCCCACTTGTCGTCCTTCTCCAGCTCGGCCTTTATGGCGTTCGCGGTCTGCGACAGCGTCTGGTAGTTGTCGCCGACCACCGCGAACTGCAGGCCGCTGCCGCCGCCGCGGATGCCCAGCGAGTTGCCCTGGCGGATACTGGCGCGAACGCCCGGCACCTGGGTCAGGAGCTGGGTGATTTCGGCCGCGATCTGCTGCTGCGTCCGCTCACGCTTTTCCCACGGCGCCAGCGTCAGGTTGAGGAAACCCGAGCTGGTGTTCGAGCCGAAGCCCGACACCGAGAAGATGCTCACCACTTCGCCGCTGTCGCGGAACGGCTGCACCAGTTCCTCGATCTTCTGCATCTGTGTGCGGGTGAAATCGAGGCTCACGGTGTTCGGCGCGTTGACGCCGATGGAGATGACCGAGCGGTCTTCGGGCGGCGTCAGTTCCTGCTTGATGGCGCCGGACATGAACACGACATAGGCCGAACCTGCGATCAGCACGGCGACGAGGACGACCACGAAGGGGTTGTCGAGGCACCAGTGCAGCAGGCGCTTGTAGATCGCCGACAGCGCGCCGCCGAAGCGTTCGAGCAGGTTCGGATCGCGATGGGCGTGCGGCTTCAGGAACCGCGAGGCGAGCATGGGCGCAAGCGTCAGTGCCACCACAGCGGAGAGGCCCACCGAGATCGCCAGCGTCCAGCCGAATTCGCGGAACAGCAGGCCCGTCTGCCCGGGCAGGAACGAGATCGGGATGAACACCGCTGCGAGCGTCAGCGTCGTTGCAATGACGGCGAAGAACACTTCCTGCGTGCCGAGCACGGCCGCGGCGCGCGGGCCAAGCCCCATGGCGCGGCGGCGCATGATGTTCTCGAGCACGACGATGGCATCGTCGACAACGAGGCCGGTGGCGATCACCAGCGCGAGCAGTGTGAGAATGTTGAGCGAGAAGCCGAACAGGTAGATGCCGGCGACCGTTCCGATCAGCGCCACGGGCATGGTGACGGCCGGGATGATGGTCGCCCGCCAGTCGAGCAGGAACAGGAAGATGATGGCGATGACGCCGATGACGGCGATCATCAGCGAGCGCTCCACTTCGTGGATGGCGCCGGAGATGAACACCGACTCGTCGGAAGAAATCTTCAGGTCGACGCCGGGGGGCAGGGAGCCCTTGAGATCCTCGACGGCCTTGTTGATGCCCTGCGAGATGGCGACGGCGTTGGACTGCGCCTGCGGCACGATGCCGAGCCCGATGCCGGACTTGCCGTCGGAGCGCAGGCCGCCGGTGCTGGCGCCCGCGCCGAACACGACGGTCGCGACATCGCCAAGCCGGATCTTGTCGCGGACGGTGATGTTCTCGAACTGCTCGGGCGTGTTCACCTCGGCGGTGGCGCGGATGGCAATGTTCTGGTTGGCGGCGTTGAGCGAGCCGGCGGGACTGTCGAAGGCGATGGTCGAGAGCGCGTTGCGCACGTCGGCAACCGTCAGCCCCAGGCTCGCGAGCTTGATCTGATCGACGTCGACCTCGAACACCTGCGTCTGCACGCCGTTGATCTGCACGTCGGCGACACCGGCAACGGCAGCGAGCCGCTCGGAGATCACATCCTCGACCAGCGCCGAAAGTTCGTCGCGGCTCATGCTGTCGGAAGTGACCGCGAGCTGCATGATGGCGCTGGCGTTGCTGTCCGCCTTGATGATGGTCGGCGCATCGACGCCATCGGGCAGGCGGTTGGTGATGCGGCTCAGCGCGTCGCGGATGTCGGAAGTCGCGTTGTCGAGATTGGTGCCATCGGCAAAGGTCAGCGTGACGCGGCTGCGGCCATAGCCGCTGTCCGACGAAATCGAGGCCACACCCTGCACGCGCGCCACCGCGCCTTCGATCGCCGAGGTGATTTCGCGATCGACGGTCTCGGCGGCGGCGCCGGTGAAGGTGGTCATGATCGAGATGGTTGGGCGCTCGACGCTCGGCAGCTCTCGCACCTCGACGCCGAAGAAGGCGGCAAGCCCCGCAACGATGATCAGCGCGTTGATGACGACCGCGAGAACCGGACGGCGCACGAACAGCGACGCAATCGCCCCGCCGCGTTCATTCTGGCTGGCTATGGACATGAGCGGCCCCCCGCATCGAGTGACCGGAACTCGTGGTTCGACAGGCTCACCATGAGGCCCTCACGAAATCCAGAGTAGCCTTCGTGGTGAGCTTGTCGAACCACGAGGGCGTGAGAATGGGCGGACGATCCCGTCATCCGCCGCGGCCCTGCTGGGGCTGTTGCGGCTGCTGGCCCTCGCCTGCCGGCGCGTTGCCCTGGCCTCCGCCGGCAGGACCGCGCCCACCGGGGGCGGCGTCGAGCAAGCGCACCGAGGCGCCAGCGGTGAGCTGCTGCAGGCCCTGCGTCACCACCTGATCGCCGGCCGCGAGATCGCCCTTTACCAGTACGCCATCGGAATTGCGCTGGATGATGTCGACCAGCAGACGCTCGACCTTGCCGCCGGCGTATTTCCACAGATACGCGCCGTCCGACGACCACTGGATGGCGAGCGGATCGACGGCGGGGAACGCTTCGCCGGGGAAGGCGAGGCTCACCGAGAACGACATGCCGGGCCGCAGCTTGCCCGCGTCATTGGCGATCTGCGCCTGCACCTTGAGAGTGCGGCTCGCCGGATCGATGCGGTTGTCGATGGCGACCACTTCGCCCTGCATCTTCTCGCCGGGGAGGGCGACGGCGCTCACGTCCACCACGGCCCCGATGGCGATGGCCGAGGCATAGCGCTCGGGTACCCAGAAGCTGATGCGGATAAACGAGGTGTCCTCGATCGTGGTGACGATCGATTGCGCGCTCACGGCGTTGCCCGGGCTCACCTGGAACAGGCCGACGGAACCGGCAATCGGGCTGATGATGGTGCGCCTGTCGAGGGCGAGCTTGGCGTTGGCGAATTCGAGCGCCGCATTGTCGGCGGCGAGCTGCGCGGTGTTGATCTGGACCGCTGTTGCTGCGTTGGCCTTGGCGAGCCCCTGCGTGCGCGCCAGCGTTCCGTCGGCGTCTTTCTTCGCGAGCGTGGCGCGGTCGAAGGCGATCTGTTCGCTGTCGGAATCGAGGGAACCGATGATGGCGCCTGCGGCGACCATTTCACCCGGACGGGCCGTTAGCTCGCGCAGCGTGCCATTGGAGGGCGACATGACGGTCACCGAGTGGGCCGCTTCGCCTTCGCCGATGGCGGTCAGCTTGTCATTGATGCTTGCGGTGGTGACGGGGGCGGTCAGAACGACCATTTCGCGCGCCCCACGGCGCGGACCGCCGGCGCCCGCAGCGCCGCCCGGACCGGCGCCCGGTTGCGCCTGCTGGCCGCCGGGAGCGGGAGCATTTCCGCCGGGTGCGCCGCCCGAAGGCTGGGTGGCGGCGGTGGTCGCGGCCGGACCCGGCACCGGAATTCCGAGA
This sequence comes from Devosia sp., assembly GCA_035433065.1. GTDB lineage: Bacteria > Pseudomonadota > Alphaproteobacteria > Rhizobiales > Devosiaceae > Devosia_A. Next base: position 1,401 of record DAORUH010000112.1, on the reverse strand, counting down.
CGTTGCAGGGTTTCGGCCGCGCCGGGCACGAACCACACGTAGGCGAAACCGGCGATGGCAAGCACCACCAGCGAGATGAGCAATTGTCTCAGCAAGCGCGTCTGTCCCAAAGTCACAAGAGCGGAGCCGGGGCGAGTCCGCGATAGTGCCGGACGATATCACCGGCTTTCGGGCGTGCACCTTAAATCATTGTAACGTTCGAGTGTTTGGAGCAGGGCATAGCCGAAAGTCTACCCTCCGGCGCGTTGCTGGGGCCGGAGGGAGGAGAGGGTGGGCTACTTCGAAAACTCGATCACGCCGCAGGCGAAGCGCTCACCGGAATTGCCGGAGGGATCGGTCTTGTAGTCATCCGGGTCGGCATGGATCACAAGAGATGCGCCGTCGGCGTCGTTGAGCGCAGCAAGGTTGGCGTTCGGAACGTGGAAATCGACCGTCACCTTGCCATCGTCATTGGCAACGAGGTTGTCGAGATCGCCTGCATGCGGGCCATCCGGGTTGTCCTTGCCGTGCTTGTGGCTGTCTACATCGAAGTGTGGGCCGGCGGATTCGAACTTGCCGGCTGCATCGCACTTCCCCACCGCATGGATGTGAAACCCGTGCTCGCCATTCGGCACGCCGGTGAGCTCGCCGGTGAGGTGAACGCCGCCGTCCATCTCCGTGCCCGTGATCGTACCGAGCGCCGTGCCCGACTGGTCAACAATGTTTGCGGTGGCCGTCGCGGCCCCCTGGGCGAAGGCGGGACTGCCGCACAACAGGGCGGTAGCGGCAACAATCGTTAGGGTCCTGAACATTGATTTCTCCTCTGACTCGAGGGACAAACTCCGTCGAACGCCTTCGCGTTCCGTGGCGCTTGCCGGGCGGGAGGTGACAGGGTCTAATCGCGGAAGGGAGACCGCGATGACCATCGAAGACATGCCGCGCATAGTCGGCGGCGGGCCGAAGAAGGTGCTCTACACGCTCGAAACGCTGCGGCGGATCGGGGTGGGCAAGGCCGCCAAGGCGCTGACCAGCCGCAATGCCTGCAAGGCCTGCGCCTATGGCATGGGCGGCCAGATGGGCGGCATGACCAACGAACTGGGCGAGTTTCCCTCGGTCTGCAACAAGTCGGTGCAGGCGCAATCGACCGACATCCAGCCTGGCATTCCCAACGGCATCTTCGAGCATCCGATCGCCGAACTGGCTGAATTGAGCGGCCGCGAGATGGAAAAGCTCGGCCGCCTCAACACGCCGATCTTCAAGAGCGCCGGCAGCGACCGCTACCGGCCGGTGAGCTGGAACTGGGCCATCGCCTATGCCGCCGAACAGTTCGCGGCCACCGATCCGTCGCGGACGTTCTTTTATTCCTCCGGGCGCTCGTCCAACGAAGCGGGCTTTGTGTTCCAGCTGCTGGCTCGGGTCTAC
>DAORUH010000111.1:0-10753 GCA_035433065.1 Devosia sp. | reverse complement strand
TGCGACCGGACCAGTGCCGGCTGATCATGGTCGATCCGAAGATGCTGGAACTTTCCGTCTATGACGGCATCCCGCATCTGCTGACGCCCGTGGTGACCGATCCGAAGAAGGCGGTGGTCGCGCTGAAATGGGCCGTGCGCGAGATGGAAGAGCGCTACAAGAAGATGGCCAAGCTCGGCGTGCGCAACATCGACGGCTACAACCAGCGGCTGGTCGAAGCCAAGGGCAAGGGCGAGGACCTGACGCGCACGGTGCATACCGGATTCGACAAGGAGACCGGCAAGGCGATCTACGAGGAAGAGAAGCTCGACCTCGAGCCGCTGCCCTACATCGTGATCATCGTCGACGAAATGGCCGACCTGATGATGGTGGCGGGCAAGGACATCGAAGGCGCGGTGCAGCGTCTGGCGCAGATGGCGCGTGCCGCGGGCATCCACGTCATCATGGCGACGCAGCGTCCGTCGGTCGACGTCATCACCGGTACCATCAAGGCGAACTTCCCGACCCGCATCAGCTTCCAGGTGACATCCAAGATCGACAGCCGCACCATCCTTGGCGAGCAGGGGGCGGAGCAGCTGCTGGGCAATGGCGACATGCTGTACATGGCCGGTGGCGGCCGTATCCGGCGCCTGCACGGTCCGTTCGTGGCGGACACCGAGGTCGAGGATGTGGTCAAACACCTCAAGTCGCAGGGCGCGCCGGATTACCTCGACTCGATCACCGCCGAGGAAGACGAGTTCGACCCCGATGCGGGCGAGGGCGAGTTCGGCAATTCGAACATGAACTCGGGCGACGAGCTTTACGACAAGGCTGTCCATGTGGTCATCACCGACAAGAAGGTGTCGACCTCCTACATCCAGCGGCGTCTGGCGATCGGCTATAACAAGGCCGCGACGCTGATCGAGCGGATGGAGAAGGAAGGCGTGATCAGCCAGGCGAACCATGCCGGCAAGCGCGAGATTCTCGCGGGCGGTGGGGAGCAGCAGTATTGAACCAGACCCCGGACGACCGCGACGCCAAGGCGGCTGCCGAGCAGCGGCGCAGCCGGACCATCATCGTCATCGCGGTGGTCGTGCTGCTGGTTGTCATCGTCTCCGTCTATCTCTCGATGGGGACCGCGCTCAGGGAGTGACCGCGTTCAGGGCCGGTCGCGCCACTGGGCGGGTGGCGCGCCGGTGTGGCGGAGGAAGGCGCGGCTGAAGGCCGCCTCGCTGCCATAGCCGCACCGCTCGGCGACCTCTGCCAGTTTCAGGGTGGTCGAGCGCAGCAGGTTGGCGGCGATCTGCATGCGCCATTCCGCGACATAGGCCATCGGCGACTGGCCGAGCATCTCGCGGAACCGCTCGCCCAGCACCGAGCGCGAGGTGGCCGACTGCCGGGCCAGTTCTTCGACCGACCAGTCCGCCACCGGGTTTTCGTGGATCAGCCGCAGAGCGCGGCCGACGACCGGATCGCGGGTTGCCGCGAGCCAGCCGGTATCCGTGGGGGAGCCGGCGGCGTAGAGCCGCAGCGTTTCGACCAGCAGCAGTTCTGGCAGGCGCGCCGACAGCGGTGACTGGAAGCCGCGGTTCCGGCCGGCCTCTTCGAGCGCCGAATCCATTGCGGCAAGCAGCAGCTGGGCCGACGTCCCGCCGGGCCGGACGACCAGCACCGGCGGCAGGTGGCGTAGCACGGTGTTGAACAGCAGTTCGTCGCAGCGGAAGTAGCCGCAATCGATATCGGCGGCCTCGCCGCCGCCATTGATGCGGCAGGTGGGCATCGTCTCCCATGGCTGCGGCGGGAGCAGCGACCCGATGAACACCGGTTCCCCGGCTTCCGGGCCGCCCAGTACATGCTGATCGGCATGGGGAATGACGATCAGATCGCCGGCCTCGGCCTCGACACGCATGCCCCCCGCCACGGAGTGGGCCCGTCCGCTGCGCACGATGTGGAAAGGGATGAGCCGTTCCGAACCCGGTGACAGCAGTGCCACAAGCTGAGCCGTCGAAGGCGATTCCAATGCCCAGGGCGAGCTGTAGCAGCCCCTGAGAAAGACGGCGCCCGACAGGCGCACTCGCGAAAGAACGTCGGCGAGAAGCTCGGTTTCCGATGCGTCTGGCGACAGGTCCGGCGTTTCGATCACGCCGGCAGGCGTCCCGATCATGGGCATTTTCTGCAGTCCACTGCAAATGGTGCCGCCCGCGACCGGAATGTCGCGCGGCAACCATGCAATGGTCAAGATGGAGATTTTCATGACCCTCGACAGTTTCAAGCTGGGCGCTCTGGTGCTGCTGATCGCTACTGCGATGAGCGGCGCGGTGCTCGCCCACGGCGAAGGACACGACTATGTGGCCGGCGACAATCCGCTCGCCGACAAGGTTCGCGAAGCCAATGGCCGCTTCGCCGACGTCAATGTTGCCCTCAAGGAAGGCTATGCGCCGATCCCCTGCGTCAGCGGTATCGAAGGCGGCGCCATGGGCATTCACTACGTCAATGGCGACCTCATCAACGATGACGGCATGATCGACATCGCCAAGCCCGAGGCGGTGATGTACGAGCCCGGTCCGAACGGCGAGATGAGCCTCGTCGCGGTCGAGTACATTTCGCTCAAGGGGCCGGCCAATCTCGGCGGGCATCTGTTTGCCTTCCAGGGCCAGCCCAACCGCTATGGCCTGCCGCCGTTCTACGAGATGCATGTCTGGGCCTGGCGCGGCAACCCGACCGGCACGTTTGCGGACATGAACCCGAACGTCTCGTGCGACCTCGCGCCGATGCCGGCGAACTGATCTGGGCCCGTGCCGTGGCACGTGAGCGAAGGAAGGGGCCGTGCAGCAGCGGCCCCGCCCTTCGGCCATGTCTCAAATGCGCGGGATGATACGCCCGTCTCGTCGAGGCGGGGATAAGTTCGCCGGTCAGGCCGCCGAGGTGCTGGCCTCGACGCGCACGGCCTCGCTCAAGATGGCGATGGCGCGTTCGGTGAGGCGGGTGGCGACCTCGGTGCTCATGGCGCGGGTCGCGTAGTTGACGCTGAGATCGAGGGCGCCTTCGCGTTCGTTCGACAGCACCAGAAGGCCCGGCCCGAACATATCGACCGCAATGCCCATGGTGATGGCTTCGATCACGTGGTTGCCGTAGCGGCTCTTCAGCGTCGACTCACCGGCGGTGGTGATGGCGAGGCCATCCATGCGGCGGGCATGCGTCAGCGTGGGCCAGAACTCGATCCGGTATTCGGCAAAGGTGGGCAGCCGCATGAAGGATGCGGAGGCGTGATCCTTGGCGACGGTCGAGATCAGCCGGAACGACACGTCGCGCGCCGTCGACCAGAAATCGGTGATCTGGTGGCTGGTGCGGACGATGTCGATGTAGCAGCCAAAGGTGCCGGTGGGCAGCGGCGGTTTGCCGAGGCGGCGCAGGTCGAAGGACGACAGCACGCTCATCGCATCGACGCCGAAGAGCTCACGCATGGCGAGGAAGAAGCTCGCGGTCAGCGCGCCGTGCAGAGTGGCGCCTTGGGTGCGCGAGGTGGTCTTCAGCGCGGCGATGACCGGCGCGGGAATCGAGCGGGCGACGACGCGGGTTTCGGCACGGCCGGGTTCGCGCTTCGCCGGGATGCGGATGGCGGGCGTGTAGTTCTTGCCGGTGCCGCTCTTCTTCGGCAGGCCGTGTTCGAGCGGCGGCGGCAGCGAGGTGTGGGTGGGCTGGGTGCGTGCCCGCGTGCCCTCGGGATCTTCGAGATACTCGAAGAGCTGCCGGGTCATCATGTTGACCGAGTAGGCATCGACGGCGGCGTGATCGCCGACGATCAGCAGGCGCGTGAGATCGGGATCGGCCGGATCGGGGATCAGGGTCAGCTGCATGCGCGGGTTCTTGCCGCGCGGCAGGGGCGTGCGGAGGCTTTTCGTCATCAGCTCTTCCCACGGCCGATCGGAGACCAGCAGCGGGATTTCGGTGGTGCCTTCGGTGTCGAAATACGGCTGGCGGTAGACGTAGGGCGCTTCCTTGCGGAAGACGATTTCGCCGTAGCGGATATGGGCGCGCAGGATCGGGTGCTGGGTCTGCAGGAACCGCAGCGCCTCGCGAATCTGCTCGGGGTCGATGGGGCCGCGCAGCTGCAGGATTTCCGTGGCGATCATGCCGCCAAAAGCGTGCAGATAGTGCAGCAGGCGTTCGTGTTCGCCAAGCGGGCGGCTGTCGCTCATCATGCGGTCTCCTCGACGAGCGCGCTGCGCAGGATCTTGCCGGCGGTGCTCTTGGGGAGGGCGTCGCGGAATTCGATGAGGGTGGGGATCTTCTGCTCGGACAGTTCGGCGCGCATGAAGCGCACGAGGGCCTCGGGGGCCACCTCGTCGCGCGGCACGACGAGGGCTTTCAGCCGCTGCCCGCCGCGTCCGTCCTTGAGGCCGATGACGACGGCTTCGGACACCGCAGGGTGGCGAGCCAGCACGGCCTCGACCTCAATCGGATCGATCTTGAAGCCGGCGACTTCGATCAGCAGTTTTGAGCGGCCGACGATGTAGAGGTTGCCGTCATTGTCGAGGCGCGCCAGATCGCCCGAGCGCAGCCAGCCGTCTTCGAAGCTGACGGCGTTGGACGCGTCGTCGCCGGCATAGCCGGTGAACAGCGAGGACGAGCGCACCAGCAGTTCGCCGACGCCGGGCGGCAGGCCGCCCACCGCCGCAAGGCGGGCGCGGCCATCGCCGGCGGGGCGGCCGACGGAGTTCCAGGTGGCTTCGATGTCGGCGTTGTCGTTGTGCGAGAACATCAGCGACTCGCTCGAGCCATAGGCCTGGCGCAGCGTGATGCCGAGCCGCTCGCGCACGAGATCGAAGGTTTTGCGGGGGAGCGCAGCGCCGCCCGAAAAGACGAGGCGGAGCGCCGACAGATCGTGGCTGCCCTGCGCGCCGGCGAGGGCTTCGTGCATCGCCGGGACGGCGCCGTAGAAGCTGACGCGGTTGGCGGCGATCGCCTCGAGCACGGCGCCGCGCGAAAACATCAGCGGGCGCGGATCCTGCCAGTAGACGATGGTGGCGCCGGCCTCAGCCGCATCGGTGAGCCCGAGCAGCAGGCCCATCGCAAAGTTACTGGGCAACATGTTGAAGACGGTGTCGTCGGACGTGATCTGCCAGGCGGTGCTGGTTCGGTGCGCATCGGCGAGCAGTTCGCCATGCGTGTGCGGCACGAGTTTGGGCAGGCCGGTCGAGCCCGAGGACGAAAAGTAGATCGCGGGCGTGTCCGGCGTGAGCTTTGGCAGTTTGCCCGGCTGGGTCAGCTCAAGCTCGGCGATATCGTCGGGGCCGAGGATGGGGAGGGGAAGGCCGAGTTCCTCGGCCACTTCGGCGGCGAGGGCGAGGCTGCCGGCTTCGGCGATGATCGCCACGGCCTTCGCCTTCTTCGCGGCGGTCGCGGCTTCGGCGCGGGTCGCGGAGGGGCTGAGCGGCATGGCCACGGCGCCGATGGCAAACAGCGCGTGGATGGCGACGAAGACATCCGGCCCGTTGTGCATGATGAGCGCCACGGCATCGCCGGTGCGGATGCCGCGCTCGGCAAAGCCGGAGGCCAGCCGCCCGATGCGTTCGGCGAGCTCGGTATAGGGGGTGGTGCGGTTTCCGAGGCGCAGGCCGTTGCCCGCCGGTGCGCGCGCCGCGATGCTGCTGAGGTTCTCGTAAATCATCCGCTCGGGCCTGTTTGGCGGCACATATACACGAACCCATCGAAAGATGTAGCCGGGGCGGCCGGGCGGATGGTCACGCCTCGTAGATAGGTTACCGGAGCGTGGGCGCAACCCGTCGATATGCGATGCGCGGGGTAACGAGCCGGTCATCCCCCCCGCTTTGCGGAGGGTCGCGCCCGGCCTATGAATGGGAAATGAACCCGCCGCGCTTCACCCCCTATGACGGCTCCGCAAGACTGTTCCAGATCGGCGTGAAGCCGCTGGGGGAAACGGACTGGATCGAGGTGGACGAAACGCTCCCGGCATACCTCGCCGAAAAGGAGCGGTTGCTGGTCGAGCGGCGCGACGAGGTGTTTGTCGCGGAGCCGGGGACCGAGGCGGCGCAGGGCGAGGTGCTGGACCTGCTCACGGGGCACATTCTGGCGCGGTTTCCCGATGTGTACCGGCGCGACGGAGATGGGATCGAGATTGTGCCGGCGGGACGGCGGGTGGCGCTTGATGGGACGGCGCCGCCGCTGCTCGTGGCGGCGCGGCTGGTGCAGGAGGATTTTATCCTCATGCGCGCGGGTGAGAGCGGGTGGCGGCTGGCGGCAGGCTCGCTGAGCTTTCCCTCGTCGTGGTCGCTGAGGGAAAAATTCGGACGGCCGATGCATGAGGTGCACCGGCCGGTGCCGGGGTTCGGGGCAGGGACACGGAACGCCGAGGTGATCGCGCGGATGTTCCATGCCCAGCGGCCGGAGGCGCCGGTGATCCGCTGGAACTGGTCGGTGTATGACACCGGCCGGCTGCACCACCCGGAAACGGCGGGGCCGGAGGCTCGGCGGTTCGGTTCGGCTGCGCGCATCGAGAACGTGTTCCTTCGGGTCGAGCGGCAGATTTTACGGAAGCTCGCGGGGAGCGGGGATATCCTCTTTTCCATCCGCATCAGCGTCGATCCGCTGGCGGCGCTGGAGCGGCATCCGGAGGCGGGGCGGATCGCCGGGGCGCTGGCGGACCAGTTGCTGGCGCTTGACGAAGCGCAGGTGGCCTACAAGGGGCTCAGCGCCGAGCGCGCGCGGCTGGTGGCGCGGCTCGGCGAGATTACTGGCCGGTAGGGTTATTTGCGTAGCGCGTAGGTCGAGACGACGTTCCCCTTGCTGGTGCGCTCGGTGGAAACGAGTTCGAGCTTTGTGGTGGGATCGGCTGCGTCGAACAGGTGCCGCTTGCCGCTGCCGGCAATCACCGGGTGGGTGATGAGCGTCAGCTCGTCCATGAGGCCGGCGAGGAACAGCTGGCGGACCAGCGAGATCGACGCCATCACGGTAATGTCCCCGCCCTTCTGCTGCTTGAGGTTGCGCACGAAAGCTTCGAGGTCGCCTTCGATGAGGGTGGAATTCTGCCAGGCCAGCGGGCCTTTCAGCGTGCGCGAGGCGACGTGCTTGGGCACGTTGTTGATGAAGCCGGCAAAGTCCTGGTCGGCTTTGGCATTGGGCCAGTAGCCGGCCCATTCCGAATAGCCCTTGCGGCCGAGGATGACGGTGTCGACGGCTGCCATGACGCCGCCGAGCATGGCGCCCAGTTCGCCGTCGAAGGCATCGAACTGCCACTGGTCGGGCGACTCGACGACGCCGTCGATGGAGTGGAACAGGCCGGCGGTGACTTTACGCATGGTGGTCTCCGGATCGTTTGGCGGGCCGGAAATGGCGCGCTTCAGTCATGCAACGAGTGAGGGTGCGGGGAAACGACATCTTCTCGCAAGATTTTTGCGTGGGGCCGCCCCCTCCACCACGCTTCGCGTGGTCCCCCTCCCCCCGCGTCGCGGGAGAGGTGAAGCGGGGGGCCTATGCAACGGCCTTCGCCAGGGCGGTTTTGATGGGGGTTTTGCCGCCGGTGAGCTGGTAGGCGTGGCCGATGGTTTTGGGCTGGGAGAGCACGGCCGCGGTGACGGCGGCGACGTCGGCGCGGGGGATATTGCCCACGTCCTCGATCAGGGATTCGGTGAGGGTGACTTTGCCGGTGGGTTTTGCGTCGGTCAGCTCGGCGGGCTCGATGATGGTCCAGTCGAGGGATGAGCCGGTGATGTGCTTTCCGGCGGCGCGCTTCTGTTTGTAATAGTCCTTCATCTCGTCCGACATCGAGCGCACCGACATGCCGGTCGAGGCGCCGATGGCGGAGATTGCGACGTAGCGCTTCACCCCGGCCTTTTCGGCGGCGCGCACGGTGCGCAGCGTCCCCTTGCGGTCGAGCTCGCTGGTCTGGCCCTCGGACGAGCCGGCGGCGAACACCACGGCGTCGGCGCCCTGCATGGCGAAGGCGATGTCATCGAGGCTCGATGTGTCGAGGTCGATCAGCGCCACCTCGGCGCCGGCTTTCACCAGCGCGGGCATGTGTTTCGGGTTGCGGATGGTGCCGATGACCTCGTGCCCCGCGGCGAGCAGCGCGCCGACGATGAGGCTGCCGGTGCGGCCCGAGGCTCCGATGACGATGATGCGCATGACGGGCTCCTCGTGGTGATTGCGGGCAGCATAGGCGGGGCGGCAGGCGTGCGGAAGCGCCCGCGGGCGATGCCGCGGGGGGCTGGGTAGACGGGCCCCGGGACGCATGCGCCCCTGAGTTGAATAGTATGAGACCCATACGTCCCGGGAGCGACCGGATTTCTTACGAAGGGCACCGAAACCGGGGGCCCATACCCCGCGCTTCGTCCGCAACGCACAGGGCCTGGTGCGACCACCTACCCCTTCGGCCTGTCCCACGCGCGGCGTTCGTTGCGCATCCGTCCATGCGCGTGGAATGGATGCAGTATGGGGGCGGCGCGTGGGGCGGGGATAAGATTTTTTGCGAGGCTCAGGCGGCGCTGTCGCGGTCGGCGAAAACGGCGGCGATGAGCAGCAGCTGCGCGCCGAGCGTCGCGGCGAGCCGGGCGAGATGCCAGGTCCACCAGCTGTCGCGCAGTGCCGTCCAGTTGGCGGGCATGGTGGCGGCGGTCCAGGCCATGACCTGCTCATTGATCGGCTGGTTGGCGAGACGCGTGATGGCGCCGCCGACGGCGATCAGCAGCGCCGCGCCGATGTAGAGCCACAGCACCGTGGGGCGGGTGCGGGCGAAGAACGCCAGCAGCACGGTGAGGACGAGCGCAGCGATGGCCATCGCGGGCAGCAGTGTGTTGAGGCCGCGCACCGCGCCCTGATGCACTTCGAGGAAGGTGGCGGACGAAAAGGCGGCCGGATCGTAGCCGCGCCAGATGCCGAACATGCTGCCGGCGACGAGGCCGACAAGCAGCAGCGCGAGCACCTGGGCGCCGGTGGGCAGGGCGTTGAGCATGGGAGACCTCCAGCCTGCCTGCCCCTTGCGGGGTTCTGCAGGATTATTAGACTGGCGATGTATTCAATACAGTGATCATGTATCTAAATGACCGAGCCTGTCAAGCCGAAGCGCCGCTATGCCTCCGAACGCCGCCTCGAGCAGGCGGCGGGGACGCGCGCCGCCGTCATCGCTGCGGCCCGAACGCTGTTCGTCGAGACCGGCTGGAAGGCGACGACCATCGCCGCGGTGGCACGGGCTGCGGGGGTGTCGAGCGAGACGGTCTATGCGGTGTTTTCGAGCAAGGAGGGGTTGTTGCGGGCGGTCATCGAGGCCTCGATCCGCCGCGACCGGCCGGACACGCCGCTGCTCGAACAGGCGGGTCCGCAGGGGCTGGCGGCGGCCGGCGACCAGCGCGAGGTGATCGCGCTGTTCGCGCGCGACATCGCCGCGGTGCTCGGCAGCGTCGCCGACCTGATGGCGGTGGTGCGCACCGCAGCCGAAACCGACGCGGAGATGGGGGCGCTGTATCGCGGGCTGCATGAAGGGCGGCGGCGCAACCTGAGCTTCGCGGCGGCGGCGCTGCTGAAGCACGGTCCGCTGCGCGGCGGGATCGGCGAAGCCGAGGCGACGGCAGTGCTGTGGCGGCTGGCGAGCCCGGAACTGTTCCTGCTGCTGACGCGCACCGAGGGGCTGGGGGCCGAGGCGTATGCAGGGTGGCTGGCGGAGACGCTGGAGGCGGTGCTGGTGGCGCCGCGACAGGCGTAGGGCGGCGGTGCCTAGGCCGGTGGGGCCGATGCTTCGGTGCAGGTGTGCATGTTCCTCGTGTCGGTGGTGGCGTGAAGAAGCGCCGGATCGCCGCTCGGCGTCCGTTTGCATGGGTGCGATCCGGCGAGGCGTCAGCCCCGAGCGGTAGTCCGCGAAATACAGGGAAGGCCTTGGCCTCGCCGGTGTTCCGGGGTCTTTACGTATCGGGTCCGGGGAGCGGTCAGGTCGCCTCCGAAGAGGCCGCCGGTTGCCTACCCGTATCGTGCCGGGGACGACTCCCACGGCACCCCGTCCCACGAAGGCGGAACACGCAGTGACGGCGGGTGCACGCCGCCGCCCCTGAGTGCCCCGCTCGCCAGCCGCTCGTCACGACCTCGCTGCGGCGAAGGGATGGGCAGGATAAGGCGGGGGAATGGGAGGGGGGATAAGTTTGCTTTGAGGGAAGTATCGCTGCGGCAAGTGAAGCCGCAAATTTCGATTTGTTTATCCGACTACTCGAGCTGTCGTGGCGGATATGCAATCTTGCGGACGTAGATATTTGTGGGGGAACTATGAAACGTCAGCACGCAACGCCTGTACTGCTATCCACTGATGGACCTCAGTACCTCAATCAAATCAGCCTGCGTCTCACCGGCAATTCGGTAAGTGAGTCGGTCATCGAGGAGATTGTGCATAGTTGCCCAAGCTCCCTTCCAATTCGCGAGATCGACGCTGCTTTCGCCAACCCGGTTGCGGTCTGCCGCCAACTCAACACCCCTGCTGGCGCAATAGACAACTTCCTCATTACACCCAGTGGGATGCCGATACTGGTCGAATGCAAGTTATGGCGGAATCCCGAAGCGCGCAGGGAAGTGGTGGGGCAGATTCTGGACTACGCAAAAGCGCTTAGCCGTTGGTCATCGTCCGACCTTCAGCGAGAGGTCAACCGTGCGCTCAAGGCACAGGGGAATGCGCTGCTACGACTGGTGCGCGACGTACAGCCTGACGTTGATGAAACAGCATTCAATGACGCGGTGACGAGCAACCTCAGACGGGGGAGATTTCTCCTGTTGATTG
>DAORUH010000110.1:0-10892 GCA_035433065.1 Devosia sp. | reverse complement strand
AACAGGTCGAGTTCGCGGCCCAGCTTGCGGTGGTCGCGCTTCTCGGCCTCCTCCATCATGTGGAGGTACTCGTCGAGTTCCTTCTGCGTGGCAAAGGCCGTGCCATAGATGCGGCTCAGCACCTCGCGGTTGCTGTCGCCGCGCCAGTAGGCGCCGGCCACCTTGGTCAGCTTGAACGCCGTCCCGACATCCCTGGTCGAACGCATATGCGGGCCGCGGCAGAGGTCGAACCACTGGCCCTGCTTGTAGATCTTGATCTGCTGGTCGGCCGGAATGGCGTCGATCAGCTCGACCTTGAAGGCCTCGCCCTTGGCCGCAAAGACGCGCTTGGCCTCGTCGCGGTCCCACGCTTCCTTGGTGAAGGCGGCGCCGCGCGCCACGATCTCGGCCATCTTCTTTTCGATCTGCCGCAGCTCGTCCTCGGAAAAGGGCGTCTCGCGGTAAAAATCGTAGAAGAAGCCGTTCTCGATCACCGGCCCGATCGTCACCTGCGTCGTGGGCCACAGCTCCTGCACCGCCTCGGCGAGCACGTGCGCCGCATCGTGCCGGATGAGCCCCAGCCCATCGGCGCTGTCGCGCATCACGAACTCGATCTTGCCGTCATCTTCCAGCGGATCGGACAGGTCCGACAGGACCCCGTTCCACTTCATGGCGACGGTTTTCTTGGCGAGGCTGGGCGAGATGCCCTCGACCACGGTGGTCCCGGTGGTGCCACGCGCATAGTCGCGTACCGCACCGTCTGGGAACGTCACCTTGATCATTTTCATCTCCTGTTGCGGCCAGCCCGGCCGTAGAAAGCGCGCCGAAAAGCCCGACGCAAGGCCGGGCTCTTACCATGCTGCCAATTGAAGTGTCCAACCGCGGATCACTGCCGCCCTCACATGGCGCCAGCCCCACCTGACCCACCGCCCCCACCACCCCCACCGGGTCATTCCTGCGAAAGCAGGAATCTCCGTTTCGCGATCCGTCAGCGATCACAGGAAACAGAGATTCCTGCTTTCGCAGGAATGACCCGGTAGTGATGACGACCATTGAGGCCACCCGAAGCCCCGAGGCCTCGTCGTGAGCAGCCAGCCCACCCGAAGCCCCTGAGGCTTCGTGGTGAGCCTGTCGAACCACGCAGCCGGGAACCCCGAACCCGCCGCCTAGACCAGCTTCGCGTCCAGCGTCACATTGATCGCCCCGAGCGCGCGGGACACCGGGCACTCGGCCTTCGCCTTCTCGGCCAGTTCGGCAAACTTCGCCGCATCGATCCCCGGCACCTTGCCCTCGACAGTGAGCGCGCTGCCGGTGATCCCCGTCCCCGGCACCAGCTCCACCGCTGCCGTCGCCTTCAGTTCGGTCGCCGGCGTGCCGTTGTTGGCGAGGAACGCCGAGAACTGCATGGCAAAGCACCCCGAATGCGCCGCCGCGATCAGCTCTTCCGGGTTGGTGCCGGATTTGCCGCTCTCGTCCTCGAACCGCATCTTGAACGTGTACGGCTGGTCCTTGATCGCCCCGCTCTGGGTCGTGACCTTGCCGCCGCCCTCTTTCAGGGTCCCGTTCCACACGGCCGTTGCTGAGCGCTTCATGCTTTCTCTCCGTTGTTCGCGCCGGTGACGCCCGGCACTGTTGAAAGTCGTCCGGCAACCAGAGGTTGCCTATTTCCACCGCCCGTAACGCCACGGCGCGAACCAGTGGGCATCGGCGGGAACGGCCTCGGGCACCGGATCATAGCCGTGCGTGCCGCCCGGCCGGCAGCGCGTCAGCCGCGCCAGCCCCATCCAACCCCCCGGCCAGAACCCGAATTTCCAGATCGCCCCCGCCGTATATTCCGAGCAGGTCGGCAGGTGCCGGCACGTCCGCCCGGCAAAGGCCGACAGCGTGTAGCGATAGATGGTGATCAGCCCCACCGCGATCACCTTGAACGGCAAATCGACCACGCTCCAGAAGCCGCGGATGATTCGATCCATCAGGAATTGGCCGCAACCGGTTCCGGCACCGGCGTTTTCACGCCCTCGATCTTGTCGAGCGCATCGACCAGCGCGTCGAACACGAGCAGCGTCGACGTGTGCCGCTGCCGGTACTCCCGCACTGGTTCGAGGTATTTCAGGTTCTCCCAGCGTGCCCCCGTCGGCGGCGCACCGCCGGCCTTCAGCATCCCGTACATCTGCGCCCGCACCCGCCGCATCTCCTCCGGCGTAGCCCCGACAACGTTGGCCGCAACCACCGCCGCCGCCGTCTGCCCCAGCGCACAGGCCGAAATCTCATGCCCGTAGCCGCTGATCGCCCCATCCGTCAGCGACACGTCGACCTCGATGGTCGAACCGCACACCCGGCTGACCCGGCGCGCCGATGCATCCGGCTGCGCCAGCCGTCCCGGCACGGGCTGGTTCCCCGCAATCTCGAGGATCTTTTCGGAATAGAGATCGCTTAGGTCCATGAACGGCACAAAACTGTTTCTTGAGCGGCAGTTGGCCACCTCTATATAGTTCGGAGAGGCTCCAGTGTCAGGGCCCGCCGCTGCGGCTCCGGCCGTGCGGGAACTTTTCGGCGTCTCAGGCGTCGAACGGCGGACACCACAAGGAGCCTTCGTTATGGACGCGAGCGTCAAGCCGCAGGCCAAATCCTCCCTCACCCCGGTCGAGCGCAAGAAGCCATCGCGCGAGGAAGCCGAGGCGGCCGTCCGCACGCTCATCGCCTGGGCCGGCGACGATCCGGCCCGCGAAGGCCTGCTCGATACTCCGCAGCGCGTCACCTCCGCCTACGGCGAATTCTTCGGCGGCTACGCGCAGGACCCGCGCGAGGTGATGAAGGGCACGTTCAAGGATGTCGGCGGCTACGACGATATCGTGCTCGTGCGCGACATTCCGTTCTCCAGCCATTGCGAGCACCACATGGTGCCGTTCTTCGGCAAGGCGCACATCGCCTACCTGCCGCATGACGGTGTCGTCGGCCTGTCAAAACTCGCCCGGCTGGTCGAGGTCTACGCGCAGCGCCTGCAGACGCAGGAAAACCTCACCGCGCAGATCATCGACGCGCTCAACGAGACCATCAACCCGCGCGGCGCGGCGGTGATGCTCGAAGCCGAACACATGTGCATGACCATCCGCGGCGTCCGCGCCCACGGCGTCCTCACCGTCACCCACCGCTTCTCCGGCGTCTTCGCCGAAGACCGCAACGAGCAGGACCGCTTCTACAACCTCGTCGGCAAGCGCGGCTGACGCGCACGCCCCCTTACCCCTCCCCCATCGCGGGGAGGGTAGCGCCGCTAGGACCGAAGGTCCGTGGCAGAGCTCGGGTGGGGGGCGAAGTCAGCACAGGACCGCTCTCATCCCGCCACGCCCTCATGGTTCGACAAGCTCACCACGAAGGCTAATGAGCGGCCAGCATCTGAGGCTTCACCCTTAGCTATTCGAGGCTTCATGGTGAGCCTGTCGAACCACGAAGGCGGGCACACCTGCGCCCTACCGCTTCACCGTCTTCAGCAGCCGGTCCTTCGCCGCGTTGATCCGCGCCGCCAGATACGTCGAGCCGCCCTGGTCCGGATGCACGCCCATCATTAGCCGCTTGTGGGCCGCGCGGATTTCGTCCTCGCCCGCCCCCTGCCGCAGCCCCAGAATTTCATAGGCCTCGGCAACCGGATCGGCGGCAGGCGCATCCGCCCCCGCGGCGCCATTCCCGGCAGTTCCGCCAAAATGCTCGCGCCACCCGGCCCGGTTCTTGTCGAGCCACGTCTCGAGCAGCGCGAGGCTGTCGCTGTCGCGCGCCACCTCGTCGAGCAACAACCGGACCTGATCCTCATCGAGTTCGAACAGGTCGCGCCCTTTGAACCGTCCGGCGACCACCCGGCCTGACACCGCTCCGGTGTCGTGGTCGAGCGTCATCGCAATGAACCGGCTCTTCACGGTGGACTCATTGTCCTCGCTGGCTTCCACGCCCTCGAAGCTGAAATTGCCGATACGCCCGTAGCGCAGGATCATGTAGGCGACCGGCCCGGTGAAAGTCGCCAGCCCCGCTGCACCGCGCATGACGAACAGCAGCGACATCGCGGCGAGCAGCCCGCCCGCCACCCAGCGCAACATCCGCGCCATCTTGCGCGGCGTCGTGTTGCGGGTGAACTGCATCGCCACCATCAGGGCCAGCAGCGCCCCGCCGCCGATCAGGACGTACTGCATCAGCGAAGCTGCTCAAGCAGCAGTTTTGCGCCGGCCGAGCCCTGCAGTTGCAGCGCCTTCCTGCCACCCGCGGCGAAGGCCGCGACGGCCCGCAGCAGCGCCGCAAGTTCCTTGCCCGCGCCGGCATCGAAGCGCGCATAGGCGCCCTTGCTCACCCGCGCGAATTCGCGGAAGGCCCGCTCGACATTGGGATCGCGCCCCTCCTGGAAGATGAAGATCGGGCAGCCGAGCAGCCCCAGTTCGCCCGCCTTCTGCGCCAGCCCGTCGATACTCTCCTCCATCGCGTCGCCGACATAGACGAGCGCGTTGATCTTCTTCCGCGAATGCTCCGTCCGCGCGTGTGAAAATACCCGGCCGATCTGCGTATTGCCGCCCTGCACCGTCAGCCCCGTCATCAGCCGCGACAGCGCCGCGGTATCGCTGACCCACTTGCTCGCCCGGCATTCCCCCAGACCGCGAAAATAGACGAGTTGCACCTGCAGCGCGCTCGCCTCGACCGCGGCGAACATTTCTGCCTGCAAGCTGCACGCCATGTCCCAGGTCGGTTGGCGGCTCATCGTTGCATCGAGCGCGAACAGCAGCCGCCCCTGCTCACCGGCAGCGTTGGGCGTGCCGAGTGCGTTCACCTTCTCGATGAAGGCGGCGACGCTGGAGGTCTGCTCCGATGCGCCGGTTTGCAGCGACTTGCGGCGGTCCTTGGTACTCACTCGACTGATTTGCCTCCCGTTTCCCTGAATATGTGGCGCGCGCCACGCCCCCGCAAGCCGCGATCACCTATTCGCGAGATAGCGGGTTCTAGCGTCCGTGCCACGCCCGGAGTAGAACCCCGCCCCATGAGCACCACCTTCGCCGACCCCGCATCGCTGAACCACGAGCAACTCGAAGAGGGCACGGCCTTCGCGCCGCGCTTCGACGCGCACGGCCTCGTCACCGCCATCACCGTCGACGCGACGACCCGCGACGTCCTGATGCTCGCGCACATGAACGATGAAGCGCTGCGGCTGACCCTCGAAACCGGCACCGCCCACTACTACTCGCGCTCGCGGAAGAAGATCTGGAAGAAGGGCGAGACCTCGGGCGAACTGCAGAAGCTTGTCGAGATGCGCACCGATTGCGATCAGGACGCGATCCTGCTCATCGTCGAGCAGCAGGGCCGCGGCGCCGCCTGCCACACCGGGCGCGCCAGTTGCTTCTACCGGGCGGTCGAGGCCGACGGCACGCTGCGCGACACCGGCGCGCCGCGCCTGTTCGACCCCAAGGATGTCTACGCTCAGTAGTGCGGCGGCTTCTGGTTCGCCGGCGCCGGCAAACCCGCCTCCACCTCGCGAAGTTCATCATCGAGCTTGGCGATCTTGCGCCTCAGCGTCTCGATCTCGCGCCACTGGCCGGTGATCGTTTCGTTGAGGTCCTCGATCGTCCGCTCCTGCTCGGCCGCGAGCATTTCGAGCTTTTCGAGCCGGGCCCTGAAGTCGTCCATCTCACGCATGACGGCGCTCGAACAGCGGCACGAGGAAAAGGCCCGCGAGGAACCCGCCGAGGTGGGCCTGCCAGGCGATCCCCGCCGTCATCCCCGGCACGAACACCGGGATCAGCGGCACCGCCGCATTGAGGATGATCCAGAACAGCGAGAATGTTCGCGCCCGCGAATTCGCCCAGACTTCGCGCAGCGTCGCGAGCTTGCGACCCACCGGCACCACCTGATCGGTGTCCGGCACTTTCGCGAACAGCACCGGCTGGAACATGAAGCGCACCGCCGCGCCCGTCAGCCCGGCAATGCCGCCCGACGCCCCGACCAGCACGACCCCGGTATCGAGCCCGAGGAACGTCGTCAGGGTGAACGCCGCCGCCCCGGCAATCGCCGACAACAGGAAGATCGCCACCGTCGGCACCGCCCCATAGCGCCGCGCTACCGGCGTGCCGAAGATTGCAAGCCACGCCACGTTGAGGATCAGGTGTTCCCACCCGCCATGCAGGAACGCGTGGGTGACCGGCGTCCACAGCAGCGGCAGCGCGGCCTCCATATCGGCAGGAATCGCATTGAACCGCAGCGGAATGAAGCCGAACCACAGGATCAGCTGCTGCAATCCCTCGGGTTTCAGGAAGCTCGCCGCGATGTGAATCGCCACCATCAGCCCGCACAGCGCCGTCACCACGCCGGGCAAAAGGAAAATCGGCTGCGCCCCGCTGGCCTGCTGCTCCTGCTGGTCTTTGTGGTTATCCGTCACGCGCGCGTCCTGCTTTCGAGAGTTTTCAGCCCAGTTCGCCGACTTATCCACAATCGGGCCGCCACGTTAACCTTAAGGAAGGTTTAATCGGGCTTTTCCGCTCCGGTTTTGCTTGTTTGGCCAGACGGACGGCATCCCCTAATCTCATGGGACCGGCCGGGGTTGATAGGGTCGGCAATGCAAAAATCGAGCACCAAGACGCTCTATAGCTACTGGAACGAGCTCCGCGGATCGCGCAGCGCGCCCGACCGGCGCGACATAGATCCGACTCGGATCCGGGGCGCGCTCACCAATACGTTCATTCTCGAGCGCAACGAACAGGGCGAGTTCGATTTCCGCCTCGCCGGCTCGCACCTGTGCGCCGCCTATTCGCGCGAGCTGAAGGGCCGCTCCTTCACCGGCCTCTGGCACCAGCGCGATCGCGACGCGATGGACACGCTCGTGCGCGCCGTCACCGAAGATCACGCCGCCGCCCTCGTCACCTTCAACGGCACGACCGCGATCAACACCAAGGTCCAGGTCGAGACCGTCCTGCTCCCCGTCCGCCACAATGGCACGACCACCACGCGCCTCCTCGGTGCGATGACGGCGATCGACGAGCCCTACTGGTTCGGCATGCAGCCGATCACCGAACAGCGCATCACCGGTCTGCGGCTGATCTGGCCGGACGACGTCGCCCTCGAGGACGACGTTGCCATCAACCACGCCTACCCCGTGCCGCGCGACGTGGTCTACACGCACGGCCACGCCATGTCCGCGTCCGGTCCCGCGCCGATGATGGCGACGGTCTTCGGACGCACCGCCCGCCGCTACGCCCACCTCGCCGTCATCGACGGAGGCCGTATCTGACCCCAGCCAAAGGGTCGCTCCGGCGACCCTTCCCGCAGCGATTTTCAGGCTCCGGCAGCACCTGCCGCGAGCCCCAAACCGCATGGTCGCGACACCCTCTCCCGAAGCGTCATATTCCCGCCACACCTAGGGAAATTTCCGGTCAAACCGATGCAATCGGGTTAACAAACACTTAACAGCACCCCTCCAATTCGCGTAAAAAGAACCTCGGAAACTTCGGTCCGGGGCAAGTCCCAAAAGGCATCGTGGTCTCCGACAGGGGGAGAGCCTGAATGTCGAAGCCGGGGACGTCGTTTTTCCGAATTGTGGCAACCGCCGCCATGCTGATGGCCGGCGCTGGCGCCGCCTCTGCCGCCACTCTGGTGGATTTCTCCAACCCCGCTTTCGCCCCGGTCGCCGGCCCGACCAGCGTGCCGATCGGCCACGCACAGTTCTGCAAGGCGCACCGCAACGAATGCCGCGCCAACGCGCACGTTTCGGCGCTCGCCGAATTGACCGAGGCCCGCTGGCAGCAGCTCGTCGGCGTCAACAATCGCATGAACACCGAGATCGTCCCGATCACCGACGAAGACCTCTACAAGGTCGGCGAGCTGTGGACCTATCCCGAAGGCTTCGGCGACTGCGAGGACATCGCGCTCGCCAAGCGCAAGGCCCTCATCGAGGACGGCTGGGACGCCAGCACGCTGCTGATGACCGTGGTGCGCGAGCGCAATGGCAACGGCCACGCCGTGCTGATGGTCCGCACCGACCGCGGCGACCTCGTGCTCGACAACCAGGAAAGCCTGGTCAAGGTCTGGAGCGACACGCCCTACCAGTTCGTCAAGCGCCAGGCGCAGGACAACGCCGGCCACTGGGTGTCCATCGAAGACAGCCGCACCGCCGCCCCCGTCATCACCGCCGCCACCACCAAGCGCTAAAGCCCACGTGAGACTCCCCTTACCCTCCCCCTCGCGGGGAGGGTAGCGCCGCCAGGGCCAAAGGCCCGTAGCAAAGCTGGGGTGGGGGCGAAGTCAGCACCCACCCAAGCAACCGCACAAACAGAACGGGGCCGGTGCATCCCGCACCAGCCCCGCTTCATTCTCCCATGCGCATGGGATTTCGTTCGCCGGCTACGGCCGCGTCAGCCCGCCAGCATCATGTAGGACCCGACCACCACGAGGCCGGTGATGAACGCCCAGCCGAAGGCGACAAACGCCGAGACCAGCGCCGAGGCGACGGAGAGCGCTCCGTCGCGCTCCTGCTGCCAGCCAGACTGGAGCATGATGTAGGGGCCGCATACAAAACTCATGGCCAGGTGGCCGAACATGCTGATGGCGCTCTGGCCCTCGTAGCGCAGCAGCGCCGGCTGTCTGCGGATCATCTGGTAAAGATGCGTTCCCATGCCGGCGATCGAGACCCCGACCGCCATGATGATGCCTGCCACCAGAAGCTCTTTGACCATCGCCAACGTCCGCCTTCCCGCCGCACCGCGGGGCTTAACTGATTGTTAAACATAGGCAGGGCTTAATCCGCTGTCATCCTCTCTCCGCTAGGCTGGTTAATCGCGCCGATGACCTCCCCCGTCGCCGCCGCCAAGCCGCGGCATGAACTGCGCTCGCCAGGCATCTATACCGGCGCGATCATCGCGGCCGTGACCGTGCTCGGCATCGCTTTTGCCTTCGGTCTCGACGCCATTGGCCACCCCGCCCCGGCGCCCGCCGGAAACGGCGTGCCCGCGCTGCAGCGCACCCTTGCCGGCCACGACCTGGCGATCCCGCCCTCACTGTTCCGCTTTGCCGGACAGCGCGTCGAAGGCGCCGCAACGCAGCTCGACCTGCGCTTCAGCCTTCACCTGCAACCCGATGATGCAACACGTCTTGTCGACGTTACGCTCGTGCCGAGCGATGGCGTTCGCAGCAGCGCGCGACTGCTCGAAGAGGTCTATGGCCCGAGGTTTTCGGAGGGCGAACTCGCCGGTCCGGACGGCCTTGTCGGCCGTGAAATCGGTGCGCCCGAAGGCGACACCGTCTGGTACGATCAGCAGTCCGGCGATCCGTTTGTGGCCAAGTGCGATGCCGCCATCGCGCGCGGGGTACAGCCGCGCTGCCTGAGGACGGTCCACGCCGCCTCAGGTATCGCTGCGACCTATGCCTTTGATTTCGAGCTGCTCGAACGCTGGCGCGAATTCGACGCCGCCGTCGAGCCCTGGCTCGAAACCATCGGCATCGTCAGGTAGCCGCCTGCTGGCGGCTACTGGATGTCTTCGAGGTCGACGTCGAGGATCGCCATCTGGAAATTGTACGAGCGGTCCCCGTCTTCGTCGTCAACGTAGATCAGGCCCAGGAATTCCTCGCCGAGGTACACCTCGACGCTGTCGTTCTGCTTGTTCCGCGGCCGGACGTCGATGTTCCGGTTGTTGAACTTCTGCTGCAGGAATTTCTGGAGCTTGATGATCTCGGGGTGGTTCACGAACCGCTCCTCAGTGGTCAAAGGGATCGCCAAAATACGCATTGGCCGCGCCGCGGCAATCCCGCCGCGGTATTTTCCCCGCGGCAAAGGGCGGGATTGCAGCTCAGCCGGAGCTGTCCGGCAGCAATGCAACCTGATCCATCACCGTAGAGGGCTGCGCTGCCCCTGCCTGCCCGACGACCTTGGCGGGCACGCCCACCACGGTCACATGCGGCGGCACATCCTTCACCACGACCGAGCCCGCGCCGACCCGGGCGCAGTCACCGACGCGGATATTGCCCAGAATGATCGCCCCGGCGCCGATCAGCACGCCGTTGCCGATTTTCGGGTGCCGGTCCTCGTCGGCCTTGCCGGTGCCGCCCAGCGTCACGCCCTGCAGGATCGACACATTGTCGCCGATCGTCGCCGTCTCGCCGACGACAAAACCCGTCGCGTGGTCGAGCATGATGCCCTTGCCCACCCGCGCCGCCGGATTGATATCGACCTGATAGACCTGGCTCGAGCGGCTCTGAAGATACAGCGCCAGATCGCGCCGTCCCGCCTGCCACAGCGCATGCGCGAAGCGGTGCGTCTGGATGGCGTGGAAACCCTTGAAGTGCAGGAACGCATCCACCGACTTGTGGCATGCCGGGTCGCGCTCGAACGTCGCGATGAGATCGGCGCGGGCCTCGATGCCGATCTCCGGCCGGATTTCGAGCACATCGTCAAAGGCCTGCCGGATCAGGTCGGCCGAAACGTCCGGATGATCGAGCCGCGCCGCCAGCCGGTGCACCAGCGCCGACTCAAAACTGTCGTGATTGAGAACGTTGGAATAGACGAGGTTGGACAGCGCCGGCTCGTTGGCCACCACTTCCTCAGCACCCGCCACGATCGCCGCCCAGACCGGATCTATCGTCGCCAGCTTCGCCGGCCTCAACACAGCCTGGTTCATTACGCTCTCCATCGCAGAATACCGATATAGGGTATTGTGTTCCTCAAAACCAATCCCCGGGCGCGATATTTGTTCACGCCGGCCCGCCGGAATCCGACTTTACGCCTGCCGTCCGAGGTATTCGAGCACGGCCTGCTTGAATGCTTTATCGCCGGTAGCCCGCATATGATCGCGCCGCGGGATGGTGAAAGCCTCCCCCGCATGGAGGAGCTTTGCCAGCGGCTCCGCCGCTCCCGCCATGTCGTCGGTCTCGCCCACCGCCACCAGCACCGGCACGGTGAT
>DAORUH010000109.1:0-10952 GCA_035433065.1 Devosia sp. | reverse complement strand
GGCGGGCGGCATCGCTGTGGTCGCCACGCACCACGACCTCGGGCTTTCCGGCCGCGGCATCGGCCTCGAAACGCTGATGTTTTCCGCCGGCACAACGCAGTTGAGCGAGGTGCCGTGGTGAACGCGCTGCTTTCCATCATCTCGCGCGACGTGCGGCTGGCCTTCCGGGCCGGCGGCGAGGCGTTCACGCTGGTGCTGTTTTTCGTGATGATCGCCGCTGTCACCCCGTTCGCCATCGGGCCGGACAAGGTGCTGCTGGCGCGGATCGCCCCGGGGCTGGTGTGGATCGCGGCGCTGCTCTCGATGCTGCTCGGGCTCGACCGGATGTTCCGGGCCGATTCGGAGGACGGGTCGCTGCAGCTGTTCCGGCATGCCGCCGTGCCGCTGGAACTGGTCGTTGCCGCAAAGTTGATCGCCCACTGGCTGGTGACGGCGCTGCCGCTGATCGTCGCGACGCCGATTCTCGCCGTGCTGCTGGGGCTCGATCCGGCGACCTGGTGGGCGACGGTGCTGTCGCTCGCGGCCGGGACGCCCGCTCTCGTTGCCTTCGGCGGCATCGGCGCGGCGGTCACCGTCGGCCTTCCGCGCGGCGGCGTGCTGGCGGCGGTGCTGCTGGTGCCGCTGGCTATTCCCGTCATTATCTTCGGGGTGGGGAGCATTGCGGGGCAGACGGCCGGGTCGGCGGTGCTGCTGCTCTGCGCCCTCAGTCTCGTCACCTGCGCCTTTTCGCCCTTCGCCGCTGCCCTTGCCTTGCGTGCGGGCGAGGACTAGAGCCGAAGCCATGTCCGACGCCGCTCCCCTCAAGCAGCCCAACTGGTTCAGCCGCCTCGCCCATCCGGGCGAGTTTCTGCGCTGGTCGAAGCCGATGCTGTGGCCGCTCGGCATCGCTACGGCAATGCTCTTCGCCATCGGCCTCTACATGGCGCTCTTCGTGTCGCCGGGCACGAGCGACAATGTCGGGCCGACGCTGCGCATCCTCTACATGCACGTGCCCAATGCCTGGCTCAGCCAGATGGTCTACGCCGTCATGGCGGTGGCCGCGCTCGGCACGCTGATCTGGCGGCATCCGCTGGCCGACGTCGCCAACAAGGCGGCGGCGCCGCTCGGGGCCGCGTTCACGGCGCTGGCGCTCTATACCGGGGCTCTGTGGGGCCGGCCGACCTGGGGCACGTTCTGGGAATGGGACGGGCGCATGACCTCGACGCTGGTGCTGCTGCTCATCTATCTCGGCATCATCGCGCTGTGGCGGGCCTTTGACGACCAACTGCGCGCCGGGCGCATCGTCGCGGTGGTGACGCTGGTGGGCGCCATCAACATTCCCATCATCAAATTCTCGGTCGACTGGTGGCAGACCCTGCACCAGGGGTCGAGCGTGCTGGTATCGGGCGGGCCGCGCATGGCGCCGGAAATCCTCGCGACGCTGCTGGTGATGGTCGTCGCCTTCACGCTGCTCTTCGCGATGCTGCAGATCGTCTCGATCCGCACCGAAATCTTCCGCCGCCGCGCCGACGCGATGTCGCGGCAGGCCGCCGCCGGCGGGAGGACCGCATGATCGACTTCGGGCCGCATGCCGGCTTCATCATCTGGACTTATCTTGGCGTTGCCATCCTCCTCGCCGCGCTGATCGGCTATGTGGCGTGGGACTCGCGGCGGGTTCAGGACAAACTCAAGGCACTCGAAGCGCGCGGTGTCCGCCGCCGCTCGGACAGAACGGCGACGGGCGGCTGATGCGGTTTCTCCTCGCTTTCGTGCCGCTGGTCCTGCTCGTCGGGCTGATCGCGGTGTTCGCGCTCAACATCAACCGCGACCCCTCGATGGTGCAGTCGGTGCTCATCAACAAGCCGGTGCCGCAGTTCGTGCTGCCGGCGGTCGAGGGCGTCGACCGCGCGGGTATCGACAGCAAGGCGATCGCCGAAGTCACGGTGCTCAACGTGTTCGCGAGCTGGTGCATTCCGTGCCGCGCCGAGCACCCGTTTCTCGAGCAGATCAAGGCCGCGACCGGCGTGCGCATGCTGGGCATCAACCAGAAGGACGAGGCGAAGAACGCCGTGGCCTTCCTCACCGAACTGGGCAATCCGTTCGACGGCGTCGGAGCCGATCGCGACGGGCGAGCCTCGATCGACCTCGGGGTCTATGGCGTCCCGGAGACGTTCATCGTCAACGCGGCGGGCATCATCACCTACAAGCACATCGGCCCGATCGGCGAGCATTCGCTGCCCGAGGTGATCGCCGCGATCCAAAAGGCGAAGGCGGCGCTGTAGGGGCGGCCGGAACCCCGCAGCGGCCCTGTCCGTTCGGTAGGAGGGCGGCGATGCGCCGCCCCGACCTGACGGAGGAGACGATGAACACCAACTACCTTGTGCAGGTGCAGGAGGGCATGCGGGTCTTCGACCGGCTGAACCACGAGATCGGCACGGTCGACTACGTGAAGCTCAGCGACGACGATCCGATGACCGACGACGCCGAAGCGGAGCGCCTGTCGGAGCGCCGCGAGTCGTTCCTCGATGTCGTCGCCGATGTCTTCCGCTCGGACGACCTGCCCGACGAAGTGCGCGACATGCTGCTGCAAAAGGGATTTATCCGCATCGACAGCGCCGGCCTGTTCGCCGCCGACCGCTATGTGACGCCCGACCAGATCATGAGCGTTACCGGCGACGCGCTGACGCTCAGCGTGACGCGGGAAGAGCTGATGAAACGGCAATAGTGGGGGGAGCTACACCGGGTGCGGTGCGCCCGGCTTCGTGGTTCGACAAGCTCACCATGAAGCCTCAAGGACCCACGCTCCCGGGTTCTCACTTCCGTTGCTCAGTAGCCTTCGTGGTGAGCTTGTCGAACCATGACGGCGTGCCGCCGTCCTACGGTTTTGTGACCGGCTCGGGATCCGGCGCGTACTGTTTCAGCAGCGGCAACTGGAACATCGAGAAAACCATGGTGAGGGGCATGATGCCCCAGACCTTGAAGGCCACCCATAGCTTGTCCGCGGCAACGGCATCCCCGGCGGTAAGAAGCGGGGCGCCGCGCCAGATCAGCTCGTTGAGCACGGCGAGGACGAAGAAGAAGATGCCCCAGTTGAGGGTCAGCTTCCGCCAGCCCTCGGGCTTCAGCTTGTAGACCTCGCCGAAGACGTAGCGCAGCAGCGACTGGCCGAAGAGCAGCCCGCCGAGCAGCACCGCGCCGAACAGGCCGTTGACGATAGTTGGCTTCAGCTTGATGAACATCGAGTCCTGGAACACCAGCGTCAGCGTGCCGAAGATCGCCACCACGACGCCGGTGACGAGCGGCATCACCGCGATGCGCTTCAACAGGATCCATGACAGCAGCAGCGAGACCGCCATCGCCACCATGAAGACGGCGGTGGCGAAGATGATCGGCTCGGAGAACCACGACTGGAGCAGCGGGCTGCCCGCCAGCCACTTCTCGCCCATCGTGTTGACGGCGAAGAAGACGACGAGCGGCCCGAGTTCGAGCCCGAGCTTGATCAGCGCCGGTTTCATCTCTGCCCAGCTCATCTCGGCTTCGGGCGTCTTGGTGTCTTCGCTTGCCATCTAATGCTTTCCGGCGATCGCGGCGGCGAAATCGGCCGCTTCGAATGCCTCGATATTGTCCACGCCTTCGCCGACGCCGATGAAGTGGACGGGAAGCCCGAATTTTTCGGCGATGGCGACGAGAATGCCGCCGCGCGCCGTGCCGTCGAGCTTGGTCATGACAAGGCCGGTGACCCCGGCTCTCTTGCCGAAGATTTCGACCTGATTAAGGGCGTTCTGTCCAGTCGTCGCGTCGAGCGTCAGAAGCGTCGCGTGGGGCGCAGTGTCATCCACCTTGCGGATGACGCGAATGATTTTTTCGAGCTCGCCCATCAACTCGTCGCGATTTTGCAGCCGCCCGGCAGTGTCGATGAGCAGGACGTCGATGCCCTTGGCCCTCGCCTCGGTCACCGCGTCGAAGGCGAGACCGGAGGCGTCTGAGCCGGCGGGGCGCTTGATGACTTCGGCGCCGGTGCGGTCGCCCCAGACCTGAAGCTGCTCGATGGCCGCGGCGCGGAAGGTGTCGCCAGCCGCCAGCATCACCTTCTTGCCCTCGGCATGCAGCAGCGCCGAGAGCTTGCCGATGGTTGTCGTCTTGCCGGTGCCGTTCACGCCAACCATTAGGATGACATAGGGCTGCTTCGTGCCGTCGATGTCGAGCGGCTTTGCCACCGGGGCGAGGACTTTGACGATCTCGTCAGCGAGGACAGCGCGCACTTCATCGGGCGCGATGTCGCGATCAAAGCGGTCGCGGCGCAGCGCATCGGTGACGCGGGTCGACATCTCGAGGCCGAAATCGGCCTGGATCAGGATGTCCTCGAGCTCCTCAAGCATCGCGGCATCGAGCTTCTTCTTGGTGAAGACGCTGGCAATGCCGGAGGTGAGCTGGTCGGATGAGCGCTTGAGCCCGCCGGTCAGCCGCTGGAACCACGAGAGTTTTGGTTGAGGCGCGGGTGCCGGGGGCGGAGGCGTCGCGGCCGCGACCTTTTCGATATAGGCGGGCGTGGTTTCGGGTGGGCCGGGTGTGGGCTCGGGGGCCTGCGTTTCGGCCGGCGGCGCCGGGGGCGCAACCGGAGTGGGGGCGGGCGCCGGGGCGACGACGCCGCGCAGGCGGTCGAAGAAACTCGGTTTGTTGTCGGCCATCAGGCTGCGGTCCGCATGGGTTCGCCGATGAGGCCCTCGGCCGACACGCCGACGGCGCGGACCGGCACGATGGTGCCCGGCGCAAAGCCGCCGACCTCGATCGGCACGAACTGCTCGGTGCGCCCGAGCCCCTCGCGCTCGATGAGCACGGTTTCGATCTCGCCCAGCCGGCTGTCACGGAATTTTGCGTATTGCACATCGCCTTCGGCGCGCAGCCGCGCGGCACGTTCGCGGGCGAGGCGCTTGTCGACCTGCGGCATCTTCGCGGCGGGCGTACCCGGGCGCGGCGAATAGGGGAAGACGTGGAGGAAGGTGAGGTCGGCTTCGGTCACGATGCGCAGGGTGTTCTCGAACATCTCGTCGGTTTCAGTGGGGAAGCCCGCAATGATGTCGGCGCCGAACACCATTTCGGGGCGGAGCGAGCGGAGCTTTGCCACCACCTCCAGCGCCTCGGTGCGGCTGTGCCGGCGCTTCATGCGCTTCAAAATCATGTCGTCGCCGGACTGCAGGCTGAGGTGCAGGTGTGGCATCAGCCGGGTGTCGGTCGCAATGGCGTCATAGAGCGCCGCGTCCGCCTCGATGGAATCGATAGAGGAGATACGCAGGCGCGGCAGGTCGGGGACATGCCGCAAGATCTGCTGCACCAGCTTGCCGAGCGTCGGGGTGCCCGGCAGGTCGGGGCCGTAGCTGGTGATATCGACGCCGGTCAGCACCACTTCGCGATAGCCGTTGGCGACGAGCTTTCGGATCTGCTCGACCACCGCGCCCATCGGCACGGAGCGCGAGGGACCGCGGCCATAGGGGATGATGCAGAAGGTGCAGCGGTGATCGCAGCCGTTCTGCACCTGGACGAAGGCGCGGGCGCGCCCGTCCATGCCTTCGATCAGGTGCCCGGCCTGCTCGCGCACAGCCATGATGTCGTTGACCTGCACCTTGTCGTTGAGCGGCACGCCGAAGGCCATGGGCCTGTAGCTCTCGGCCTTCATCTTGTCGGCATTGCCGATGACGAGATCGACCTCGGCCATGTCGCCGAACGAGCGCGCCTCGGTCTGCGCGGCGCAGCCGGTGACGATGATCTTGCGCTCGGGATTGTCGCGCCTCGCCTTGCGGATCGATTGCTTCGCCTGCCGCACGGCTTCGGCGGTGACGGCGCAGGTGTTGATGATGAGCGCGTCGGCGAGCCCCGCCTTTTCAGCCTCGGTCTTCATCACCTCGGACTCATAGGCATTGAGGCGGCAGCCGAATGTCAGCGTCTCGATGGCCAAGTCAGGCGTCCTCGCGCTCACTCGACCAGCTGCCGGTCGCGGGGTCGAGCGTGCCTGCAAATTCGAGTTCGGCCGGGCCGGTGAGCATGACGTGGTCATCGGTGCGCCACTCGATGACGAGATCGCCACCCGGCACGGTGACGGTGGCCTTGCGGCCGGTCTTGCCCAGACGGGCGGCGGCAACCAGCGAGGCGCAGGCGGCGGTACCGCAGGCGCGAGTCAGGCCGGCGCCGCGCTCCCAGGTGCGCAGGATGATGTGGTCGGGTGCCACGACATTGGCGATCGAGATATTGGCGCGCTCGGGGAACAGCGGGTCGTGTTCGAGGCCGGGGCCGAGCTTATCGAGCGCGTAGGACCAGACGTCGTTCTCGACCCAGAAAATAGCGTGCGGGTTGCCCATGCTGGCGACCGAAGGGTTCGCAAGCGGCCCGGCAGAGAGCTCGATCCGGGTGGTGTCGGCAAAGGGCTTGGCCAGCGGAATGTCCTGCCAGCCAAGGTGCGGCTTGCCCATGTCGACGGTGATGAGGCCGTCGGCGCGTTCCTCGCCGGTGAGGATGCCGGCGATGGTTTCGAAGACGAAGGTCTTTTCGCCCGTCTCTTCGGCCAGCGCCTGCGTCACGCAGCGCATGCCGTTGCCGCAGGCCTGCGCCAGCGAACCGTCGGAATTGATGATCTCGATATAGCTGAAGGTGCCGGGCGTGTGCGGATCATGGATGGCCATGATCTGGTCGAACTTGGTTGCCGCATCACCATTGATGGCGACGGCGGCAGCCGGCGTCACGCGGTCGGCGCGGCCGCGCATGTCGGCAACGATGATTTCGTTGCCGAGCCCGTTCATCTTCAAAAACGGCACGCTGGACACCACAAAACGGCCTTTCGGGGTCTGGTTGGGCCCTATATGGCGGATGTGCCGGGCAATTGCCAGTGCGTGCCAGCGCCGCTCACGTCCACGTGCCTCGTTCTGGCGCCCTGCCGTATCGCCCGCAAACCTTGACTCATACCGCTCAGCGGCCTATTGCAGCCGCCATTCGATCAGGTTGAACGCCTGACGCCGACCGGGACCCGTAGAGGTATAAAGAGATCCCGGAGGCAAACACCCGACAGCGCGATGCGCCCTCGGGTGTGTTTGGCGTTTGGCTTGGTGGAGTGTCGGCAGGAAAAGTCGCTCGCGCTTTTCGGTTCGACGACGCGACAAAACAAGGCTGAGCCCCCATATCCCGGAAACCACCGGGACAAGGAACGGAATATGTTCGAGAGCCTTAGCGATCGCCTGGGCAAAATCTTCGAGGGGCTGCGTGGACGCGGCGCCCTCAGTGAGGCGGATGTCGATGCGGCGCTGCGCGAGGTTCGCCGCGCGCTGATCGAGGCCGACGTCTCGCTCGAAGTTGCCCGCGCCTTTGTCGAACAGGTGCGCGAACGCGCTGTCGGCGCCGAGGTCACCCGCTCGGTGACACCGGGCCAGCAGGTGGTCAAGATCGTCCATGACGAGCTGATCCGCGTGCTCGGCGAAACCGGCGTGCCGATCGACCTGCAGGCAACCCCGCCGGTCACCATCCTGATGGTGGGCCTGCAGGGTTCGGGCAAGACCACGACCACCGCCAAGATCGCCAAGCGCCTCAAGGACCGGCAGAACAAGAAGGTGCTGCTGGCCTCGCTCGATACCCGCCGTCCGGCGGCGCAGGAGCAGTTGCGCGTCCTCGGCGAGCAGGTGGGCGTCGCAACGCTGCCGATCGTTGCGGGCGAAGGCCCGGTGGCGATCACCCGGCGCGCCATGCGCGAGGGCAAGCTCGGCGGCTTCGACGTGCTGATCCTCGATACCGCGGGCCGCACGCATATCGATGAAGAGCTGATGGCCGAGACGGCCGAGATCAAGGCCATCTCCGATCCGCACGAAATCCTGCTGGTGGTCGATGCGCTGACCGGCCAGGACGCGGTGAACCTCGCGCGCTCGTTCGATGCCCGCGTCGATATTTCCGGTATCGTCCTCACCCGCGTCGACGGCGATGGCCGTGGCGGCGCGGCCCTTTCGATGCGCGCCGCGACCGGCAAACCGATCAAGCTGATCGGCGTCGGCGAAAAGATGGATGCGCTCGAGGATTTCCATCCCAGCCGCATCGCCGACCGCATTCTCGGCATGGGCGACATTGTCAGCCTCGTCGAGAAGGCCGCCCAGAACGTTTCTGCCGAAGACGCGCAGAAGATGGCGAAGAAGCTCAAGAAGGGCGTCTTCGACCTCGAGGATCTGCGCGGCCAGCTGCAGCAGATGAAGAAGATGGGCGGCATGGGTTCGCTCATGAACCTCATGCCCGGCATGGGCCAGATGAAGAAGGCGATGGCCGGCGCCAACATCGACGAGAAGGTGTTCGATCGCCAGATCGCCATCATCAACTCGATGACCAAAGCCGAGCGCGCCAATCCTGACCTGCTCAACGCAAAGCGCCGCATCCGCATCGCGGGCGGCTCGGGCACCAAGGTCGAGGACGTCAACAAGCTGATGAAGCAGCACCGCCAGATGGCGGACATGATGAAGAAGGTGTCGAAGGGCGGCATCGGCAGCCTCGCCGGCATGTTCGGCGGCAAGATGGGCGGCATGATGCCGGGCCTCGGCAATGTGCCCGACCCGTCCAAGATGGACCCGGCTCAGCTTGAAGCGATGGCCAAGCAGATGGGCATCGATCCGTCGGCCATTCCGGGTGCCGGCGCCGCGGCCCCCAAACAGCTTACCGACAAGCTGCCGACCGATGTCGGCCAGCTCCTGAAATCCGGCTCGGGCATGCCCGGGCTTGGCGGCTCGCGCTTCCCCGGTCTTCCCGGCCTCGGCGGCGGCTTCGTGCCGAAAAAGAAATAACGTCAAACACTTAGATCAACCGAAGGAAATCCGAATGTCCCTCAAGCTCCGCCTGTCCCGCGCCGGTACCAAGAAGCGCCCCTACTACCACGTCGTCGTTGCCGATGCCCGTTCGCCGCGCGATGGCCGCTTCATCGAGAAGGTCGGCACCTACGATCCCAAGCTCGAAGACAAGTCGAAGCGCGTGAACCTCGTGGTCGAGCGCGTCCAGCACTGGATCAGCGTCGGCGCCCAGCCGACCGACCGCGTCCTGCGCTTCCTCGACGCCGCGGGCCTGCTGAAGCGCGACGCGCGCAATAACCCCAAGAAGGGCGAGCCGGGCAAGAAGGCCCAGGAACGCGCCGAAGCCAAGGCCAAGGCCGCCGAGGCCCCGGCCGCCGACGCTCCGGCTGCCGAGTAAGACTTTGGCAGACAGCGCCAAAGGCGGATCGAACCTGTTGCTCATGGGCCGCATCGGTGCGGCCCATGGCGTGCGGGGCGAGGTGCGCATCCAGTCCTTCACCGAGGACCCGCTGGCGCTCATGCAGTATGGTCCGCTGGCGACCAGCCGGCCGGGCCTCACCATCAAGATTGCCGCCGCGCGGACGACGACCAATGTGCTCGTTGCCCGCCTCGAAGGCGTCACCGACCGCACCGCGGCCGAAAATCTCAACGGCGTCGAGCTGTTTGTCGATCGCGCGCTGCTGCCGGACACCGACAACGACGAAGATTTCTACCACGCCGACCTCATCGGGCTGCGCGCGCAGCTGGTCGATGGCACGACGCTCGGCACGGTAACGGCGATCCCCAATTTCGGCGCCGGCGACATTCTCGAAGTGAAATCGGCGAACGGCGGCGAGACCTTCCTCTATCCGTTCACCCGGGCGGCCGTGCCGGAAGTGCACGTCAAGGC
The DNA here is from genome assembly GCA_035433065.1 of Devosia sp. Lineage (GTDB taxonomy): Bacteria > Pseudomonadota > Alphaproteobacteria > Rhizobiales > Devosiaceae > Devosia_A. The sequence continues at coordinate 1,280 of DAORUH010000109.1, read as the reverse complement.
CGGCTACATCGTCATCGATCCGCCGACCGAGGCGGACCCCGGTGAGGAGGAGCCGGATTGAGCTTTGCGGCGGACGTCGTCACGCTCTTTCCCGAACTGTTCCCCGGACCTCTCGGCGCATCGGTCATCGGCCGCGGCATGGCCGAGGGGCGCTGGTCGCTGAAGGCCACCCAACTGCGCGAGTTCGCAACCGACCGGCACCGGACTGTCGACGACACGCCGTCGGGCGGCGGGCCGGGCATGGTGCTGAAACCCGATATTCTGGCGAAGGCGATCGATACGGTGTCGCCCGAGGGTGACGCGCGGCCGCGGCTGCTGATGAGCCCCCGCGGAAAACCGCTGACGCAGGCGCGGGTGCGCGAACTGGCCGTGGGGCCGGGCGTGGTCATCGTCTGCGGCCGGTTCGAGGGCGTCGACCAGCGCGTCATCGAGGCGCGCGGTCTCGAGGAAGTTTCCATCGGCGACTACGTGCTGGCGGGCGGCGAAGTCGCCGCCATGGTGCTGCTCGAGGCGGTGGTTCGGCTCATCCCCGGCGTGCTCGGGGCCCACGATTCGCATGCCGACGAGAGCTTTGAAAACGGCCTGCTGGAGTATCCGCAATACACCCGTCCGCAGGTGTTCGAGGGCCGCGAAATCCCCGCGGTGCTGACCAGCGGGGATCACGGCAAGGTCAACAAATGGCGGCGCGCCGAGGCCGAAGTCATTACGCGCACGCGCCGCCCGGATCTGCTGAAGTAGTCTGAAGTCAGTGGTGCTTGTGCCCTTCGGGCGCGGCATCGGCGCCGACCGGGCCGACGACGAGCTGCACCGGCAGGTCTCCGGCCCTTTCGAAGCTCAGCTTCACCTCGACGCATTCGCCTTCGTTGAACGGCTGGTTGGGGCCCACGAACATGATGTGGAGCCCGCCCGGCGCAAGGGTGACACTGCCGCCGGCCGGAATTTCGAGCCCGCCTGCTACCGGCGACATGTTCATCATGCCGTCCTTCACGCTCATGTTGTGAATCTCGACCTTGTCGGTGAGCTCGCTGCTCGCGCCGGTGAGCCGGTCGGCATCCTTGCCGGCATTGGCAATGGTCATGTAGCCGGCCCCGACCTTGGCGGCGGGCAGCATGGCACGGGTAAAGGCCCCGGTGACGGTGATGTCGCCGGCGGTAAAGGTCTGATCCGGCGGGCAGCCGTCGTGCAGCATGCCCTCATGGGCAAAGGCAGGCGCGGCGAGGAGGACGAGCGCCAGCGGCGCAAAGGCAAAGATGTCGCGCACCGCATCCCACGCGCCCACA
>DAORUH010000108.1:0-10968 GCA_035433065.1 Devosia sp. | reverse complement strand
TCGTGGTGGTTCAATGATTTTTCGTGGACCGGAATTCCGGGTGGTGGTAATTCCGCCAATGCGACGTCAGGAGGCGTCCAGGATGGAGAAAGTCTTTCAGGTGACTCGACGACCGTAGTCCGGTCGGCACCGGCTCCCGCGTGAGCCGGAGTGTTTGTCCTCATCTCCAGTTCTGGGACTTTCCGTCACTATGATTGCTTCTGCCACGTCTCTGGCCGTCGAGGCCGCGCCGCCGCAACCTGGCTTGCCCACCGTTCGCATCGCCACTCCCGCTGACGACTATTTTGTCGAAGACCTGCAGGCTATTGCCTTCGGGCCGGGGCGCTTTGCCCGCACGGCCTTCCGGATTCGCGAGCGCTTTCCGATCGACAAATCGCTCTCGCTGATCGGCGAGATCAACGGCGAGCGTGGCGGATCGGTGTGGATGACCCCGATCAGCGTCGGCGGCGTCGATGGCTATCTGCTTGGCCCGCTTGCGACGCATCCCGATTTCCGCAAGCGCGGGCTGGGCAAGATGCTGGCCAAGGAAGTCACCCGCATAGCGCTTGAGCGCGGCGAGGGCAGCTTCGTGCTGCTGGTCGGCGACCGGGACTACTATTGCCCGCTCGGCTGGCAGCCGACGACCGAGGGCGAGATCGTGTTTCCCGGTCCGGTCGACCCCAAGCGCGTCCTCGTCTATTCTTACGATCCGACCATGGCGACGACGCTCAAGGGCTCGATCGCGGCGTTCGGAGCGCGCAAGAAGTCCTAGGAGCATGGTTTGGCCGGCAGCGATGACCTGATCGGCCGCATCGAGTCCCGCCTGCTGCGGCAGCCCGATGCGCCTGGCGACCTACAGCCCGACTGGCAACCTGAAGTACCGTACACACGGCCGCCGACCCCGGCGGCCGTGTTGATCGGCCTTGTCGAGCGCGAGACGGGGCTGGGGGTGCTCTATACCGAGCGCTCAGCGGACCTGCGCTCGCATTCGGGGCAGATTTCGTTTCCGGGCGGCAAGATCGACCCGGAGGATGCCGGCGCCGCCGATGCGGCCCTGCGCGAGGCGTGGGAAGAGATCGACCTGCGGCGCGAGGATGCCCGCGTGCTCGGCTACCTGCCGCAATACTATGCCGGCTCGAACTACCTCATCACCCCGGTGGTGGCGCTGGTGCGGCCGACGCGGCCGTTCCTGCCCAACCCGGCAGAAGTGGCGAGCGTCTTCGAAGTGCCGCTCGGCTGGCTCATGGATGAACAGAACTACGGCGTGTTTCGCATCAGCCGGAACGGCTACGAGCACACCACGCCCCAGATCAAGCATGAGCGCTGGACGATCTGGGGGATCACGGCCAACATCACCCGCAGATTCCATGACATGGCGCTGAGCGGGGAGGCGTCGCCGTGACCGCTGGGCCGTTTACCGACAGGCTGAAAACTGCCGGCTGGCTGATGCGCGCCGAAACGCAGGCGCTGCTCGGCCTGCTCGATGGAGCGGACGGCCGGACGCGGGCGGTCGGCGGCATCGTGCGCGACACGCTGCTCAACCGGATACGGCCCGACGCCGATATCGATCTGGCCACTGACCTGACGCCCGACGAGGTGGTGCTGCGGGCCGAGCGGGGCGGGGCGTCGGTGTATCCGACCGGCATCGAGCACGGCACGGTGACGGTGCGGCTCGGCGGGCTCGTGGCCGAGGTCACGACGCTGCGCGAGGATATCGAGACCGACGGACGGCGGGCGGTGGTGAAGTTCGGGCGGGACTGGGTGCGGGATGCCCAGCGCCGCGATTTCACGCTCAACGCCCTCTATGCCGGCATGGACGGGACGCTGTTCGATCCGCTGGGCGGGCTCGACGATTGCCTCGCGGGGCGGGTGCGGTTCATCGGCGATCCGGTGCAGCGGATCGAGGAGGACCGGCTGCGGGTCTACCGGTTCTTCCGCTTTTCGGCGAGCCATGGCGGCGAACGGTTCGACGAAGCGGGGCTTGCGGCCTGCCGGACGTTTGCCGGAAAACTGGACGCCGTATCGGCCGAGCGCGTCGGCGCCGAGTTCCGGCGCATGCTGATGCTGCCGCGGATCGCCACGACGCTGCGGACCATGCAGGCAGCGGGCATCGTCGGCCTGCCAGATGAAACGCTGCGCCAGCTCGGCGCCTATGAGCGGCGGGCGCGGCGGCCGGAGATGGCGGCGCGGCTTGCGCTGGTGATCGTGAAAACCGGCGCGAAGCGGCTCAAGGCGCAGTGGCGGCTCTCGAATGACGATATCGCGACGGCAGAGGCGGTGCTCGACGCGGCGCGGCTGATGCAGGACTTCCGGCTCAACGAAGCGGCCTACCGGCACCCGGCGGCGCTGGCCGACGGGGTGGAGGTTGCGGCGGTGATCGCAGGCTGGACTGATGCGGGGCGGCTTGCGGTGATGGAGCAGTTGCAGGCGCTGGACGTGCCGTCGTTCCCGATCAGCGGCGGTGACTTGCTGGGGCTGGGCATGCAGCCGGGCAAGGCGCTTGGCGCCGAACTCGGCCGGCTGGAAAAGGCGTGGATCGACAGCGGGTTTGTGCTGACGAAGGGCGCGCTGCTGGAGATGGCGCGGGCGTAGGGCGGGCTTGGGGCGTTCGAGTCTGCCTCGCCCCCCTCCCCAGCTTTGCTACGGGCCTTCGGCCCTAGCGGCGCTACCCTCCCCGCGAAGGGGGAGGGTGAAAAGGGGGGATTGATCAGGCTTTGGCGGTGGCCGCTTCGTGGATGCGGGCCTTGATGTGGTCGATCATGTCGGGCCGCACGACCTCCTCGCCGTGCACGTTGCGCAGGTGTTCGGCGGCGCGGCGGACGATTTCGGCGGTGTCTTCGGCCTCGGTGTGCCAGGTGCAGCCGGGAACCAGGGTGCCACATTCGAACTGTTTCATGGCGCTGAGCCTCCTGTTCGTGGACCATGAAGCCGACCACGCAAATGGGGCGGAGCCGGGGCAACGGCAGGCAGGCGCGGACGCGTGGCGCTTCACAATCCCGGGATTCCGGTTCATAGGGGAACGGGGGATACCGGACAAACAGCCAAATTCCCATGCAATCCGCGCCGTTTTGCGTCGCGGGGCGCCGGGCGTCGACCCCGCGCGCGAACGATGCTAGAGGGCGCGGGCCGTTCCGGCGGCGCGCACCACGACGGTCAGGAAACGGCGAATGGCAGAAAAGAAGGGCTGGAACCGGATCTGGGGTCTCATCACCCATGATCGGTCGATCGGCTTCGGACTCGAAAATCTCGGCTACCTGACCATCCGGTTTCCGCGCCTCGTGGCCATGCTGGTGCTGGCCTTCACCATCCTCACCGTCGCCAATATCCCGCGCGCCAATGTCGATGGCGACCTGCTGCGCGTCTATGCGGACTCGGGCGATGAATACACCGCCTACAAGCGGCTGGCCGACACGTTCGGCACGTTCGAGAACGACATCTACCTGCTCGTCACCACGCCGAAGATGACCGATCCGGCGGTGCTGGAGCGGATGCGCGAACTGGCGCTCGATCTTGGCCTCAATGAATACGCGGCGGGCACGCTCTCGCCCTTCGCGCTGCGCAAGCCGAATGCGGCGGGCGGCACGGAGCCGGCGGTGCCCGAAGGGCTGACCGACCCGGTGGCTGTCGCCGCGGCACTGTCGGACCTGCAGCAGCACGATCCGATGATGCGCAACCTCATCAACCCGGACCTGTCCGGCATGGTGATGATCATGTTCCCCGATCCCGTGCTCACCAAGGGCGCGGGGACCAAGGCGATGATCGACTCGCTCAAGGAGATGGTGGCGTTCTACCAGAGCGAGGACATCCATATCGAGCTGACGGGGCCGCCGATCTGGACCTCGGAAATGCTCAATGCGGCGGTCGATGACCAGGTGAAGTTCACCCTCTACGGCTTCGGGCTCGGGGCGCTGATTGCGCTCATCGGGCTGCGCTCGCTGTGGGGCGCGCTGATCGTCGCCGCGACCCCGGCCATCGCCATGATCTGGACGATGGGCATCATCCTGATCTTCTTCGGCTCGTTCTCGTTCCTCACCATCATCGTGACGACGCTGGTGCTGGTGATCGCCTTCGCCGAGAGCCTGTTCTTCATGTTCAACTGGCAGGCCTATTGGCGCGAGGGCATGGACCCGGTGAAGGCGGTGGACGCCACCATCCGGCACATGGGCGCGGCCAGCGGGCTGACCATGCTGACCACCGTGGTGTCGTTTGCCTCGCTGTCGCTGACACAGGGCAAGGGCATTCGCGAGTTCTCGGCGGCCGGTGCGATGGGCAGCGTGCTGCTGTTCGTGGCGCTGATGACGTTCCTGCCGCTGTTGCTGAAGACAGTGCTGAAGCTGGGGCTGAAGCTGCCCAAGCGGCCGAGCTTCATGCTCGAGGCGCCGATCCCGGTGGCGTGGTTCCTCGCGACGCGCTTCGGCCGGCCGATCGCCATCCTCGGCATTGCCGTGACGCTGCTGCTGTTCATCCCGTACTTCCTGATCCAGCCGCGCTTCTCGTTCGAGGACGTGATGTCGAAGTCCTCGACCGCGCTGACGGCGGCGGAGGAAATCGACGCGGGCGTCGGCGGGGTGGCGCCGCTTTACGTGCGCGTGCCGCTCACCGAGGGTGTCTCCGAGGTGGGCGATGCGGATTTCGAGCGCATCCGAACGGTGCACGACATCGTCGAAAAGCACCTGGGGGACAACAAGGCCATCTCGGCCGCGGCCTTCCAGCACTACACCGATTCCGGGTTCAGCCGGCAGGACGTGTTCGATGCGGTGGGGCCGTTCTTGAAGCGCCGGTTCGTCACCGACGACAACTCGCAGGCGCTGGTCACCGGCTTCATGCCGACGATCATCGACTCCGACGATCTCGAGAAGCTGGTGCACGACATTCGCGCCGATCTGGATGCGGCGAACCTGCCGGAGGCGGAGATCGGCGGGTTCCGCATCCTCACGACCTTTGCGACGGACTCCATCGTGCGCGGGCTGCAGCTCGACCTGACGATGAGCGTGTTCTTCAACATCTTCCTCATCGGCTTTGCGTTCATGTCGCTGCGCGTGGTGCTGGCGTCGGCGGTGCCGAACCTCTTCCCGATCCTCGGGACCGAAGCGTTCATGTGGTGGAGCGGGCAGGGGCTGCAACTGACAACGGTGATCGCGCTGACCATCGCCTTCGGTATCGCGGTGGACGATACGGTGCACTTCCTCTCGCATTACCTGCAGGAGCGGCGAGAGCGGGGCAAATCGCACATCGATGCGGTGAAGGAAACGCTCGACCGGCTGGGTGGCGCGATCGTGGCGACAACCTTGATCCTGTGCTCGGGCATGGCGATCGTCATCACCTCCGACCTGCCGCAGGTGGCGATGTTCGGCCAGTTGTTCGTGACGGCGCTGGGCCTTGCGCTGCTCGGCGACCTGTTCCTGCTGCCGGCGCTGCTGGTGGCGGGCACGAAGTTCTTCCAGCCGCTCGGCGGCATCCGCATGGCGGACGCGGCAACCGCCGCCGAGGCGCCGAGCGAGGACGACAGTGGCCCGGTTGGCGACCGGCCGGTCAAGCCGGAGGGCGCTGCCTAGCGTGGCGCCGGTCCCCGGCTGGGCATGGTATTTTTCGCGCTGGTCGAGTTCGGGCCGGTCGGCTACGTTCTGGTAGTGGCTGGCAAGGATTGTGAGAGTCCAGCGGCGCGGAGAAGGCTCATCCGCAGGTGAATCTGAGCAGGGGAAGTTCGGTTCGATCGAGTCGGCAGTTTGTCGCATTTCTGTATGCCGCGATGGTCACCCTCGCGCTCGGCATTGCCGCGATTAATTTCGTCTTCGACTACAACCGCACGCGCGCCGATCTCGAGGAGCGGGCCGAGGCTTATGCCGTCTCCATGGCCACGGACGTTCGCTGGTACGTCGACGTCGCCCGGCAGGCGCTGAACCGCGCGGCCGAGGGACTTGCACGAACGTCCGACACCGACGTGTCCCAGGTGCTCAGCACGGCACTGTCGGAGCTGCCGGCGGGCGTTGTGATTGTCGTCTACGACGCCGAGGGCAATTCGCGCGGGTCTGTCGGATATGCGTCCAGACTGATCCATGTGGGCGACCGGCACTATTTCCGGCAACTGCGCGACGGCCGCACCTGGGTGATCTCAAACCTCATCGCCGATCGCCTAACGGGCAGCAAGACATTCGCCGTGGGGCTGGCCCTGCGCGATGGCGGAATGTTCAACGGCGCCGCTGTTGCGTACGCGCCGATGGATGTGTTCAGCCAGGCTTGGCTGGGGGTCGGGGGCAAGGACTCGAACGCGTTCCTGGTGCACGAAGAGGGTTGGCTGTCGGCGCGATTGCCTCCCATCGACAGCGATGTCTACGACCATCCGCTCGAAGCCAGTTTCGTCGCGAGTTTTACCGGAACGCCAACTGGCTCTTACCAGGCGGAGGCCTCGCCCATTGACGGAATTGCCCGCGTTCTGGGCTTTGCGAAGGTGGAATCGAGTCCGCTGATCGCGGTCATCGGCATAAATCCCAATGAACAGATCGCCGATGTCTGGCGCCGGGTCGGTGCGACGCTGGCGATCCTCGCACCGATCCTGCTGCTGCTCGGACTGGTTACGCTGCGCATGCGAAGCCTGATCCTCCGCCAGGAATCGACTGCGCACCAACTGGAGCGGTCGCTGGCGCGGAATGAGGGTCTGCTGCTGGAGATTCATCATCGGGTGAAGAACAACCTCCAGTCGGTGCTGTCGCTCGTGCGCACTCAGGTGAAGGACCCCGTCGGGCGGGCCGAGATCGAGCCCCGGATCGCGGCGATGGTGGCCGTGCATGAGCACATCTACAGGAACGACGATTTCGTCGAAGCGCCGGCGCCGAAGTACATTTCGGAAGTGGCGAGCAAGGTCATCTACGCGTCGGGGGGAAACATCCGGCTGCAAACCGACATTGCCGATGTTGCCCTGCCCAGCGACATCGTCATGCCGATCGGGCAACTCGTGAACGAGGCGATCATCAATGCCGTGAAGTACGGGTTCCCGGATGGACGGCAGGGCGTCATCGATATCCGGATGACGGTCGATGATGGCCGGACGGCCACGCTGACGATCCACGACGACGGCGATCCGCTACCGGAAAAGAGCAGCGCCGGTATCGGCAGCCGCCTGATTGAGGCGTTTGCCGCGCAGGTGCGAGGCACAGTCGAGACAACCTCGAACGCCGGCGGGGTGACGGTGACGCTGCGGTTCCCGCTGGGGGACAGGGCGGAATAACAGCCAGGCATCAGTCCTCGGCAGGCCGCGTTGCGACGTCCCTGCAATTCCCGGGGGACTGCGGCGGGTTCGTGCGATTGACTGCTCATCCGAATATTGTTCGGAGTTTGTGATTTGCCCCGCAGTCGAACCTGAGGCCTAGTGCTGGAGTTCATTGAGGGAGGATTGCCTAGTGAAACTTCTAGCGTTGCTTTCGACCTTTGCACTTGCCCTGAGCATTGCGGCATCACCTGCCGCGGCCTGTTCAACGGCATCGCCGCATCTTTGCTCGAGCCTGTCGGGGCCGGTGAGCCCGTATGTGCCGCCTCCGGAGGAGACAAGCACACCGGTTTGAGGCGTGCGGCCGGCGCAACCAGCGCCGGTCGTTCCCACTGTGCCTCGTGGGGACTAATCGTCTTCCTCGGGCGTCAAACCGAGTTCGTGCAGGCCCTCGATCCATGTCGCGCCATCCTTGCGGATGACTTCGCGGGGCAGGGCGCCGGTGCTGTCGGCGAGCGCGTCGGCCAGCTCGCGCGAATGGGTCACGACCCAGATCTGGGTGCGTTCGGCGGCCCGGGAGATGAGCCGGGCGAGCGCCGGGATCAGGTTGGGATGGATGCTCGTTTCGGGCTCGTTCAGCGCAATGAAGGGCGGCAGGCGGTAGGCGAGCAGGGCGCCCGCCAGCGCAAGGAACTGCAGCGTTCCATCAGACAATTCGTGCGCTCCGAATGGACGCTTGGGCGTTTCTGGAAAGATCATCGAGAACGTGGCGAAGTCGTCCGGCGGATCAACCTCGAGCCGCGCGCCGGGGAATGCTTCGCCGATGGCTTCGTCGAGATCGGCAGTATCGCCGCGAATGAAGCGAAGGGTCGCGAGCACGGCGGCGAGATTGCTGCCGTTCGAGGCCAGCATCGGGGCGGTCACCGCCGGGGCGGGACGGCGCAGGGGTGAGTCCGGGTCGGTCCGGAAGCTGTGGTAGAAGCGCCAGTTGGCGAGGGCCATGCGGGTCGCGGCCAGCGCGGGAACGTTGCCCAGATGGGCGAGGGCGGTTTCGCTGGGGAGCAGGGTCTCGGTATCCTCGGTCCGCTTGCCGGAAGAGTCCCGGGCGAAGACGGCGGGGCCCTTGCGCTCCATCATCACGTGGTTCCGCTGGCCGCTGCGCATGGTGAGCGTCTCGGCCTTGACCTGCGCTTCGAGCGTGAAGGCGGCGGCTGAGCACGTGGGATAGCCGAGTTCGAGGCGGTAGGTCATTGCAGCGCCGTCATCGCCCATGTCTTCGAGACGGGCCTCCAGGGTAAGGCGGTTGCCCTCGGACTTCCGCAGGCCATCGGTGCGGTATTTTGGGTCGAAACTGCCGTCGGGGGATAAGTTTCTACCGCCGGCCCAGAAGATGGAGTTGAGGCCGCCTTCGCGGGCGATCTCGTGGGCGAGGGTGCCGGTTGCGGCGGCGTGGAGGAGTTCGAGCGAGCGGTAGAGGTTCGTCTTGCCGACGCCGTTGGCGCCAACGAGGACCGTGAGGCGCCGCAGCGGCATTCGGATGCGGCGGATCGAGCGGAAGCCCTGAATCTCGATGTAGCTGAGCGTCATGGACGTAACGCTAGCAGCGCGGGCCGCCTCGCCACAATCGGGTGCGTTACGGCCAGCGGACTTCCGGAGGCATGGAACTGAGAATGGCGTCGATGTTGCCACCGGTTTTCAGGCCGAACATCGTGCCGCGGTCGTAGAGCAGGTTGAACTCGACGTAGCGGCCGCGGCGGATGAGCTGTTCCTCGCGGTCGTCCGCGGTCCACGGCGTCTCGTAGTTGCGGCGAACCAACTCGGGATAGATGTCGAGGAAGGCGCGGCCGACATCCTGGGTGAAGGCGAAATCGGAGGACCAGTCACCGGAATTGTGCTGATCGTAGAAGATCCCACCGATGCCGCGATGCTCGTTGCGGTGCTTGAGGAAGAAGTAGTCGTCGCACCACTTCTTGTAGCGGGGATAGTCGACGCCGTGATCCTCGCAGGCAGCGCGGTAGGCGGCGTGGAAATCGATGCTGTCGGGGTCAGTCTGGGTGCGGCGCCGGTCGAGCACGGGGGTGAGATCGCCGCCGCCGCCGAACCACCAGTTGCCGGTCACGATCATGCGGGTGTTCATGTGCGCCGCCGGAACGTTGGGGTTCCATGGATGAATGATCACCGAGACGCCGGCGCTCCAGAAGCTCGCACCGGCTTCGGTGTGGGGCATCTGGCGGGCGAATTCCTCGGAGAACTGGCCGTGGACCACGGAGATGTGGACGCCGGCCTTCTCGAAGACGCGGCCGTGCCGCAGGCCCATTTCGCCACCGCCGCCATCGGGCCGCGACCACGGCTTGATCTCGAAGCGCCCGGCGGGCCGGTCGGCATGCGGTCCGGTCACCGACGCTTCAAGGGCCTCGAGGCGGGCGCACAGCTCGTCTCTGACGGAACGGAACCAGGCAGCAGCAACAGCCTGCTTTTGGGCGATGTCGGTGGGAAGCGTCACGTCAGGGTCTCGAAGCGGCCAGTCTGGCGAAGGGCTTCTCCTAGCACAAGGCTCGCGGCCGTCGCCATGTTGAGCGAGCGGAGCCCTTGTCGCATGGGAATGCGGATGCTGAGGTCGGCGGTGCCGGCCACTGCGTCCGGCACCCCGGCGCTCTCGCGGCCGATGAGCAGGACATCCGGGCCGGTGAACGTCGCCGCGTAGGCGCTGTGGGCCGCCCTGGTGCTCAAAAGCACCAACCGGCGGCCAGAATCACGGCGCCATGCATCGAAATGAGCAAAACTATCGTGCTCCATGAAGTCCGCCTGATCGATGTAATCGAGTCCGCCACGGCGCAGCGCCTTCATCGAGAAGGCAAAGCCGGTGGGGTGGATGATGTGGACGCGAACACCGAGACAGGCGCCCAGACGCAGGGCCGAGCCGGCATTCTGAGCGAAATCAGGCTGATAGAGGGCGAGTTCGGGAAAGATGGACGCCTCCGGTTGCGAGCGGTCGAAATTGGCGGTGGGTATAGTGTCGCAGCGGCTTCCGGGAAAGCTCCCCTACACTGGACAAGTTCTAAGGAGAGTGCAAAAAGACCCTGCAAAATCACGCGCCGGTGAGGGCGGGCGCGGCCTTTGCCGCACCAGTTGCGGCAGGCTGCAGACCGGCCGGAGCGGGATCTAGGCTCGAGACACGGAAGCTCATCTTGGCGACGCAAACTTCTCCCGTTCAGCACGACGATCCACCCGCCTCGCGGCGCGACTTTCTTTATGTCGCCACCGGCGCCGTTGCGGCGGTTGGCGTTGCCGGCGCTGCCTGGCCGCTCATCAACCAGATGAACCCGGATGCTTCGGTCCTGGCGCTCGCCACGATCGAGTTTGACCTTTCGGCGATCCCCGAAGGCCAGACGGTCACCATCATGTGGCGTGGCATGCCGGTTTTCGTGCGGCACCGTACCGCTGCGAACATCGCAGAGGCCGAGGCGGTTCCGCTGAGCGAGCTCAAGGATCCCGAGACCGATGCGGCGCGCGTCAAGGAAGGCCACGCACAGTGGCTGATCATGATCGCCAATTGCACGCACCTCGGCTGCGTGCCGGTCGGCAATATGGGTAATTACGACGGCTGGTTCTGCCCGTGCCACGGCTCGGACTACGACAGTGCAGGCCGCATCCGCAAAGGCCCGGCGCCCAGGAATCTGGTGATTCCGCCGTATCATTTCGTCACCGATACGCTCGTGCAGATCGGCTAAGGGGAACCGACCAGAATGGCCGCTCACGAAAGCACGTACACTCCTGGCTCCGCC
>DAORUH010000107.1:0-11179 GCA_035433065.1 Devosia sp. | reverse complement strand
GGATGCGTACGGCTTTGAGGGTGAGCAGTTCCGGGTCGCCCGGACCGACGCCGACGAGATGCAGCGTCCCGGTCATGCGGGCACCAGCCACTGCGGCGGCTTCACGATCGACCACTGCAGCACCGGCAGACGCGGGCGCATCACCTTGTGCTCGCCCAGCATGTCGAGCGTGGCGGTTTCGAGCCGCACCAGTTCCCCGCCAAGCTGCTGCTGGCGTGCGAACAACGCCACCTCGCCGTCGATGGTCACCGCATTGGCGACGAGCCGCCCACCCGGCTTCAACGCCAGCCAGCAGGCATCGAAGATGGCCTCGCTGCCAACGCTGCCGCCGATGAAGATCGCGTCGGGTGCTGGCATCGCGGCAAGGCTTGCGGGCGCGTGCCCGGACTCGATACGAAGGTCGGGAACGCCGAGCGCCGAAGCGTTCGAGGCGATGAGCCGGAGCCGGGCGCCGTCACGTTCGAAGGCGATCGCCTTTGCGCCACGCGCCGCACGCATCCATTCGATAGCAACCGACCCGCAGCCGGCGCCAACGTCCCACAGCAGTTCGCCGGGTACCGGCATCAGCCGCGCCAGCGTCACCGCGCGGATGTCGCGCTTGGTCAGCTGCCCGTCATGCTGGAACGCCGTATCCGGCAGGCCCGGGGTCCGGGGCAACAGGGGCGCATCGGCGTTCGCGGCGCAATCGATCCCCAGCACGTAGAAATCTCCGATCGTCGAGGTGTCGAGATCGACGGCCGAAACCGACGTGATCCGCTCCGCTGGCCCGCCCAGATTTTCGAGAACCGTCAGCACCGAATTGGGATAGCCGCGGGCCACCAGCAGCTCAGCCACATCCGCCGCGGTGCCGGCGTCAGAGGTCAGCGCAATGATGCGGTTACCGGGCAGCACCAGCGGCTGGACCATTTCGGCCGGGCGGCCATGCAGCGACACGCAGTCGACATGCTGCAACGGCCAGCGCAGCGCCGCCGCCGCCAGCTGGAAGGCCGACGGATGCGGATGAACCTCGAACTCGCCGGGGCTCAGATGCCGCGCCAGCGTCGCGCCGATGCCAAACCACATCGGATCGCCGGTCGCGAGGATGACCGTAGGCGAATCCCGCAGGCGCATCACCTGCGCGATCATCTGCTCGAGTCCGTCTTCCCATTCGACGAAGCGGGGCGCGTCCAGATCGCGACCGGTGCCGTCATCGCCGCCGGCCTCCCCTGCCTCCACATCGTCTTCGCCCTGCAGCAGCGCGCGGGCAACCGCTTCGAGATTGCGTTGATTGACCTCGTCAACAGGCGAAAGCTCGCTGGGCGTCACGGCGACGTGCGTCGACCCTTCCAGTTCCGCAAGGAAGCGTGCCGGGCCGAGAACAGTCTCGGCATAGCTGACGATAAGGCGGGTGGAGGCGGGCAGTGCTGAGACGCCCATCTCACCAACACCGATGATGTGCAGCCAGGCGGTCATGCGGAAGCTCCGGCAATGGCGTTGAACGCCGCACTGGCAATAGCCGAACCGCCGCGGCGGCCGGAGACGGTAACATAGGGCACAGGCGCCTCGGCAATGAGCCGCGCTTTCGACTCCGCGGCCCCCACAAAGCCCACCGGCGCCGCAATGATCGCAGCCGGAACCGGGGCCCCCGCGGCCAGCGCATCAAGCAGGTGGAACAGCGCCGTCGGCGCATTGCCGATGACAACGACGGCGCCCGCCAGCCGGTCGCGCCACTGCTCGACAGCCGCCGCCGAGCGCGTGGTCGCGAGCTGGCGCGCGATCTCGGGAACAGCCGGATCGTTCAAGGTCACCACCAGTTCATTGCCCGAAAGGTATTTCGCGATGATGCCGGAACGCACCATCTCGCAATCGCACAGCACAGGCGCCCCGCCCGCCAGCGCCGCCCGCGCGGCCTCGACCACCGCCGGATCGCCCGCGATATCGTCGACAAGATCGACCATCCCACACGCGTGGATCATGCGGATCGCCACCGCATGCAGTGCCTCGGGCAACCGCGACAGATCGGCCTCGGCCCGGATAGTGGCAAAGCTCTGCGCATAGATCGCCGCCGGATCGCGTGCGTAGCTCGACGGGCTCACGTCTGCTTTTCCTTTCGCGCCAGCTTGCCCTGCACCTTCGGCAGCGTCACCGGGCCAAGCGGATGGCTCGCATAGGGATAGGGGTGGTGATGATGCGCCGGCTCAACCGGCTCCGGGCTGAACGCGGCCAACGGCGGCGCGGCGCGAACCAGCAACGCATGCGGCCTGTCGTGATGATGATGATCGCCATGCGCATGTGAATGCCCATGATCGTGGTCATGCCCATGCGAATGCAGCGGCGTCCACGGCAGGTTGTGCGCCCTGCAGAACGCCTCGTCGCGGCACGATGCGTCGCAGTCACCGCCGCACGGACAATTCTCGAGCCCCCCGCCGATCCCCTCGACATGATGGTGATGGCTTTCCTGCGCCAGTCCGACCTCGGCCTCGAACCCCAGCACCTGCTCGCGATATTTGCACAGCGAACAGTTCATCAGGTTCTGCCCGACCAGCATCTCCTGCAGCCGGTCGAGGAACGTGTCGACCACCAGCGGATGGTCGTTGAGATACGGCGCGTTGATGAGCTCCGTGTCCGGGTACCGCGCCTGCGCCTCGTCCGCCGCGTCATAAATCCGCTTCACCAGCACGCCGGTGAACAGGAAGTACGGGAAAACCACGATCCGCCGGTAGCCGAGCTTCACCGCATGATCGAGCGCCGGCGCCACCAGCGGGAACGTCACGCCCGAATAGGCGACCTCGCCCCACCCGAACCCCATGCCCTCCCACAGCATACGCATGACCTTGGCGACATTGGCATTGGCATACGGGTCCGACGCCCCCCGTCCCACCACCAGCAGCAGCGTCTCCGCGTGCGAAACCTTGCGCGAAGATGATGCAATCCCCTCCGCGATCCGGTCCCCCGCCGCGCGAAGCATCTTCAGGTCAACCCCAAGCTCCCGCCCGTAAGCGATCTCAAACCCCGGGTGCCGCGCCGCATACGTATTCAGCACCGACGGAATGTCGTTCTTGGCGTGCCCCGCCGCGAACAGCATCCCCGGCACCGCAAGCACCCGGCTCACCCCCTGCTCGCGCAGGCGGTCGAGGCCGTGATGGATCACCGGATCGGCGAATTCGAGATAGCCATATTCAACCGGCACCCCGGGCAGCTTCGCGCGCAGGCTTGAAGCCAGCGCCGCAAACTCGCCGACGGCTAGCTGGTTGCGACTGCCATGGCCGCACAGCATCACGCCGGTGCCGGCGGGCAGGATGGGAAGGGTCATGTCCTCGCCTCTCGAAATCGAAAGGCAGAGTTCGCAAGGGCCTGTTGCAGCGCCGGATTTGGTCCCCGGTTTGGGTCGACCGCACCGGCATTACTTTCAGTTCCTCGGGGAACGCTGCGCGATCCGGCGGTTGTATGGTCCCCGCCCCCTCCCCGCAAGCGATTCTGCCCGCAGGTCCGCCGATGGGCTTGCGGCCCAACCGCGCATCGCTAGTGTGCGCTGCGGAGGGCATGGGGTGACGCCGATCTCGCAGCTACCGGCGCCGCTACGGGCGGTCGCACTTGGGATGATTTCGCTTGCCGCCATCGGCGCGGCGCTCGTCATCGCCCTCGTCCTGCACCCCGATCTCGCGCCCCGCGGTCTCGACAACCTCTGCCGGTGGGACTGCGGCTGGTACCGCAGCATTGCCGACGGTGGCTACCAGGTAGACCCCAAGCCGGGCGACCTGCAGGCGAACTACGCATTCTATCCGGCCTTTCCGGGCGCCGCCCGGCTGGTCATGCTGCTGACCGGGCTCGGCTTCGCCCACGCCGCGCTGCTGCTCAATGCCTTCTGCACCATGCTGTTCGCATGGCTGGCGCTCGCCAACCGCGAGGTGCTGCTGCTGCGCTCCGACCGCGACACCGCGATCTTCGTGCTGGCCTTCCTCCTCTCCCCGTGGAGCCTCTACAACCACATCCCCTACACCGAGATGTCGTTCAACCTCATGGTGCTCGCGACCTTCGTGGCGTGGCGGCGCGAGCAGTTCGTCGCCGCGGCGCTCTGCGGCTTCGTGCTCACCGCGACGCGGGTCACCGGCATCTTCCTGCCGCTCATGCTGCTGCTCGAACTGGTGCTGCGCGAACGCTGGCGCGTGCTCGACCTGCTGCGCGCCCCCGATGCCCGCTTCCGGGCGCTCGCCATCATGCCGCTCGGCGGGCTCGCCTTCTTCATCTACCTCGGCTTCCACGTCGGTGATCCCCTCGCCAGTTTCCGCATCCAGGCAAGCTGGAACCAGGCGATCCGGAACCCCATCGAGACGCTGATCGGCGGGGCCTTGACGAAAAGCCGGGACGGATACCTTTCGCTTGTGGCCTTTATCGTGCCGACACTGCTGGTTCTCGCCGGCTGGTGGCGTGGCCGGGTGCCCTTCGCTCTTGCAATGACGGCAACCCTGATCGCCTGCTCGGCCGTGATGAGCGGCCTCATGTCGACGCCGCGCCATACGCTGTCATTCTTCCCCGTTTACCTGCTGGTGCCGATGCTGCCGCGCCTGCTGCAATGGCTGGTGCTCGCGTGCCTCGCCCTCGTGCAGGGCGTGTTCGTCTACTTCTGGGTACTCGGGAACGGGGCGCTCGTATGAGGGCCGCCCGGACACTCGAAACGGCGGCTTGGCTGGCTCTCTACGGCGGCATCCTGATCTTCCTGTTCACCTGGAACAGCGCCTCGCCCATGTACGACGCGATCTTCCGCGACCGGAGTGCCGCCGACTGGTTCCCCGGTGTAACGCGCGCCTACGAGCCCGGCACACTGATCAACGGCGCCGAACCGTCCCCCTACTTCGCCGGCGGCTGGTGGCGGCCGGAGCCAGAGTTCCGCTGGGGGCGCCACGCTCGGAACGACATCGTCATCGAACCCACCGAGGAATTTCCAGCAGGCAGCCGGATCGTCTTCCATATCGGTGTGTCTCGCCCGCGGGGAGTGATCGAGCAGACGGTGGACGTCATCGTTAACGGCTCGCCGCTGGCGCAGGTCGTGGCCGGCGACGACAAGCGGCGATTCGAGATCCTCCTGCCTTTCGCTCTGCCGCCGAGGGAGCCGGCGACCATCTCCTTCGTTCCGCAGGCAGCGAAGTCACCGCTGTCGCAGGGCCACGGCCTCGATATGCGTGAACTCGGCGTACGTTTCCACGATCTCGTGGTGCTGCCAAAACCCTAGTGTCCGGCGGTTCGCGCGCAGATGCGAACGCCTCTCAAAATCGTTAGCCAATCCTTCGCTTGCGGGCCGCCGAGCTTCGTGCGATTGGCGCGGGAATGGCGACACCTGCGAACACCCTGACAACGAAAATTGCCTATGGCAGCCTAGCGGTGGGCATCGCCGTGCTGGCGCTCAAGGCCTTTGCCGCGCAGGCCACGGGCTCGCTCGCGCTGTTTTCCGATGCGCTCGAGAGCATCGTCAATGTCGTCACCGCCATCGTCGCGCTCGTCGCGGTGCGCCTCGCGTCACGGCCGGCAAACGCGACCCTGCCCTACGGCTATTACAAAGCCGAATACTTCTCGGCCGTCATCATCGGCATCTTCATCGCGGTGACCGCCCTGGTCATCTTCGCCAAGGCCTACGAGGGCTTCGTGAACCCGGTGCCGTTCACCGCCGATCCGCTCGGGCTGACGGTGAGCGTCATCGCCAGCGCCATCAATGCGGGCTGGGCCTGGGTCCTGCTCCGCTACGGCCGGCGCGAAAAATCCCCGGCGCTGATTGCCGACGGCAAGCACGTCGCAACCGACGTCGTCTCGACCATGGGCGTTATCGCCGGCGTAGTGCTCGCTGTGGTGACCGGCTGGGTCCAGCTCGACGCCATCCTTGCGGCGCTGGTCGGCGTCGCCATCCTGTGGTCAGGCTGGCAGCTCATCCGCCAGAGCGTCGTCGGGCTCATGGATGTGGCCGTCGAGCCCAAGACGCTCAACATGATCCGCGAACTGATCTCGGCCAACGCCGAGGGCGCCATCGAGGCGCACGACATCCGCACCCGGCAGGCAGGACCCATGATGTTCGTCGAGTTCCATCTCGTCGTGCCCGGCGCGATGACGGTGGAGGCGGCACACACCATCTGCGACCGTATCGAGGCGCGGCTCAAGAAGGCCGTGGACAACGCGCAGATCACCATCCATGTCGAGCCCGAGGCCAAGGCCAAGCACTCGGGTATCGTCGTTATCTAAGTGACTGCCGCGTAACGGTATTACCCGTAACCCTATCACTCTGGATCGGCCCCCTTCGCAGGCCTATGTGATAGGCCATGAGCGACGGGCACGATCACGCGGCAACATTCGATGGGCTGGACGGCGAGTACAAGCGCCGGCTGATCATCGTCACCATCATCAA
Organism: Devosia sp.; assembly: GCA_035433065.1. Classification (GTDB taxonomy): domain Bacteria; phylum Pseudomonadota; class Alphaproteobacteria; order Rhizobiales; family Devosiaceae; genus Devosia_A. The sequence goes on along the minus strand of DAORUH010000107.1, from coordinate 4,809 downwards.
CGTCGCGATGTTTTTCGTCGAGATGACGGCCGGTCAGCTTTCGGGCAGCAAGGCGCTGCAGGCCGACGCGCTCGATTTCGCCGCCGACGGCGCAACCTATGCGCTCAGCTTCTGGGCCATCGGCCGCCCGCTGGCGGTCCGCGCCACCGCCGCCTTCGTCAAGGGGCTGAGCCTGCTGGCCATCGGGTTGTGGGTCGCCGGATCGACGCTCTACCAGTTCTTCGTGCTCGGCGTTCCCGAGGCCGAGGTGATGAGCGCCATCGGTATCCTTGCGCTTGCCGCCAACCTTATCTCGGTCTGGCTGCTGGCGGCCTACAAGGACGGCGACGCCAATGTCCGTTCGGTTTGGCTGTGCTCGCGCAACGACGCGATCGGCAATGTCGCGGTGGTGATCGCCGCCGGTTTCGTGTTCTTCCTCAACAGCGGCATTCCCGATCTGATCGTCGCGGGCGTCATGTCGGCGCTGTTCCTGACATCGGCGACCCAGATCCTGATTCAGGCCACCAGCGAGTGGCGGCACGCCCGCAGCGACGCCCGGCCCCACAGCCAGGACGACGCCCAAGACCACGGCCACCACCACTGAAGTGTTGCCGAATCACCTGTGCAAAAAATGGGCAGTGCGATTCTACCTGCGGCACGCGGGGCCTATCGTCTGAGTCGTCGTTTGCCATGGAGGCTCTATAATGACTCTCAGTGCGCCCACTCAGCTTGTGTTCTGGATTGCCGTGATTGTCGCCGTCGTTGCCATCATCAGCACGTTCGTCGCCATCCCGGTGATCAGCCAGTACGCCTTCTGGGTCGCCATCCTCGCCTTCGTCATCCTCGCGGGTGGCACCCTGATGAGGAACGCCTGACCTCAGGCCTCGCGCGGCGTCCACACCGGCCGCCGCGCCTCGTCCACTAGAACTCGATGCCCGCCTGTGCCTTTACCCCGGCGCGGAACGGATGCTTGATCTCGGTCATCTCGGTGACGAGATCGGCGATCTCGATCAGCTCGTCCTTGGCGTTGCGGCCGGTGACGATGACATGGGTATCGCGCGGCTTGTTGCGCAGCACGTCGAGCACTTCCTCGAGCGGCAGGTAGTCGTAGCGCAAGACGATGTTGAGCTCATCGAGCAGCACCAGCTTGTAGCTCGGGTCCGCGATCAGCGCCTTGGCCCGCTCCCACGCCGCCCGCGCCGCCGCGAGGTCGCGCTGACGGTCGGCGACATCCCAGGTGAACCCCTCACCCATGGCATTGATCGTCACCAGCTCGGGGAACTTTTCCAGCACATCGCGTTCGCCGGTTGACCAGGCGCCCTTCACGAACTGCACGATACCGACCCGGAACCCGTGGCCGATGGCCCGAAACACCATGCCGAAGGCCGCGGTGCTCTTGCCCTTGCCCTTGCCGGTATGGACGATGAGCAGGCCCTTTTCCTCGGTCTTGGTGGCGAGGATCTTGTTCCGCGCCTCCTTCTTCTTCTTCATCTTCTCGGCGTGATACGCATCGCGCTCCGCCTCGGTCATCAGGTCGGTCTTCTTCGTGCGTTCTTCGGTCATGTTCTACGTCCTGTGCTGAGGCGCTGACTGAAAATTCGCGGCTCCATCGCCTTCTCCCCTTGCGGGAGAAGGTGGCGAAGCCGGATGAGGGGTCCATCAGTCAGCATTGCCACCTGCCAGATATGCATGCGCCGAATTGCTCCGCGGGGTCCAGTAGCCGCGGCGGCGCGCTTCCTCAAATTTCGCGATCAGCTCATCATAGCCATAGCGATTGTTGGCCAGAATGAACGCCCGCGTCGCCTCGTCCTCGACAAACGCCTCGAAGGCGAGATCGAAGTGATGTGTCTGCACCGCGCCGGTCGTCGCCGCGAACGCGAACATGTAATCGACGGTCGCGATGATCTCGAACGCCCCCTTGTAACCATGGCGCTTCACGCCATCGATCCACTTCGGATTGACGACACGGCTGCGCATGACGCGCGAAATTTCCTCAGCCAGCGTCCGCGTCAACGGGTTTTCCGGTCGCGAATGATCGTTGTGGTAACCGGCGGGCTTCCGCCCGGTCAGCACTTCCGCAGCGACAGCAAGCCCACCCTCGAACTGGTAGTAGTCATCTGAATCGAGCAGGTCATGCTCGCGATTGTCCTGATTGTGGACCACCGCCTCGATGTCACTCAGCCGCGCCGCAAACCGCTCGCGCTCCGGCACGCCTGCCGCCTGCGCGCCATAGGCATACTGACCCCAGTTGAGGAACGCGTCGGCAAGGTTGGCCTTGGTCTCCCACGACCCGGAGTCGATCAGCCCCTGCAGCCCCGCGCCATACGCTCCGGGCTTCGAACCAAAAATGCGATGCCCCGCCCGCATCGCCGCCTCGGCCTCGCTGGCGCCATCGCGCATCATCGCCAGCGCATCGGTGCGCATCCGCGCCGCAATCGGGTTCTGGTCCTCCGGCTCATCAAGCGCCCCAACAGCGCGAACAGCCCGGTCGAACAGCACGATCTGCGCCGGAAACGCATCGCGGAAGAACCCCGATATGCGCAGCGTGACATCGACCCGCGGCCGCCCGAGCCTTGCCAGCGGAATGATCTCATAGCCCGAAACCCGCAGCGATGACGGGTCCCACTGCGGCTTCGCCCCGATCAGCGCCAGCGCCTGCGCAATGTCATCACCGCCGGTCCGCATGTTGGCCGTGCCCCACACGCTCAGCGCCAGCGAACGGAGCGGCGTGCCGTGATCCTGGAAGTGCCGGACCAGCAGGTTCTCCGCCGATTTCCGCCCCAGTTCCCACGCCGTCGGCGTCGGCACCGCCCGGTTGTCCACGGAGTAGAAATTCCGCCCCGTCGGCAGCACATCCAGCCGCCCCCGCGACGGCGCCCCCGACGGCCCCGGCTGCACAAATTTTCCATCCAGCCCATCAACCAGCGCCCGCACCTCACCCGGCCCCGACGCCGCCAGCCGCGGACGAATGATGCGCTCGACGGTCTCGAGCACGGCGCGCGTAGACGTCCACTCGGCCTCCAGTACCCGGCTTCCCTCCACGAGTTCAGCCGCTAGACTTTCAAGATACTCAACCACATCGCCAACTGTTCGCGGCTCCTGCCCCATCCTCCCCTGCGACCCGTCGCGGGGGAGGGGGACCGGCGAAGCCGGTGGAGGGGGCGGCCCCGACCACCGCTCTGCCAGCACCGCCGTCAACGGATCGAACCCCAGCTTCAGATCATCCGCCAGCGCCCGGATCAGCGAAGCTTCCCCAGTCCCCTCGCCCCGCGGCACCCGCACCAGCGCCACGACCAGATCGCGCTCCAGCCGCCCCGTCGGCGACCGCCCAAACACATGCAGCCCATCCCGTATCTGCGCTTCCTTCAGGTCACATAGGAACGTATCGATCCGCAGCAGGTTCTCATCGTCATCGGCACCCAAGCCGACATCGCGATCGAGACGGGCGTCTCGCGCAAAATCGAGGATGCGCCTGCGCAAATCCGCCAACCGCCGCCGGTCCATTCCTGATGCCGCATAATACTCATCAAGCAGCGCTTCCAAGTCTTTCAGCGGCCCGTAGATTTCCGCCCGCGTCAGCGGCGGCACAAGATGATCGATGATCACCGCACCGGTGCGGCGCTTCGCCTGTGTTCCCTCGCCCGGATCATTGACGATGAACGGATAGAGATGCGGCAGCGTCCCCCACAGCGCCAGCGGATAGCTCGCCCGATCCAGCGCCGTTGCCTTGCCCGGCAGCCATTCGAGATTGCCATGCTTGCCATTATGGACAACCGCATGCGCCCCAAACTCATGCCGCAGCCACAGATACGCCGCGACATACCCATGCGGCGGCACAAGGTCCGGATCGTGATAGCTCGCGGTCTCATCGAGGTGATACCCGCGCGCCGGTTGAACCAGCACCGCGACATTCCCGAACCGGATAGCGGGCAGGTGAAACGCCTCCCCCCGCACAAACGCATCCCGCCCCGGCTCGCCCCACCGGGCGATCACTGCATCGCGGATCGCCCCCGGCAACGCCGCAAACAACTCCCGATACCGCGCAACGGAGAACGCAATCCCCTCCCCCCGCTCAGGGTGCGCATTCGTCGGCCCAGCCTGCAATAACTCGACAAGCGCATTGCCATCAATCGGCAGCGCCAATGCCGCAGTCACGCCTTCCCCCTCGATGGGGGAAGGTGCCCGAAGGGCGGATGAGGGCGGGGCAACCACCCCATACCCCGCCCCTTCCAGCACCCGCAAAATCTCCACCGTAGACTGCGGCGCATCATACCCAACTCCATTCGCGAGACGCCCGTCTCGGATCGGATAGTTGGCCAGCACAATCGCAACCTTGCGCTCACCGCGCGGCGTGGCCCGCAACCGCGCCCAGTTCCGCGCCAGCGTCACCGCTTGGCCAATACCCGCCAAATCCGGCGCATAGGCCGACAACGGGCACTCCGTCCGCGCGTGCCACACCGCCTCTTCCTTGTGCCCGACCAGCAGCCCGCCGATCCGGCCATCAAGCTCCGGCAGCACGACCTGCATCGCGAGGTCCTTGGCCGTCAGCCCCTGCACGTCATCGCGCCACGCCGCTTCGGGCCGCCCGCCCTGCACCAGCTGGATCACCGGCGCATCGACACCACCGAACGGGTTCAGCTTCTCGTCCAGCCCATCCAGCCCCAGCGCAAACCCCGTGAGGTTGAGGATGACACTCGGCCTATGCCGCTCGAACACCGCGCGCACGAAGCGCACACATGGCTGCTCCTTGAGCGACGACACGAGGATCGGCACCGGGTTCAAGCCCTGCCGCTCAAGCTCCGCCACCAGCGCCTCGAGCGTCGCAGTCCC
>DAORUH010000106.1:0-11203 GCA_035433065.1 Devosia sp. | reverse complement strand
TCGCCCGGCCAGAAGGGCTCGTCGGCCATGCCGCACAAGCGCAACCCGGTGCTGAGCGAAAACCTCACCGGCCTCGCCCGCATCGTGCGCAGCGCCGTCGTCCCGGCGCTCGAGAACGTCGCCCTCTGGCACGAGCGCGACATCTCGCACTCGTCGGTCGAGCGCATGATCGGCCCCGACGCCACCGTCACCCTCGATTTCGCGCTGGTCCGCCTCACCGGGCTGATCGAAAAGCTCGTGGTCTATCCCGAGAACATGAAGCGCAACCTCGACCTGCTGGGGGGCCTCCACAATTCGCAGCGCGTCCTGCTTGCCCTGACGCAGGCCGGCCTCAGCCGCGAGGAGAGCTACTCGGCAGTGCAGCGCAACGCCATGCGCGTGTGGGAGAGCCGGGGCGACCGCACCGGCCAGTTCGCCGCCAACCTCAAGGCCGATCCCGAAGTCAGCGCCAAGCTCAGCGCTGCCGATATCGACGCCATGTTCGACGACTTCTATCATCTGAAGCACGTCGACGCGATTTTCGAGCGTGTCTTCGGGCCCGACAGCAAATGAAGATCGCCGACACCGACATCCTGATCCAGCCCGGCTGGAAAGACTCCGGCGAGGGCCACTGGCAACGCCGCTGGGCCGGGCGCTTCCCCAATGCGTCGATCATCGAGCAGGCGGACTGGAACCGCCCGCTGCTTGCCGACTGGATCGACGGCATCGAACGGCACGTGGCGATGGCGACGCGCCCAGTCGTCATCGTCGCCCATTCGCTGGGCGTTCCCGCCCTCGCGCACGCGGCCCAGCGGCTGACCGACGGCAAGGTCCGCGGTGCCTTCCTCGTCGCGCCGCCCGACCTGCTCATGCCCGATCAGGCGATCGCCTTCCCCGATGAGCTGAAAAGCTTCGCCAATCCGCCGCGCGATCCGCTGCCCTTCCCCTCGATGATGGTGCTCTCGACCGACGATCCGTTCGGCTCCGTCGAGCACGGCGTCGATCTCGCCACCGCCTGGGGCTCAGACGTCCATCTCGCGGGCCCCGCAGGTCACATCAACCTCGACTCCGGCCACGGCCCCTGGCCCGAGGGCCTCCTGATGTTTACGCGCCTGATGCAGCGGCTCGAGGCCTGACGCGCTCGCCGCCACGCACGAGGCAGCATCGGGACAGGTTCGCCCCGAACCCGCCGCGATCCCACGGCCGTTGCTCCGGATCGTGCAGCTATTGCGGCAACGGTCACCTTACCAAAATTATCTTTGCTTAAGTTGCGGGCGCCCCCCGCCGGGCCTAGCCTTCCCGCGTCGGTTGGGTAGCGCCGGCAAGCAACTGCTTGCGACTCGACGCCGCTGGTCAACCGACAGCCGGAGCCGGACCCGCCCTGCAGGCAGGCTCCGCACTACGGAGACTGAGAATGCGCAAGATCATCCTCCCCCTCGCCATTGTTGCAACGCTGCTATCGCCCGCCATCGCGTTCGCGGCGCCAACCACAACTGACGTGACGATCAAGTCGCTCGACGCCAAAGCCATGACGATCACCGCCACCGACGGCGTCGTCTACCACGTGACGCCGACCGCGGTGTACGTCCCGTCCACCGACAAGTTCGCTCAGCTGAAGGCCGGCGGAAAGCTCAAGCTGACCTGGGACAAGATGGGCACCGTGAACGAGGCCTCGAAGATTCAGGTCGAGTAACAGTCACACCCGCATTGAGGGCGGGCGCTCCGGCTCCCGCCTTCACCATCGGCCGGTCCCACTCGAACCGGATCGCGTCACCGGCTCCCATGCTTTGCTATCAGGGCGCGCGCGACCTACGCGGCACCTGGGCAGGAGTCCGAATACACCACGCACGGCGTTACGATACACCACGCACGGCGTTTACGCCGGCATCCGCGTTCCCTTCGGCGCCGCTGAGCCCAGCCTGCGCGAGCAGGATCGCACGACCGGCCTCGGCCTTGCGTCCCACTACTATGGCAAGTTCCTGCCGCACTGATCCCGGCCGGTGGGATCACCTCCGCCATCATCATCTCCGAATACAAGAGGGCGGGCGCCATCCGGCACCCGCCCTCTCGGATGATCTACCGCCAGCCCCGCGCGACCGCTCTCACCCGTATTGTCTTCGTACGTGCTATTATTGCAACTCTCCGGCGCACAAAATGCGCGGCCAGTTGTACCGACTCCAACTCCCTCATATACACTTCAGTAACTGTATTGATGGGGGCTTACATCTTGGGCGCAAAATACATCGGATCGGCACTCCTCGCCGGTCTTGCCTTTTCCATGCCTGCAATGGCCGAAGGGCCGCAACTCGCCGGCGTCGTCGAGATCGGCGGCGTGTTTGCCGCCACTTCAGCCAGCGCCTCGTCGTATGATGACTACTACGCCCGCACGGAAACCGTGAAGGAGCGCACCGGCTCTTTCAACGCTCGCCTCGGTGTGGAATTGCAGCCGAACGTCACCGCGCAGCTTGACGTTTGGGCCTCGCACTGGACGGCCGACTACCAGGGCACCGGCCGCGAGGGTGCGGATACGTACGAGTACGGCGGCGTCGAGACCGACTGGCGGATCGCCGGAGCGGCTCACCTGACCTGGCGCGCAGACAATGGCTTCTATGCCGGTCCTGTAGTTGCTCTGGGCGGAAGAGGGTATGGGAAGCTTGGAAGCGTCGGCATTGACCTCGGCTACTTCGGCGACACGTGGAGCCTCTACGGCCAGATTGGCGCGACGACTGCTCTCTCTGGCGAGGAGGCCGAGTGGCGCGCGCGTGAAGTCTTCGCCGGTCTCGTCGGAACGTACTACCTGAACGACGACTTCTCGATCGCCGCCAACGCGTCCTTCTCCCGCTTCAACTACGGCGATGCCGCCGACGATCACGTCGAGGACATCGCAAGGTGGGGCATTGGGTTGAACTACCGCCCCGAAGGCCTCCCCGTTGTGCTGTCAGTCGGGTATCGCGGCACCCATGTTACCGTCGCGGAGAGCTGGTGGGGTTCTGAGGTCACCAAGCATGGCGTCCAGGCCAGCATTCGCGTGCCGCTGGGCGTCGCCGCTGACGCGAGCCTGCGCGAACAGGATCGGGCGACCGGACTCGGCTTCATGTCCCCCTACTACGGCAGATAGCCGTCGCAGGAATCAGGCGGGCGCAAGTCCGCCTCAGCAAGGTACAAAAGGGCGGGCGCCTTCCGGCACCCGCCCTCAAATTTGTCCGCCGCCGGCGGCAATCAGCCCTCTGTGAGAACCTGCTCGCGCGCGACAATAACCAGCTCGGCCATCTTCCTGCGGACCATCTCGTCCGAAACCGAAGCGCCCTTGGCCTTGAGGTCAGCGGAGACCTTCACGAACACGTCCTCCTCACCGGCCTCGGCGAAGTCCGAGGCCACCACCTCGGCGGCGTATTCCTTGGCGTGCTCCTCGCTCAGCCCCATCTGCTCGGCCGCCCACAGGCCCAGCAGCTTGTTGCGGCGCGCCTCAGCCTTGAAGCGCAGCTCCGCATCGTGGGCGAACTTGGCTTCCTGGCCCTTCTTACGATCGTCAAAACCCGACATAAAATCCCTCTCCGCGCTGGAAGTCCGGTGCGGCGCCATGCGCCCCTGTCGCGCTTGGACATATGACGGAAGCCGGGGCAAATCAACGCAGACCCGGCGCGGCAAAGCGCCAGCCATGTATGCACGCCCTTCCCGCTCGAATGCCACGATCGTTCATCCACGCCCCGCCAACCGCTTCCAAACCGCTGCTGGCTCGCTCAAACCCCCGGAAATCCTTGATACGCGGTGAAAGAACTTGCTTTTGACGCCACATCTGGCGCATGAACAGCCCCAGCATCCCCCCGGACATTGCTGAGGCCAAAAACGAACATGAACCGTCGCCGGAAGATCTATGATGGCAAGGCCAAGACACTCTACGAGGGTCCCGAGCCGGGCACGCTGATTCAGCACTTCAAGGACGATGCGACCGCCGGCAACGGCGCCCGCCACGAGATCATCGACGGCAAGGGTGTCCTCAACAACCGCATTTCCGAGTTCATCTTCACTAAGCTGAACGGCCTCGGCATCCCGACTCACTTCATCCGCCGCGTGAACATGCGCGAGCAGCTGATCAAGGAAGTCGAGATCATCCCGCTCGAGGTCATCGTCCGCAACGTTGCGGCCGGCTCGCTGGTGAAGCGCCTCGGCCTCGAGCCGGGCACGCAGCTTCCCCGCTCGATCATCGAGTTCTGCTACAAGGACGACGCACTCGGCGACCCGATGGTTTCCGAAGAGCACATCACCGCCTTCGGCTGGGCGACCCCGCAGGAACTCGACGACATCATGTCGCTCGCGATCCGCGTCAACGACTTCCTCACCGGCCTGTTCATGGGCGTGGGCATTCAGCTCGTCGACTTCAAGATCGAGTGCGGCCGCCTCTACGAGAACGACATGATGCGTGTCGTGCTCGCCGACGAGATTTCGCCGGACAACTGTCGCCTGTGGGACATCAAGACCCGCAACAAGCTCGACAAGGACCGGTTCCGCGAAAACCTCGGCGGCCTCGTCGATGCCTACCGCGAAGTCGCGCAGCGTCTCGGCATTCTCAACGAGACCGACAACGCGTTGACCACCGGCCCGCGACTCGTGCAGTGACTGCCGCCATGAAAGCTCGTGTTACCGTCACTCTGAAGAACGGCGTCCTCGATCCCCAGGGTCAGGCGATCCAGGGCTCGTTGAAGTCGCTTGGCTTCGACGGCGTCAACGGCGTCCGACAGGGCAAGATCTTTGACATCAACCTCGTCGACGGCGATCCGGCGGCGCAGGAGGCGAACCTGCGCCAGATGTGCGAAAAGCTGCTCGCCAACACCGTGATCGAAAACTACGCCATCGAGATCGTCGGCGCCTGATCCGACGGCAGACCGAGCCCGGGGCGCCAACGTCGCCCCGGCTCACAGCGCGGATGCAACACCGGCTGTGAATCATTCGGCGGGGCCACTTATTCCCCTTCCCGAATCCTCTGCTATCCAACTAGACAGCGATCAATCGCCCATTAACCGGCAGTTGCTATCTTGCAGCTTCGCGCTGCGTAACCGCGCATTTCAGTAAGCCGAAACATGCTCAAAACCTTCTCCCTGTCGGTTCTCTTCTTCCTCACCCTCGGCCTGCTGTTCGCAGCCTACGCTTCCGTCCCGGTCTGACCGGAGAAGCGTCCGGCGGCGGTGCTGCTGCGACCCAGACCTGACCTGCGCTGTTGCCCCATGAGTTCGCTCGTGGGGCTGTTCAATTGCGCCTGAAAATGGACGCCGGACGTACCCCGCTGCACCGGCGCGCGAGCGGCGGCGTTGCGCACGCCGCATAACCTGCTGTCAGCGCAGTAGTATTCCGCGATGCTCGGCAAAGCGCCTCGACATCGCCTTTTCGTCAAATTGCTTGCCGACCTTGGTCGTGTAGTCGACGGAGGGCAGAATGAGTCTCGTAAGCGTACTCGCGCGACGGCCAAGCGGCAGTTTCAACATCAGGCGGGCGGACGATTCCGCCGACGCCGATCCGGGCCTCGCCTTCATGCTGGCGCAGCAGATGACGACCCAGTTGCAGGAGGATGCTCAGCGGCTCCACCTCACCGCCGAGGCGGGTCTCGACCCCGAGCCGATCATCAGCGAATCCGAACTGAGCCTCCACCAGATCAGCGGGCTCAAGGAGCGGATCGCGCCTTTCGGCAATTACGTGGATCTGGCCATCCGCTTCGAGGCCGAGGAAGTCATCGCGGCCCTCGACGCCGTCGAGCTGCGGCTGGAACGGCTTCTCCAGCGCCTGAAGCCCGATCTGCCCTGGCGCGACCCGTCGCAGATCGTCGAGACCATGCGGACGCGACCGCACTAGGCTCTTTCGCCGCACCCACGCAACGACCCGGCCCCGCTCGCGTTCTCCCAGCATATCGGGGTGAGCGGAGGGCTTGGCGATGTCCTTTGGATTGAGCGCGGAACTGCTGGCGCGGTTCCAGTTCGCGTTCACCATGTCGTTTCACTTCATCTTCCCGGCCTTCTCGATCGGCCTCGCCAGCTATCTGACGGTGCTCAACGCGCTGTGGCTGATCCGCAAGGATCGCGCCTACCTGCAACTGTTCGATTTCTGGAAGACCATCTTCGCCGTCACCTTCGGCATGGGCGTCGTCTCCGGCATCGTGATGAGCTACCAGTTCGGCACCAACTGGGCCGCCTTCGCAGACAAGGCCGGCCCGGTCATCGGCCCGCTGATGGGCTACGAGGTGCTGACCGCCTTCTTCCTCGAGGCAGGCTTCCTCGGCATCATGCTGTTCGGGCTGCGCCGCGTGGGCCAGGGCCTGCACTTCTTCGCAACCCTGATGGTGGCGCTGGGAACGCTGGTCTCGGCCACCTGGATTATCGCCGCCAACAGCTGGATGCAGACCCCGGCCGGCTTCTCAACGAACGCTGTGGGCCAGTTCGTCCCCGTCGACTGGCTGCAGATCATCTTCAATCCGAGCTTCCCCTACAGGCTGGTCCACACCGTCCTCGCCGCCTTCCTCACCACCGCCTTCGCGGTCGGCGCGGTTGGCGCCTTCCACCTGCTGCGCGACCGGACCAATCGCCCTGCCCGCATCATGTTCTCGATGGCGATGTGGATGGCCGCGCTGGTGACGCCGGTCCAGATCTTCGCCGGCGACCTGCACGGCCTCAACACGCTCGAGCACCAGCCCGCCAAGATCGCCGCGATCGAGGGGCACTTCGAGACGCACCAGGGCGCGCCGCTGGTCCTCTTCGGCATTCCCGACGACAAGGCCGAGGTCACGCACTTCGCGATCGAAATTCCGAAGCTCGGCTCGCTGATCCTCGCCCACAATCCCGACGCCGAGATCAAGGGCTTGAAAGCCTTTCCCCCCGACCAGCGCCCCCCGGCCCTGATCCCGTTCTTCACCTTCCGCATCATGGTCGGCCTTGGCGTCCTGATGCTCTGTCTCGGCCTGTGGTCGCTCTGGGCCCGCTGGCGCGGGACGCTCTACGACAGCCCCTGGCTGCACCGGGCGGCGATGGCGATGGGCCCCTCCGGCTTCATCGCCGTACTCGCCGGCTGGTACACGACCGAGGTCGGCCGCCAGCCCTACACCGTCTATGGCCTGCTGCGGACCGCCGACAGCCTCTCCAATGTCGACGCCGAGGCCATCGGCGCATCGCTGATCGCCTTCATCGTCGTCTACTTCATCGTCTTCGGCGCGGGCGTCTTCTACATCCTGCGGCTCGCCTACAAGGGCCCACAGGCGGGCGACGAGGACCTCAACGACGGCCCGACGCGCGCCGCCGGCATCACGCCGGCGCTACAGATCGAAAGCACCGGAGGTGGCCACGATGAACATTGATCTCGCCACCATCTGGGCCGGCCTCATCGCCTTCTCGGTGGTCGCCGTATCCTTAAAAAAAAACCACGACCTCGGCATCGGCATCCTGTTCCCGCTGTACCCGGCAACGCATGACCGGGATGTGATCACCAACTCCGTCGCGCCCGTCTGGGATGGCAACGAAACATGGCTGGTGCTGGGCGGCGGCGGGCTGATGGCGGTCTTTCCGCTCGCCTATGCCACCATCTTCCCGGCCCTCTACATTCCGATCATCCTGATGCTGCTGGGGCTGGTGTTCCGCGGCGTGGCGTTCGAGTTCCGCTTCCGCACCAAGCGCTGGAAGCCGGTCTGGGACTGGGGCTTCTTCCTCGGATCGCTGGTCGCGGCGCTGATGCAGGGCATTGCGCTGGGCGCGCTGGTGCAGGGCATCAAGATCGCCGACCGCCGCTATGCCGGCGGCTGGTGGGACTGGCTGACCCCGTTCAGCATCCTGACCGGCATCGGCCTCGTGGCCGGCTATGCGCTCCTCGGCGCGACCTGGCTGAACCTGAAAACCCACGGCGACGTCCAGGCCAGGGCCCGGCGCATCGCCATGATCGCAGGTGTCGCCACCATCGCGTTCATCGGCGCCGTCAGCCTGTGGACTCCGTTCCTCGAACCCATCTATTTCCAGCGCTGGTTCGGCTGGCCCACGGCCTTCTTCTCGGCCTTCGTCCCCCTGCTGGTCGCCGCCTGCGCCTTCGGCCTGTGGCACGGGCTGACGACGGACAAGCACCTGCAGCCGTTCCTGTGCGCGCTCGGCCTGTTCGTCCTGAGCTTCATCGGCATCGGCATCAGCTTCTACCCCTACATCGTGCCCGGCGCGCTGACGATCGCAGAAGCCGCGGCGCCCGATGAGTCGCTGAGCTTCCTCCTCGCCGGCGCGGTGGTGCTGATCCCCATCATCCTCGCCTACACCGCCTATGCCTATTGGGTGTTTCGCGGCAAGGTCGACCCGAGCGAGGGCTATCACTGATGTCGGGCAATCCCACCGCGTCGCGGCTGCTCTGGTTCGTGGGCATCTGGCTGGCGAGCGTGCTCGCGCTCGGCATTCTCGCCTACGCCATCCGCCTGCTGATTTCGCACTGACCGAAGAGCCGGCCTCATGCCGAGGTCACGAAGCACCCGCCGCCTGCCGATTTAACCGCAGCGCAAAGCGCATTGGCGTTCTCGATCGAGCGCGCCGGCACAATGATGCGGTACTGGGTCACCCCGTTCACGGTCCGCTTGTCTAGTTCGGGCACCGCGTCGCCCAGCACCCCGGTCCAGCGTTTCCTGGCATATTCAAGCGAGCGCTCCGCCTCCGTCTCCGAGCTCTGCTGCGACAGTTGCACATAAGCCTTGCCGTTCGGGTCGGCCTTGATCGGCGGGTTCCCCATTCCCGGCGCGCCCCCGGAGCCGCCGCCCGGCGCGTTTGACCCCGGCAGCGGCGGGGCCGTGACGTCGAGGTCCGCGACCTCGATCGGACCACCCTGGTTAATGCCGAGGTCGACAATCTCGCGCGCCGAAAAGATGTACATGTCCTCCGGCGGCGTCTTCAGCATGACCGAGATCACGGTCTGCTTGACCCCGTAGGTGTCGAGCGCATCGAGCACGTCGCCGAGCGTCGTCTGCGTCATCACCAGATCGGCCACCTCCGCCGAAATCTGGTGCACCCCGAGCTCGCCTTCGACCCAGCGCGTGGGGCCCGCGAAGAGGATGTAGGCGCAGGCGGAGTAGCACCCCATCCCCTTGCCGACGACCGTGCTCATGCCGCGCTCGCGAATGAGCCGCGCCACCTGCAGGGCGTTGTCCACGTAGCCGCCTGGGCTGTTCAGCGCCACGATCCGCGCTTTCGGACGGGCTGCGATGGCGCGGTTGAAATCCGAAGCCAGCGAATGGGTTATCTCGCCGTTGAGTACGATGACGTCCGGCTCGCCCGGTGGCAGCGTGAACGCCCCGAAGGTCTGAACCGCCGATGGCGTCTCTGCGAGCTTGGCGTCCGGCTCTTCCGCCGGGAGTGAGCGCAGCGGCTGGAAGTAGGAGGCGATGAACACGGCGAGCATGTTGGCGCGCTCTTCGTTGGCCTCCGTCCAGCTCAGCGAATAGCCCACGCTGTCGGCGTCGGCATTCTGGAACATGGTGTAGAACAGCCGGCCGCCCGCCTTGCCGGAAATGACGAAGCGGCTGTCATTGAAGTTCGAATAGGTGATCGACCGGCCGGAGCCGGGCGCGTTCAGTTCGTCGTAAAGCGCCCGGAACCCCGTCTCGCTGGATGGCCGCCGGATGGTTTCGAGCGCAATGCCGTTGTCCGGCGTTGCATACGAATTGCCCCGCCGCGTGGCCTTGCTGACAGACAGCAGCCCCAGCGGCATGATGAGCGCCGATTGGGCTTCCTTGTCGCGGACCAGGTCCATGCCGAGTTCGCTGTAGATCGCGGCCGCCAGGTCGGTCAGGCGTTCGCGGTCCCGCGGAATGAGCACGCCCGTCTGCGCGCGGCCGAGGCTCTTCTGGAACGCGGTCAGCGCCTCGAATGTGCCCGTCCCGAATTCGCCGTCGACGAGAAAGTTGTAGTACCCGAGGAGCGTCAGGTTGGCCTGCGTTTCGCTGCGCCTGTCTGCCGGCAGCGACTCGAACCAGGCCCGGCTCTCGTCAAGGTTCGCCCGCGCCGCTCCGGCACAGAAGAGCGTCAGGATGATCAGGATCGCCGCGAGATAGTGGCGCATGGCAGCCCGTCCAGAAGGTTTGGACAGCATACTGCCAAAAGCTGGCGCGGCCGACAATTCAGGTCGGCCGCGCCTCAACTTAGATTGAATAGGTGTCCGTAGCGAACAGCAGCGCATACAGTTCGTCGGCGAGATGCGCCGGGTCGCGGGTGCCGACGCTGAGCAGCACATCGGGCGTCTCGGGCGGCTCATACGGGCTCGAAACGCCGGTAAAGTTCAGGATCTCGCCGCGCCGCGCCTTCTTGTACAGGCCCTTCGGGTCGCGCGCCTCGCACACTTCGAGCGGGGTATCGACATAGACCTCGGTGAACCTGACATCCCTGGCGATTTCCCGCGCCAGCCGGCGCTCCGAACGGAACGGCGAGATGAAGCTGGCGATGACGATCAGCCCCGCATCGGCCATCAGCCGCGCCACTTCGGCGACCCGGCGGATATTTTCGACCCGGGCGTCCTCGGTGAAACCGAGGTCCTTGTTGAGGCCGTGCCGCACATTGTCGCCATCGAGGATATAGGCGTGCTTGCCCTCGGCCGTCAGCCGCTTCTCGATGAGATTGGCGATCGTCGACTTGCCCGAACCGGAAAGGCCGGTGAACCAGATGATCGAGGCCTCCTGCCCCTTCATCTCCGAGCGCACCCTGCGGTTCACATCGAATGACTGGTAGCTGAGGTTCTGCGCCCGCCGCAGGCCGAAATCGATCACCCCCGCGCCAAGCGTGGCATTCGACAGCCGGTCGATGATGATGAACGAGCCCGTTGGGGCGTTGGTCGTATAGCTGTCGAAGGCGATCGGCTTGTCCGTCGCGATCGTGACGGTGCCGACCTCGTTGAGCCCCAGCTTCTTGGCCGCGCCCTTCTCCAGCGTGTTGACGTTGGTGCGGAACTTCAGGTCCGTGATCGTCGCCGGAACCTGCTGCGAGCCGATCTTGAGCAGGTAGGAGCGGCCCGGGAAGGCCGCTTCCTCGGCCATCCACACAATGCGCGCCTGGAAGTGCGTCGAGTACTCGGGCGTCTCGCCCGGATGCACCAGCACGTCGCCACGCGAAATATCAATCTCACGGTCGAGCACCAGCGTCACCGCCTCACCCGGAATGGCGGAGGACAGGTCGCCGTCCATCGTTACGATCCGCGCCACCTTGGCCGGCTTCTGCGAGGCCGCAACGAGCAC
>DAORUH010000105.1:0-11252 GCA_035433065.1 Devosia sp. | reverse complement strand
GAAAATCCTGCCGGCGCCGCTGCCTGACGACATCCTGCGGACCGAACTGGCGGCAACGCCAGCCGCCGCCATCATCAAGGTCGGCAGGCACTTTGACCGCGTCCGGGCGCTGCTCGCCGAAACCGGCCATGCCGAGGGGGCGGTGGTCGTCGAATACGCCACCGGCGCGCGCCAGCGCATCACGCCCCTGGCGGCGTTCGGCTTTGACGAAAGACCCTACTTTTCGACCATCCTCTGCTATCGTGGGGATGAAGCGTGGGCCAATGGTCCGCGGAGGTTTGGGGCATGATACCGGCAGTCATCACGTTCTCGGCGAATGGCGCCGAGCTCGCCTTGCAGGTTGCGGCCGCCACCGGGGGGCGGGTGCACCATTGCGGCAGCAATGCCGAAAGCGCGCAGGTCCTGCTGCCACGGCTGTTTGCGGACGGCACGCCGATCATCGGCATCTGCGCTTCCGGCATCCTCATCCGCATTCTTGCGCCGCACCTCGCCGACAAGCACGAGGAACCGCCGGTGCTGGCGGTTTCGGCGGATGGCAAATCAGTTGTGCCGCTGCTGGGGGGGCATCACGGCGCCAACCAGCTTGCCCGCCAGATTGCCGAAGCGCTGAACGGGCATGCCGCGCTCACCACCGCGTCGGACAGCAAGTTTACCCGCGGGCTCGACGAGCCGCCGGCGGGTTGGGAACTGTCGTCCGGAGATGACGCGAAGCCGGTGATGCTGGCGCTGCTGGCGGGGGCGAAGATCGCCATCGAAGGGCATGCTCCGTGGATCGGCGATGCGGGCTATCCCGTTTCCTCGATGGGGGCGGTCAAGGTGCTCGTGACCGAGCACAAGCAGCACGTTGACCGTGGCCTCGTCTATCATCCGAAGACGCTGGTCGCCGGCGTGGGCTGCGAACGCGGGGCCGATCCGCGCGAGGTGATCGAGCTGATCAATGTGGCGCTCAGCCGCGATAATCTTTCGCCGCGCTCGCTGGCCGCGCTCGCGACGATCGATATCAAGGCCGACGAGACGGCTCTGCACGTGGCGGCCAAGCACTTTGGCGTGCCGCTGCGCCTGTTCACCGTGACCGAACTCAATCAGGAACGCTACCGGCTGACCAATCCGTCTGCCGCGGTCGAGGCCGAGGTGGGGACGCCCAGCGTCGCCGAAGCCGCCGCGCTGAAGGCGGGCGTGCTGGCGGTTCCGAAGCTGAAATCGTCGCGCGCCACCTGCGCCATCGGCAAGGCCCCGCGCCCGATCGATGCGACCATGCTCGGGCGGCCGCCGGGCCTGCTCCACATCGTCGGCATCGGCCCCGGCGAGGCGGCGCAGCGCACGGCGTCGGCCGTCGCGGCGCTCGATGGCTCGACCGACTGGGTAGGCTATGGGCTCTATCTGGATCTCATCGGCGACTTGAGGCGCACGCAGACCGAACATCGCTACAAGCTCGGCGACGAGGAAGCGCGGGTTCGGCACGCGCTCGAACTCGCCGGCACCGGCAAGCAGGTGTCGCTGGTGTGCTCGGGTGACGGCCAGATCTACGCCATGGCGGCGCTGGTGTTCGAACTGCTCGAAGTGCGCGGCGAACGCGCGGTGTCGGATGCGGCGCGCCGTGTTGCGGTTGAATCGCACCCCGGCATTTCGGCCTTCCAGGCGGCGTCTGCCGCAGTCGGGGCGCTGGTGGGGCATGACTTCTGCTGCATCTCGCTGTCCGACCTGCTGACGCCGCGCGAGGAAATCCTCAAGCGGCTGGACGGTGCAGCGGCGGCCGATTTCGTCACCGCGCTGTACAACCCGCGCAGCCAGACGCGCACCGACCTCATCGTCGAGGCCAAGACAAGGATGCTTTACCACCGGCGGCCGGATACCCCCGTGATCGTGGCGCAGAATCTTGGCCGTCCCGAGCAGAAGGTCGAGGTTGTCGAACTGGCGGCGTTCGAGCCCGAGACGGTCGACATGCTGACCATCGTGCTTATCGGCGCATCGACCTCGCGCATGTTCCGGCGTGGCGACGGACGCACCGCCGCCTTCACGCCGCGCGGCTATTCGCGCAAACCCATGCTCGACTATCAGGCGCAGCTTGCCGCCGAGCAGGCGGTGGCTCCGGCGCCCGTGCCGGTGTCGCCGGCCGTTTCGGCGCCAGTGCCACCGCCGCCCCCGATGCCCTCGTCGGTTTCCGCGCCGCTCGATATTGCGCCCGCGCCGCAGCCAGCGCCGCTTGCGGTTGCGCCGGTGGCGGGGCATCGCAACACCCTGCGCGCCGGGCTCGATTTCCTGCGCAACCGGGCGCGTGGTGCGCATGGTCCGGCCGGCAAGGGCGACCCCGAACAGCGATGACGAGAGCATGACCGTCTATTTCATCGGCGCCGGTCCCGGCGCGGCCGATCTCATCACCGTCCGCGGCCAGCGGCTCATCGAGCGTTGCCCGGTCTGTCTCTATGCCGGTTCACTGGTGCCGCCGGAAATCGTCGCGTCTGCGCCTGCCGGGGCGCTGGTGCGCGACACCGCGCCCATGCATCTCGACGAGATTGTCGGCGAAATGCAGCGCGCCCACGAGGCGGGGCAGGATGTGGCGCGTGTGCATTCGGGCGACCCCTCGATCTATGGCGCGGTGGCCGAGCAGATGCGGCGGCTCGATGCGCTGGGGATTGCTTATGAGGTGGTGCCGGGGGTGCCGGCGTTTGCCGGGGCGGCGGCGCGGATCGCCACCGAGCTGACGCTGCCGGAAATCAGCCAGACCATCATCCTCACCCGCACCAGCGGCAAGGCCTCGCCGGTGCCTGACACCGAGCGGCTCGAGGTGCTGGGGCAGAGCCGGGCGACGCTCGCGATTCACCTGTCGATCCGCAACCTCGCCTATGTCGAAGAGGCGCTGACGCCGCACTACGGCGCGGACTGTCCGGTGGTCATCATCTATCGCGCCACCTGGCCGGACGAGGAGATCATCTTCACCACGCTGAGCCTGATGCGGGGCAGGGTGCGCGAGGAAAAGATCACCCGCACCGCGCTGATCTTCGTCGGCCACGTGTTCGGGGAAGCGAAGTTCCGGGACTCGAAGCTGTATGATGCCTCGTTTGCCCATGTGCTGAGGAACGCGGGCAAGAAGAAGTCGCGGGCGGCGGGGTAGGTCTTACTCGCGCCGGTTGAGGTGCAGCGCGGCGATGGCGGTGCCGACGGTGCGGGCTTCGTGCGCCGGGGGAAGCACCGGGCGGGCAATCATGACGATGGCGAGCCGCAGCTGCTGCGCGGCCCTGAGCTTGGCTTCAGTCTGCACGCCGCCGGAGTTCTTGGTGATGAGGTGCGTGATGCCCTCGAACTGCATCAGTTCGGTTTCAGCGCCCTCATAGAAGGGCGGGCGGGCCAGCAGGGACTGTGCGTGCGGCGGCAGCGGCTCGGCGGGTGGCTCGATGGAGCGCACCACGAAACTGCAGTCGGTGCGGGCGAGATAGACAGCGAGCCCGCTGTGCCCGACCGTCAGCAGGACGCGGGCGCCCTTGGGCAGGCCGGCCGCGGCATCCTCGGGGGTCTGCACATGGTGCCAGAACGCGTAGTGCGGTTCTTTCCAGGCGGGCCGCACCAGCCGGACCAGCGGCACGCGGGTCAGTTGCGAAGCCTCGACGGCGCTGGTCGCGATCTGCACCGCGTAGGGGTGCGTGGCATCCACCAGGCGCTGGAAACCGTGCTTCTGGAGATAGTCGGCGAGGCCGCGCGTGCCGCCGAAGCCGCCGATGCGGTTTTCGCCCTGGGGCAGTTGCGGGGAACTGGTGCGGCCGGCGAGCGAGGTCGTGACCTCGTGGCCCATGCCGACGAGCGCGTCGGCCAGAAGCCGCCCCTCTTCCGTGCCGCCGAGGATCAGAATACGCACGATGCAGGCACTCCCAAGATATTCCCCAGTGGTCTGCTGCCCGCTGGTCCTTGCCTACGATTCGCCGGGCGTTGTCACGCCGGCTGGTGATGAAACCGTTCGAATCTAGCATATCGTGAAGCGGTATGGTGCGGCGCGCATCCACCGTTCGGTAGAAGCGGCTTGCCGCCGGGCGCGCGATCGCCGAATACGTCTGTCATGTTCACAATGAATTTCAGGCGGCGGCAGCACAGATGACGGGCCATTTCGCAGCGCTCGACGGGCTCGGCTTTCCGCCGTTCGAACCGGGCACGGTGTGGCTGGTCGGCGCGGGACCGGGGGCGCCGGGGCTGATTTCGCTGCTCGGCTACTACGCGCTCGGCCAGGCAGATGTGATCGTCTACGACGCGCTGGTGAGCGAGACGCTGCTGGCGCTGGCGCCGCCGTCGGCCGAGCGGGTCTACGCCGGCAAGCGCGGCGGCAAGCCGTCGGAGAAGCAGGCCGATATTTCACTGAAGCTTGTGGAGTGGGCGCAGAAAGGCAAGCGCGTGCTGCGGCTGAAGGGCGGCGATCCGATGGTGTTCGGGCGCGGCGCCGAGGAGGCCGGCGCGCTGGTGGCGCGGGGCATCCCGTTCCGCATCGTGCCGGGGATCACGGCAGGCATCGGCGGGCTCGCCTATGCGGGCATTCCGGCGACGATGCGCGATACCAACCAGAGCGTGCTGTTTCTCACGGGGCATGACGAGACGGGCAACCTGCCGTCGGCGCTCGACTGGGCGGCGGTGGCGAAGGCGGCGCCGGTGATCGTCATGTACATGGCGGTGCGGCACCTTGGCTCGATTGCGGACAAGCTGATGGCGGGCGGGCGTGATCCGGCGGATCGCCTCGCTGTCGTCACCAATGCCACGCTGCCGGGGCAGATGGTTGTCGAGGCGACGCTTGGGACAGTGGCGGAGATCGAACATCTGCTGGTGACGCCTGCCATCGTGGTGCTGGGGCCGGTGTCGGCCCAGCGGCAGGACTTTGACTGGTGGGTCGGCAGTCTCCGGGAAAACGGCCTTGGCTAACGGCCTTGTCATCGCTGCGCCGCGCTCGGGGTCGGGCAAGACCATCGTTACGCTCGGACTGCTCGCGGCGCTGAGGGCGCGCGGCATTGCGGTGGCGCCGGCGAAGACCGGGCCGGATTATATCGATACGAAGATTCTGGCCCGGACGGCGGGGGCTGAGGCGATCAATCTCGACCCGTGGGCGATGTCTCCGGGGCGGGTTCGTGCGCTGGCTGCGACCCATGCGAAGGGTGCCGACCTGCTGCTGGTCGAGGGCGTCATGGGGCTGTTCGACGGGGCAGCCGACGGGACCGGCTCGACGGCCGATCTCGCGGCGGCGCTGGGATGTCCGGTGATCCTTGTCGTCGATGCGGAGAAGCAGTCGCAGTCGATCGCGGCGCTGGTGCATGGTTTTGCGACGTGGCGGCCAGGGGTGAAGGTTGCGGGGGTGATCGTGAACCGCGCGGCGACGACGCGGCATGAGCGGATGCTGCGGGCGGCGCTTGAGCCGACGGGGATTCCGGTGCTCGGCGTTCTGCCGCGGCGCGATGGGCTGGTGCTTCCCGAGCGGCACCTCGGGCTGGTGCTCCCCGATGAGGTGTCGCAGTTTGAGACGGTTGTCTCGGCTGCCGCGGAGGCGGTCGGCGAGTATGTTGATCTCAACCGGCTGTTGTCGCTGAGCGCCCCCCTCATCCGGGCTTCGCCCACCTTCTCCCACGGAGGGGAGAAGGCCATGGAGCCGATGGTACTTTCGCCGCTGGGCAATCATGTTGCCGTTGCGCGGGATGATGCCTTTGCGTTTGTCTATGGCCACTGGTTGAGGGACTGGCGGAAGGCGGGGGCGGCGGTGAGCTTCTTTTCGCCGCTGGCGGATGAGGCGCCGGATGTGGCGGCGGATGCGGTGTTTTTGCCGGGGGGGTATCCCGAGTTGCACGCTCAGCGCCTTGCGCATGCCGAGAGTTTCCTCGGTGGGCTGCGGGCTTCGGCGGCACGGGGGGCGCTGATCTACGGGGAGTGCGGGGGGTATATGGTGCTCGGCCAGACCCTGACGGACAAGTCGGGCGCGACGTATCCGATGGCGGGGTTGTTGCCGGTGGCGACGCGGATCGATCGGCCGAAGCGGACGCTGGGGTATCGGCGGCTCGTGCATGACAGTGCGCTGCCGTGGCCGAAGCGGCTGACGGGGCATGAGTTTCACTATTCGACGGCGGTTGCCGAATCCGATGCGCCGCTGTTTGGGGCGGCCGATGCGGCGGGAACCGTGCTGGCGCCGATGGGGGCAGTTTCGGGCCGCGTGCTGGGGTCCTATGCACACGTCATCGACGTCGCGCCCTAGAGCGGGCGGCGGACCATGTAGGTGTCCATGACCCAGCCGTTGCGCTCGCGCGCGGCGGCGCGGACCCGCTCGATCTCGTCCGCCACGTCGGCGATGCGGCCGGACACGAGGATTTCCTCGCCCATGCCGAGATAGGCGCCCCAGAAGATTTCGGCGTCTTCGCCGCTGAAGCGCTTCCAGGCGCCTTCGCTGTCGAGCATCACGATGAAGCTGGTGAGATTGTCGGCCTCGCCGTTGAGGACGCGGCGCGCCGTGGTGATGGTGATTGCCTCGCCGGTGCGGTTGAGTTGCACACGGTGGGCGGCGCAGAGGGCTGAGACGGCGCTGATGCCGGGGATGGCTTCCACCTCGAGGGGGAAACCGGCGGCACGGATGTCGTCGAGAATGCCGATGGTGCCGTCATAGAGCGATGGGTCGCCCCAGACGAGGAACGCGCCGTGGCGATTTTCGCCAAGTTCTGTGGTGAGCAGGCGCTGGTAGGTTTCGCGCAGGGCGGCGCGCCAGGCGGCAACACCCTCGGCGTAAGTCGGGGTCGTGCTGCGCTGCGGCACGACGAACTCGGCAAGCCGGTGCCCGGGCGAGGCGTGGCGCGCCAGCATTTCGCCGCGCACGGTTTTCAGCGCGGCCTTTTCTTCGCCCTTGTCGGGGATGAAGAACACTTCGGCGGCACCGATCGCGCGGACGGCCTGCAGGGTGAGATAGTCCGGGTTGCCCGCCCCGATGCCGATGATGGATACCTTGCGCATGCGATTCCCCTACTTGAATGGCCCGGCGCGCGCTAGGACGGCTGCATGAAGTCGTTGATGTTCATGGGCACCGGGTCGGACGTCGGCAAGTCGCTGCTTGTCGCAGGGCTGTGCCGGGCCTACGCCAATCGCGGACTGCGGGTCGCTCCGTTCAAGCCGCAGAACATGTCGAACAATGCGGGAGTGACGGCGGATGGCGGGGAAATCGGTCGCGCGCAGATGCTGCAGGCCCGCGCGGCCCGCCGTGAGCCGCTGACCGCGATGAACCCCGTTCTGCTGAAGCCCGAGCACGAGTCTGGCGCGCAGGTGGTTGTGCGGGGCAAGCGGGTGGCTTCGATGCCGGCGCGCGAATACTGGAAGAAGCGCGGGGAACTGCTGCCGCAGGTGCTCGACGCGTTCGAGGAACTGGCGGCCGATGCCGATCTCGTGCTGGTCGAGGGGGCGGGCAGCGCGTCGGAGATCAACCTGCGCCACAATGACATAGCCAATTTTGGTTTTGCGCGGGCGAAAAACCTGCCGGTTGTGCTGATCGGCGATATCGAACGCGGCGGGGTGATTGCCTCGCTGGTGGGTACCTTTGCGGTGATCGATCCGGCCGATGCAGCGCTGATCGCAGCGACGCTGGTCAACAAGTTTCAGGGCGATCCGGCGCTGTTCGAGGACGGCAGGCGCGCCATCGCGGAACGCACGGGCGTGACGTGCCTTGGGCCCGTGCCGATGTTCGCAGGTGCAGCGAAGCTGCCGGCAGAAGATGCGCTGGGGCTGAAATCGGGCGGCGGCGGGCCGTTCCGTATTGTCGTGCCGCGGCTGCCGCGGATTGCCAATTTTGACGATCTCGATCCGCTGCGGCAGGAGCCGGGTGTGTCGGTGGAGATTGTCGAGCCCGGCCGCCAGTTGCCGCCGGCCGATCTCATCGTGCTGCCCGGCAGCAAGGCGACCCGCGCCGATCTGCGCGCGCTGTTTGCGCAGGGCTGGGACGCCGACATTTTGCGGCACCGCCGCCATGGCGGGGCGGTGCTCGGCATTTGCGGCGGGTATCAGATGCTGGGCAACACCATCGCCGATCCGCACGGGATCGAGGGCGAGCCGGGCGAGAGCCGGGGGCTGAGCCTGCTCGATGTCGATACAGTTCTCGCGCCGCACAAGGATTTGCGCGTTGAGAGCGGCACCGCAGCGAATGGGGCGGCGATTTCCGGCTACCACATGCATATGGGGGTGACCGAGGGCAGCGACCGCAAGCGATCGTTCGCGACGGTTGGGGGCGAGGCCGAGGGCGCGATCAGCCCCGACCGCAGGGTGATGGGGACGTATCTTCACGGCCTCTTCGCTGGTGATGCCTTCCGCTCGGCCTTTCTCGAAGGGATAGGTGCTGCGGCTGATCCGTCCCACAACTACGACGCGAGCATCGATGCGACCCTCGATGCGCTTGCCGATCATCTCGCCCGTCACCTTGATCTCGATGCGCTGCTGGCGCTCGCCCGCTCTCCCACAAGGACCTGAACGTGCAGGCACTCCTTGCGCCACTGGCGCTGCTTTTAGAACGATTCATCGGTTACCCTCGCGCGCTTTACCCGATCATCCGTCATCCGGTGGTGTGGATGGGCGCGCTGATCTCGCTGCTCGACAAGCGGCTGAACACAGGGCCGGGAAGGGGCAGGGGTGTCGTCGCGCTGCTGATCCTGCTGCTGGTGACGGCCGCGGTGACGGTGCCGATCGCCTGGGGGCTGCGCTCGTTCCCGTTCGGCTGGGTGATCGAGGCGCTGCTGGCGACGACGCTGCTGGCGCAGAAGGAACTGGGGCGCGCTGTTCGCGCCGTGGCCGATGCGCTCGGCCACAGTCTCGATGCCGGCCGCCAGCAGGTGGGGCAGATCGTGGGGCGGGACACGGCGAAACTGGATGAGGCGGGGGTGTCGCGCGCGGCCATCGAGACGCTGGCCGAAAGCGCGTCGGATGGGGTGATCGCGCCGCTGTTCTGGCTGGTGATCGGCGGCCTGCCGGGCATCGCGCTCTACAAGGCGGTGAACACGGCCGACTCGATGATCGGCCACAAGACCGAGCGGCACCGCGATTTTGGCTGGGCCAGCGCCCGCTTCGACGACGTGCTGAACTTCCTTCCCGCCCGGCTGACGGCGCTGCTGTTCTGCGGCGCGGCGTTCTGGGTGAAGGGTGCCGACGCCGAAAAAGGCTGGACCACGGCGCTGCGCGACGCCAAGAAACACGCTTCGCCCAATGCCGGATGGCCGGAGGCGGTCGTCGCGGGGGCGCTGGGCTTTGCACTCGGCGGGCCGCGTGCCTATGCCGGCGAGGTTCACGACCTGCCGCAGTTCGGCGAGGGGCGCAGCGATCTCGGGCCGGCGGATATCCGCAAGGCGGTCGAGCTTTACGCGATGATGCTGAACCTTGCGTTCGGCATCACGCTGGCGATTGCGATCCTGCTCTGGCGCTAGGCCTGGTGCCGCCCGTTACCGGGTTCCGGCTGGCCGGTGGGCGGCGGGTCGCCCTTCAGCACCATCGGCATGCCGGCGACGACGAAATAGGCATCGTCGCAGATTTCGGCGAGGCGCTGGTGGGCGGCGCCCGCCAGATCGCGGAAGGTGCGGGCCAGCGGATTGTCGGGGACGATGCCGAGCCCCACTTCGTTTGAAACGAGGATCACGCGGGCGGTTTCGACCTTGCTGAGCACCGAGGTCAATTCGTCCACAGCGGCGGCGACGTCGATGCCGGCGCCGAGCAGGTTGGTGATCCACAGCGTCAGGCAATCGACGAGAATCACGTCGTTCTGCCGGGCCGAGGCGGCGATGGCCGCGGGGAGGTTGATGGGCTCCTCGAGCGTCGTGAAATGGGCGGAACGCTGCGCCTGATGGGCCCGGACGCGGTCGCGCATCTCGTCGTCGAGGGCCGTGGCGGTGGCCAGATAGGCGGGGCGCTTGCCCAGCCGCATCGCCAGCCGCTCGGCAAAACCGGTCTTGCCCGACCGGGCGCCGCCCAGAATCAGGACGTGTCCATCGCTCATGCCCGCCTCCCTTTCCGCCGCCCGCGGATGCCCGGCGTCACCCGCGGATAAGTCCGAAGGCTGGCGCGGGGTTGCCGGCGCTGCGGCCGGCAAGATTCGTCCGGCTGAGCATCGCTCGCATGGGCGCTATGCGGCAAGGCCGCTTTCCGCCGCTCACGGGACGCTTATTCTACTTTCGTATGAGCCGAGCTTTCATTATGGTCCGCGCCGACCCAGGAAACATTCCTTCACGGACGCTTTGGAGGCTCATTTCGTGCCCAGGCTGTTTCTCGGCGTGGACGGTGGCGGCACCAACTGCCGCATTCGCCTCGCCGACGAGAACCTCAACACCCTCGCCGATGCGGCGGGGGGCCGGTCCAACCTGCAGATCGGCAATGGCGATCCCGCCTTCCGCTCGATCTCCGAAGGCACGGAGGAAGTCTTCAGGAAGGCCGGCATCGATATCGCCGAGGCGAAGCACACCTTCGCCTGCTTCGGCATGGCCGGAGGACGACTGCCGTCTGCGCGGGACGCCTTTGCCGCCCGGCCGTGGCCGTTCGCGGCGGTGCAGGTCTATGACGACATCGACATCGCGTTGGCCGGGGCGCATGGCGGCGAGGATGGCGCGGTGATCATCGTGGGCACCGGTTCGGCCGCTCTCCTCAAGATCAACGGCCAGCGCCACCAGTGCGGCGGCTGGGGCTTTCACGTCGGCGACCAGATGTCGGGTGCGATCCTCGGGCGCGAACTGGTGCGGCGCGCGGTGGAGGCGACCGACGGGCTCGTCTCCGGCTCGCCGCTGACCGAGGCGACGGTGGAGAAGCTCGGCGGCAGCCTCGATGCCGTAATGGACTGGTCGTTCGGCGACCGTCGGCCGGCAGACTATGGCGCGCTGATTCCGATGTTCATGGACTATTACGAGAAGGGCGATCCGGTCGCGCGCGAGCTGATGGCGCTGCAACTGGGCTACATCGACAACTACGTGAACTGGTTCAAGGCGCGCAGCGCCAGCCAGATGGCCGCCGTCGGCGGCTTTGGCACACGCCTCTATCCGCTCATGATCGAGCGCTATGGAAATTTCATTGTCCCGCCGCGGCACGAACCGCTGCATGGGGCCGTTATTCTCGCAAAGCAGTTGTTTGGAAGCCGATGAACTACGTCGACAGGAGACCCCAGGCCGTGTCCAGCCGCATCATCCCGGTCCAGCCCTTCGACTATGTGGTCTTCGGCGCGACCGGCGACCTGACGAAGCGCAAGCTGATCCCGGCGCTCTATCACCGCTTCAAGGACGGCCAGTTCGACG
>DAORUH010000104.1:0-11259 GCA_035433065.1 Devosia sp. | reverse complement strand
GCTTCGCCGAGGCCGCGGTGGCGGAAGGCGGGCGCGACCGCGAGGTCTTTGATGAAGGCGGAGGTCCAGCACAGGGCGAAGCCGGTGAGACGGTCGCCTTGTGTGACGCAGAAGCAGAGGCCCGCGTCGAATTCGGGGTCGTGGCGGGTGGCGGCCCACCAGGTGTCGAAGGCTTCGGGGACGGTGCCGTAGCCGGTGCGGTAGCATTCGAGGAGCAGGGCGTGGGCGGCGGGGGCCAGCGCGGTGCTGAAGGGCGCGAGGGCGATGCCCGGGGGCCAGTGTGGCTCCGCGATTGGAGCCGATAGGTCGCGAATGAGACGGACGTAGCCGCTCAACTGCTACCCGGCGGCCCGGGCCGGCGCGAAACCGCCCATCTTTTCGATGAAGGCAATCACCTCGTCGAGCCCGTCGCGACGCAGCATGTCGGTGAAGACATAGGGCCGGCCCTCGCGCACGCGAAGCGTGTCGGTCTCCATCACCTCGAGGCTGGCATGCACATAGGGCGCGAGGTCGGACTTGTTGATGATCAGCAGGTCCGAGCGCGTGATGGCGGGGCCGCCCTTGCGCGGGATCTTTTCGCCCTCGGCGACGGAGATGACGTAGAGCGTGATGTCGGCGAGATCGGGCGAGAAGGTCGCGGCGAGGTTGTCGCCACCGGATTCGATCAGGATGATGTCGAGGTCGGGGAACTTCCGGTTCAGATCGGCGATGGCGGCGAGGTTGAGCGATGCGTCCTCGCGGATGGCGGTGTGCGGGCACCCGCCGGTTTCGACGCCGACGATGCGGTCCTCGCTGATCGCCTGCACGCGGTTGAGGATCAGCGCGTCTTCCTTGGTGTAGATGTCGTTGGTGACGACGGCCATCGAGTAGCGGTCGCGCATGGCTTTGAGCAGCATCTCGCACAGCGTCGTCTTGCCCGAACCGACGGGGCCGCCGATGCCGACGCGCAGTGGGCCGTTGGGCGAGGTCATATGAGCCTCAGCACAACGAGGATGAGATAGCCGGCGCCGATCATCAGGCACATCGGCGAATAGTTCTTGCGGTCGAGGGTGGCGAAGGGTTCGGCAGAGAACAGCGTCTGCCACCACGCGGAATAGCCGAAGGCGCCGCGGGTGAGAAACGCCCCGCCAAGCACGATGCCGAGCAGCGTGAGCCATGGGCCGCCGCCGGTGTGATCGGCCAGCGCCAGCGCGGCGACGCCGGCGGCGAGAACCGCGATCGAGGTAAGGAAGGCGCCAAGGCGCGGGATCTGGCGGGTGCCCGGAATGCCGAGCACGACGTCCGGCAGCATTGCCCGGTCGCGCAGCGGCCACGAGCCGCCGAGCGACCAGATGAAGGTGGCGATGGCGATGGCCAGCAGCGGGACGAACATGATGGCGGCGATGATCATGCTCATGAGCGGAATATCCTTGGTTCCAGGTCTTCGTGGCGCATCTGCGCGATGTCAGCGGCGTAGGCGATCCCGCCGATGTCGTCCAGTGGTGCGTTGGATGCGGTGGCCGCGAGGGCGGCGGTGCGCGGTTCGAGCGCCGCCATGACGCGCAGCCCATCGGTCTGACCGAGCGGCACGAGGCGCACGGCGACCGAGACCTGCGCGTGGACCGCGGCGGTGAGATAGCCGAGGAGCGTGGCCTCGATGTCAATGCCGTGCGCGGCGGCGATGGCGCCGACGGCGACCGGGTAGGGGCAGGGCGATGGCAGACGGGCGTAGATAGCTGAGGGCCAATGCTTCGCGGCGGTGACGAAGGCGTCGCCGGTGAGCAGGGTTTCGCGGTGGCGCTCGGCGGCGGGGGTGAGGGCAATGGCGAGATCGGCGAGGTCGCGCAGCGCCGCAGCATCATCGGTGTGGTGGGCGTGGGCGAGGAGGATGGCGTCGGTACGGATGCCGCCGTGGGCGAGCGCGCCGGATATCCAGGTCTCGACGGCGGCTGCGGTGCGGACCCGGCCATCGGCGATGGCCGTTTCGAGGCCGGCCGACCACGCGAAGGCGCCCACCGGGAAAGCCGGCGACAGCCAGGTCAGCAGCTTCTGCAGCGCCGCCGGGTTGGTCATTTGCGGTTGAGCAGCGCGTGGTCCTCGCTGCCATGCGCGTGAGCGTAGGCGCCGTCAAGCGGATGGAACGGCTCGCTGATCGCGGTGACGGTGGCGCTGAGGCCGATCAGCATGTCGCGGATGACAGGATCGCGCAGGATGAGAATGCGGTCGCCGCTGCCCTCCCATTCGCGTTCGATCTGCACCTTGAGGTGGCGGTTGCCGAGGTGCCAGCACAGTTGCATCAGGTGGATGTGGTCTTCGCCGCGCACTTCGTAGAGCGGCTCTTCTCCGGCGATGACCTCCACCAGCATGCCGTTGTCGAGTTCAAGCGCACCGCCACTCTCGAGCGAAATCGGGTGGGGGAAATCGATCAGCACGGTATCGCCGTGAACGAGCTCGATGGCGCGGCGGCGGACGCGGCGCTCGTCGTGCGACAGCACGGCAAGGTCCCAGATGTTGCGGCCATGCCCTGGGGGCAGATAGCCGAGCGCACGCAGCGTTTCTGTCATGACTGAGGTACCAAAGGCGACAGGGCTTCCCGACCCGGCACTACCCTAGCCGGTCAGATGTGTACGGTGAAGAGCTTGCCGACCCATGCCGCCTGATAGGCGAGGTTCAGCAGCACGAGGACGAGATGGAAGGTCCAGTTCTTCGTCCAGATGCCGATGACCGCGAGCGTGACGCCGATCGGCACCTGCACCAGGTACCAGATGCCCAGATTGTCGAAATACGGCGCGCCCTTGATGAGGGTGTCGATGACATCGAGCCCGAAGGTCAGCGCGAAGAGGCTGAAGAACCAGTGCCGGCGCTTGAGGAAGAAATCCCAGTAGCCATCGTAGCCGTCGAGCCGGTCGGGGAACAGCAGCGCCGCGATCAGGTACAGCGTGATGCAGTAGACGATGAGAAAGAGGAAGGTGGCGAAGGTCCAGTCCGGCAGCGTGGCCAGCTCGAACTCCCACCACCAGAAGGAGATAAGTTCCAGCAG
The DNA here is from genome assembly GCA_035433065.1 of Devosia sp. Classification (GTDB taxonomy): domain Bacteria; phylum Pseudomonadota; class Alphaproteobacteria; order Rhizobiales; family Devosiaceae; genus Devosia_A. The sequence goes on along the minus strand of DAORUH010000104.1, from coordinate 8,240 downwards.
CATGGAGCCGGCCCACAGCATGTGGACGATCGACAGCTGGGGACGGGTTGCATGCTGGATCATGCCTGCAACACCCGTGAGAATGCGGGTGATGCCGAGGCCTATGACCATGCCCATGACGATGCGGACGTGCTGAAACAGATCCGCAGCGATGGGGTTTGGGTTCACGGCGTCTCCGAGATTTCCGTGCAGGCGATGGGTTCAGCGTCGGGGGTGGTGAGATTGGCGAGTGTCGCCTCGCTGCCCTTGTTCCACCATTCGTATTCGCCCGCAGCGTACTTCGCGCCATCGGCGGACAGCACGGTGACGAAGACCAGCGTGCGGTTCTCGACTGTCAGGAAGGCGAGGTAGTTCGGAGCGGCGTTGACGTATTTTACGGTCAGCGGCTCGGGCTGGCCGCAGTTGTACTGGACGACCTTCTGCTCGACGTTGCCGGTAAAATTGAGAATCACCGCCGAGGAGACGTCGAGGCCTCCGAGCATCGCAGCGGCAAGGGGCAGGGCTTCCATGATGGCCTCCGAGGCAGCAAATCAAGCCGGAAGGCTAGTGCAGTTCGCCGGTGAGCGCTACCTCGGCGCTAGAACAGGAAATAGCGCTGCGCCATCGGCAATACTGTCGCCGGCTCGCAGGTGAGCAGCTCGCCATTGGCGCGGACTTCGTAGGTCTCGGGATCGACATCGATCTGCGGCGTCGCGGAATTGTGGATCATCGACGCCTTGCCGATGCCGCCGCGGGTGTTCCGTACTGGCAGCATGGCTTTGTCGACGCCGAGCCGATGCTGCAGGTCCGCGTCGAAGGCAAGCTGCGACACGAAGGTCACGGACGAGTTGGTGCGCAGCTTGCCGAAGGCGGCGAACATCGGGCGGTAGTGCATCGGCTGCGGGGTGGGGATCGAGGCGTTGGGATCGCCCATCGGGGCGGCGGCGATGGAGCCGCCGAGCAGCACCATTTCCGGTTTCACGCCGAAGAAGGCGGGGCTCCACATCACGAGGTCGGCACGCTTGCCGACTTCCACGGAACCGACATGGCGGCTGATGCCGTGGGTGATGGCGGGGTTGATGGTGTATTTCGCGATGTAGCGCTTCACCCGGAAATTGTCGTTGTCGCCGGTCTCGCCGGGGAGCGCGCCGCGCTGGCGCTTCATCTTGTCGGCGGTCTGCCAAGTGCGGATGATGACTTCGCCGACCCGGCCCATGGCCTGGCTGTCGGACGAGATCATCGAGAAAGCGCCGATGTCGTGGAGGATGTCTTCGGCGGCAATCGTCTCCTTGCGGATGCGGCTCTCGGCGAAGGCCACATCCTCGGGGATCGAGGGGCTGAGGTGGTGGCAGACCATCAGCATGTCGAGATGCTCGGCGATGGTGTTGACGGTATAGGGCCGCGTCGGGTTGGTAGACGACGGCAGCACGTTCGGCAGGCCCGCGACCTTGATGATGTCGGGGGCATGGCCGCCGCCCGCGCCTTCGGTGTGGAAGGCGTGGATGGTGCGGCCCCTGAACGCCGCGATCGTGTCCTCGACGAAGCCGCTCTCGTTGAGCGTGTCGGTGTGGATCATCACCTGCACGTCGTGGTCGTCGGCGACGGCGAGGCAGTTGTCGATTGTGGCTGGGGTGGTGCCCCAGTCCTCGTGGAGCTTGAGACAACTCACACCGGCCTCGATCATTTCGACCAGCGGAGCGGGGAGCGAGGCGTTGCCCTTGCCGGCGATGCCGAGGTTCATCGGGAAGGCGTCAAAGCTCTCGATCATGCGCTGGGCATGCCAGGCGCCGGTGCAGGTGGTGGCGAGGGTGCCGTGCGCCGGGCCGGTGCCGCCGCCGAACATGGTGGTGATGCCGCTCATCAGCGCTTCCTCGATCTGCTGGGGCGCGATGAAGTGGATGTGGGCGTCCATGCCGCCCGCGGTGATGATGCGGCCCTCGCCGGCGATGATCTCGGTCGAGGGGCCGATGATGATATCGACGCCCGTCTGAGTGTCGGGATTGCCCGCCTTGCCGATGACGGCGATGCGGCCATCGCGGAGGCCGATATCGGCCTTGTAGATGCCGCTGTGGTCGACGATCAGCGCATTGGTGATGACGGTATCCATGGCGCCCCCGACGCGGGTGACCTGGCTCTGGCCCATGCCGTCGCGGATCACCTTGCCGCCGCCGAATTTCACCTCCTCGCCGTAGGTGGTGAGGTCCTTCTCCACCTCGATCCACAGCTCCGTGTCGGCGAGCCGCAACCGGTCGCCGGTGGTCGGGCCATACATATCGGCATAGGTGGCACGGGAGATTTTTGTGGGCATTTGTCTTGACTCCGGAGTAGGAGGATTCAGGTCACGGTTTGGCCACTTGAGGCCCCAAAAACGTCATGGTTTCAAGGGGAACCGGGCGGCGCTGGGAGGGTTATCGGGTCGGTGGGGAACGACACCATCATGTGGACCAACCTGAAGGAACGACCCAATGAACAAGCTCATCAAACTCGGTCTCGTGGCAGCATTCGTCGCCGGCAGCTCGGGAATGGCTTTCGCCCAGGCAGCACCGGCGGCCGCGCCCGCAGTTGAGGCCGCCGCTGCGGCCGCGGGGAGCTATGAAGCCCTCCTCGCGACGCTGAACGCAGGCGCCAAGGTTGATCTTGCGGCCGTTACCGACGCGACGACCGTCAACGTCGTGAAGATCTCGACCCTGACCGGCGTAGACGCTGCAGCGATCGACGCCGCCAAGACCGCGCAGGCGGCGTCCCTGACGACGCTTCATACCGACATTGATGCGAACGCCGCGCTGAAGGCGAAGCTTGAGGCCGACGGCGTGACCACCGACAAGGTGCTCGCGGTTGAGACCGGAGCCGATGGCGCCGTGACCGTCTACGTCGACGATCGCGCCTAGGCGCTCGCCAATCCTTGATACTGCCGGGCGGGGAACGCGAGTTTCCCGCCCGCTTGCGTGTGCGGCCGATGGAATCGACACCCGAACTGCACCTTCCTGACGTCGCCTGATCCTACTCAATCGCCCATTTTGCAGGCTGTCCAGCCTACTGCCGAAGAATTCGGCAAGGTTGGGCCGGCGTCTACCAGAATCGAGTTCCCCGGCGGTCGAAACGGCGCTACCTATGCAATGCGCGACGGAAATTGCGCTGGGGAGAAGCAAAATGCGTGTCATTGCATTGGCAGGACTGATTGTGGCTGCAAGTGCCGGGATGGCCGTTGCAGCGGGGTCGGTCGAACGAGGTGACTATCTCGTCAACTCCATCATGGGTTGCGGCAATTGCCATACGCCCATCGGCGCGCAGGGGTTCGAGCAGGACAAGGCGCTGTCAGGCCGCCTGGTCGAAGACAGCCCGGCCTTCACGGCCATCGCCGCAAACCTCACCCCCGCCGGCCCGACGAAAGACTGGACCGACGAGCAATTCGCCAAAGCCATTCGTGAGGGCATCCGCCCCGATGGGACGCTGATTGGCCCGCCCATGCCGTTCGAAGTCTACGGCAAGATTTCCGACGACGACCTGGCCTCGGTCGTTGCCTATCTGCGCACCGTTCCGCCGGTCGCGAATGATCCGGGCACGTCGAAGTACAACATTCCGCTGCCGCCCGCCTGGGGCCCGCCGGTGACAAGCGTTGCTGCAGTGCCGGAAGGCGTGACGCTCGAATATGGCGCCTATCTCGCGGGGCCGCTCGGGCACTGCACCGTGTGTCACACGACGCCGCTGCCGACCGGGCAATTCGATTTCCAGAACGCACTGGGCGCTGGCGGCATGGAGTTCGCGCAGCCCGATGGCTCGAAGGTGAAGGCGCCGAACATCACGCCCACCGGCATCGGCGAATATACCGACGCGCAGCTGGCGACGATGATCACGCACGGCACGCGGCCGGACGGATCGGCCATGAAGCCGCCCATGCCTTATCCCTACTTTGCGAACCTGAAGCCGGACGACGTCAGCGCCATCATCCTCTACCTGCGCTCGCTGCCGGCCAAGGGCTGAGCCGCCAGGCTCAGTGGGTCTTCTCAACCTTGCGGTAGAGCTTTACGGCGCCCTCGATCACCGCATCGAGGAGGATTTCGCCGTTGGCAATCATCGGGTCCTGCCGCTGGGTCGAACAGACCAGCGACAGGCCGAGCGCCTGCATGGCATAGGCGCGCTTGATGATGCCGTCCTGGTAGAGCCGGTTGCCGACGTCCTGGAAGTCGTTCAGCAGCTTGTCGTAGGTTGCGGGGCTCATCGTCTCCTTGAATTCCTTCCAGGAGTTCGCCTTGACCTTGCTCGTAAGGTCGGCGGTCAGGCTGCCGATAAGCCACATGGTTTCGGGGTCGCGGCCGCCGCTCGTCTTCAGGTCATCCAGCACTTCTGCCAGGCGCTGCTTCAAAATATCCTGCTTGGTGACCATGGTTTCGCTCGCAATCCGGTTTGCGCGCCAGACAGCCGGAAAATCCGCCGAGCGCAACCCCTTTTGCGACAATCGCCCCGGCAACGTGGCCGCAACCTGCGCACAATCCGGGGGCGAGCGTACCGCTAGAGCTTGCCCATCACCTTCTGCTGGAAGCCGTAAACCTCGCGCTTGCCGCCGAGCGGCACGAGGGTGACTTCGCGTGTCTGGCCGGGCTCGAACCGCACCGCCGTGCCGGCGGCTATGTCGAGCCGCATGCCGCGCGCCTTGGCCCGATCGAAGCGCAGGCCGTTGTTGGTTTCGAAAAAATGATAGTGCGAGCCGACCTGGATGGGCCGGTCGCCGGTATTGGCGACTTCGAGCGTGACGCGCTCGGCGCCGGCATTGATCTCGATATCGCCGGGCCGGGTGATGATTTCACCGGGGATCATGGCGCGCTCCTCAGCGGATCGGTTCGTGGACGGTGACGAGTTTCGTGCCATCGGGGAAGGTCGCTTCCACCTGCACGTCGTGGATCATCTCGGCGATGCCCTCCATCACCTCAGCGCGGGTGACGACATGCGCGCCGGCCTCCATGAGGTCGGCGACAGAGCGGCCGTCACGGGCGCCCTCGACCACGAAATCGGTGATCAGCGCGATGGCCTCGGGGTGGTTGAGTTTGACGCCGCGTTCGAGGCGCCTGCGCGCCACGATGGCCGCCATCGAGATCAGCAGCTTGTCCTTTTCGCGGGGAGTGAGGTTCATTTTGCGCTCCGCAGTTCCCGGATTGCGTGGTTCGACAGGCGCACCACGAAGTCCTCATATCGTTCTGTCACAGATGCCAGAGGCGGGGCAGGGCGCCCGCACTCGAAAGGGTCGCGACAATTGGCGCGATGATCTTGCGCAGCGCAAGCCCCGATGGAGCGATAGCGCGCACGACGAGACGCTCGCCGATGGCGCTGGCGCCGGAGCGGCCGGTGAGCAGCGGGCGGATCGTCTCGCGCTGGCGGCCGGCATCGGCGCCGACGTAGAGCACGGTGGCGAAGGCGCGTGCGCCATCGAGCAGGGACAGGCCGTCGCGTTCCTCAGGATCGGCGCTGAGCCGGGTGGCTTCGGCGTGGATAAGGCGGCCGCCACGGCGGATGCGCCAGCGGTCGGTGAGGATGGCGTGGTACGCGTCCTCGCCCATCGCCTCGCGGCCGAGGATGATGGATTCGACGGCGCAGAGCGTGGCATCCGGATCGAGATCGACGTCGAGCGTGCGGTTGAGCCGGCCGCCCTCGTAGAGGATCGTTTCCTGCGGCAGCCAGTCGAGCCGCGCGCCCGCGGCGGCGCTGAGCCGGGTGGTGACGTGGGCATCCTCGCCGGTCGAGCGATAGACGCGTTCGCAGGCCTGCGTGGTGAGCACCAGCCGCGCATAGGGCGCGGCCTCGGCGTTCCAGCGGATGTTGTCGCCGCCGCAGAGACCCCCCGCGGTGTTGATGAGCACGGCCTGCAGCGAGGCATCATGCGTGTGCGGCAGGCGGATCTTTGCCGCACCCTCCTGGTAGAGGGTTTTCAGCCGCGTGCGGCCATCGAGCAGTTGCGTCGCAATGCGGCCTTCGCCGTTGGCGCGCTGCAAGCGGGGAGCGGCAATCACGGGCATCGTCAGACCGTCAGATGCCGGCGGACCTCGGGGAGGTCGAGGTCGGAAGCGGGGCCCGAATGCATGATCTCGCCGCGATCCATGATGTAGATGTCGTCGGCGATCTCGCGGCAGAAGTCCAGATACTGCTCGACCAGCAGGATCGTCATGCCCTTCTCGTCGCGCAGGAATTGCAGCGCGCGGCCGATGTCCTTGATGATCGAGGGCTGGATGCCTTCGGTCGGTTCATCGAGCACGAGGACCCTGGGTCGGGTGACCAGCGCACGCCCGATGGCGAGCTGCTGCTGCTGGCCACCCGAGAGGTCACCGCCGCGCCGGCCCAGCATGGACTTCAGCACGGGGAATAGCTCGAAGATGTAGGCGGGAATGTTCCGGTCGGCGCGTGCGAGGCCGGCGTAACCGGTCTCGAGGTTTTCCTTCACCGTGAGGAGCGGGAAGATCTCGCGGCCCTGTGGCACGTAGCCGATGCCCATGCGGGCGCGCTTATAGGGCGGGGCCTTCTTTAGCACCTCATTGTCGAAGACGATCTCGCCCGAGGACACATGGTTGATGCCGGTGATGGCACGCAGCGTCGAGGACTTGCCTACGCCGTTCCGGCCGAGCACCGCGGTGATGCGGTGCGGCTGCACCTCGATGGTGATGGCCCGCAGAGCCTGCGCGGCGCCGTAGTGGAGGTCGATGGCGCGGATGGAGAGGGCGGTCATGCGCGTCCTTGCTTGTCGGTGATCGCGGTGCGCAGCGCATCGAGGCAGAGCTGCTGGTGCGGTTCGGGTGAGGGGCCGGTGATGTTGGTGGCCATGTCGAAGAGGTGATCGCGCTCGTCGGCCGACAGCGCGCTGCGCCACAGATCGGAGAAGCGGCGGATGCAGTCGCGCGGATCGGCGACGCTGCGCGCCGCCCATTCGGCATAGGCGATCTTTTCGTCCATCTCGCTGGCGGGGATGATGTCGTCGAGCTCGGCGCGGACCAGCGCTGTCGCCGGCTGCGTGCCGGGGGCGCGTTCACCGGCCAACGCGAAGAGGAAGATGGCGGCGGCGAGGGCGGGATCGTCGACGGTGGTGAGAACCGAACCTTCGGCCTGCTTGCGGAACTTGCCCCTGCGATAGGCGCCGCGCACCCGGCCTGCCATGTCGGCGGCGTCGCGGCCGGCCTCGCCGATCGATTTGAACCGCCACCACAGGGCGGCCGCCCCACCAAGGACACCAATGATCAGCATGACAATATGCATTCCGTTCTCCTTACGTCCCGCCAAGAATGGCGGCAAAGGCGCAAGGTTGGAAGCCGTTGGCTGAACACAATCCGAACCGGACGGGCGCGCCGGGTTCAGCGCGGGAGACCAAGCGGCGACGGCCGCGTGCATGCGTCCGATCATCGTCCGAGGTACCTTTCGATCACCAGCGGGTTGGCGCTCACCTGGTCGAGCGTGCCTTCGGCGAGAACGGTGCCTTCGGCGAGGCAGGTGACGCGGGTGCCGAGGTCGCGGACGAAGCTCATGTCGTGTTCGACCACGACCACCGAGCGGGTCAGGGCGATCTGTTTCAGCAGCTTTGCCGTCTCTTCGGTTTCGCTGTCGGTCATGCCGGCGACGGGTTCGTCGACGAGCAGCAGTTTTGGGTCCTGCGCCAGCAGCATGCCGATCTCGAGCCACTGCTTCTGCCCGTGGCTGAGGCCGGCCGCGAGATGGTTGCGGCGGGCGGTGAGGCGGACGGTTTCGAGGATCTCCTCGATGCGGGCGATGTCCTCACGGCTGGGCGAATAGGTGAGGGCGGCGAAGACGCTGCGGGGCTTTTTCAGCGCCAGTTCGAGATTGTCCCAGACAGTGTGGCTCTCGAACACGGTGGGCTTCTGGAATTTCCGGCCGATGCCGAGGTTGGCGATCGTCGCCTCATCGAGCTTGGTGAGGTCGGTGCGGCCGTCGAAGAACACTTCGCCATCGTCGGGGCGCGTCTTGCCGGTGATGATGTCCATCATCGTCGTCTTGCCCGCGCCGTTGGGGCCGATGATTGCCAGCATCTCGTTGGGGTGGACGATGATCGACAGCGCGTTCAGCGCCTTGAAGCCGTCGAAGGAGACGGACACGCCGTTGAGATAGAGCATGGTGCCGGTGCGGTCGGTCATTCGGCGGGCTCCGGGCTGGGGTCTGCAGCGACGGGTTTTGCCGGCGCGGGCTTGTTCCGTTTTCCGCGCAGCTGGGGGTAGAGGCCGACAAGGCCCTTGGGCATGAACAGCGTGACGAACACGAACAGGCCGCCG
>DAORUH010000103.1:0-11453 GCA_035433065.1 Devosia sp. | reverse complement strand
CTATTCACTACCTCAGGGCACACGCGTCCCGGGGGCCGCCTACTGGCGGACGACAGCGACACCAGAACCCGGAGGCCGGCAGGCCGTCCGGCGCGACGCCACGCCTCGGGTTGTCACTTCAGCGGATCATGGCCCCAGTTCATCAGCGAATAGCGCCAGCGCGTATGACTGACATCGCCCCGCGGCCGCTGCTTGAGGTGCCGCGCGACATAGCCCGCCACCTTGCGCATGTGCCGGTAGTCGTCATCGCTCAGGCTGCCGGCTGCCGTATCGAGGATACTCAGGATTCGCCGCCCCGCAGCATGCCCGACGGACTCGACGCCCTCTGCCCGGTCCGGCGGCCAGCCAACCGTGTGGCTCGCACCTGTCCCGAGCCAGCTTTGCAGATCGGCGGGCTCCATGTTGACGGCAGCCGTGAAGCGCGCGCTGATCGTGCGCCGCTGCTCCTCGTTGAGCGCCGCCACCATTCAGCCGAGCGCCCCAATCGGCTTCACAGCGCGCGCCTGCGGCCCATACGGTCCCTCGGCCTCGGCGGGCGTCGCCATCACCTCGGCGCCCTCGACCAGTGCATAGAAATCTCCGTCAACACCGCGTCGGAAAAGAACAGCGATACCCCGTTGGGCATCTCGATGAAGCCGTTGCGCACGCTCGCATTGAGCCGCGCGATCCGGCCGTGGCCGGGCTGGAGCTCCGTTTCCCCGCTGTCCTTGCCGTCACGGCGCTTTCGGAAATGCTCCTTGATCTGGTTCTCGGCCACCTCGAAGGCCTGCGCCACCGCCATATCGAACGTCCGCTGCCCCGCGGGAGATGGAAATTCGCCGCTGCGGCGGCCAAGCGCCAGGCCGCCGCGGTATTTCAGCTCTACAGAGATATCGACGACAGTCTTGCTGCCGTGGTGGTTCTTTCCATCCACGATCACCCGGCCCGAAGTTATGCTGTTCTCGTAGTTGTCGATGGCGGCCACATGGTTCTCGATGAGCTCCCGGATTCGCTCCGTCGGCTCGAAGTGACGGAAACTGATCTCAACGGGCGCATCCATGGCAGGCCTCCTTGTTGAAACGGCAGATGACCAACGCCTTGCGCCCCCCGGGGTTGCAGTTACCGGCCATGCGCGATCCGCCCGACCGCCGCGCGATCGGCAAACACCGCGGTCCAGCGGCTCCTCACCTGCCGCGGCGTCTCCGCGAACAGCGGCCGGCCCAGTTTCAGCGCGCGCTTGCCCAGCCGCTCGATAGCCGCCTCCAGCACCGGCCCCACCTTATCCGCCTCCTGCGCAGTCAGCGCGTCCCGCAGGACGCAGAGGTTATGGTGGTCGCCGAGCGACTCGGCCAGCCGCTTCGCCGCCGCGCGGCGCTTTTCGGCAAAGGCGGGAGCGAAACCCCGCAGCAGGCTGAGCTGCGCCCAATGGAATTTTACCGCCTTGCGCCATTCATGCAGGTACCGCTCCTCCGTCGGGTGTTTTCGGGCGGCCCGATAACCGCCCCGAGACTTGCGGTAGGTCGCAACGAACCCGGGGACCACCGCTGCGGCATCGTCGGCGGTCAACTCCCACAGTTCCGCACGAACCCGTGCCTCCCGGAGTTTGCCCCGCAGTTCGAGCAGAAACGCATCCCGGTCGAGGCCCGCATCCTCATCCGCCGCCGCATCCACCAGCCGCCGCCGCAACTGGTGCAGCACCGCCGCGGTCTCGCCGTCCGCCTCCCGCAACAGCCGGTCGACACCATCCACCAGCGCCGCGGCGTCGCGCAGCGCCGACACATCGGCGCCGATGCTTCGCAACAGTTCGTTTTCGGCACGGTAGTGGGCGAATGCAGGCCGGATCAACCTGACGATGGCGCGAATGCGCTTCAGCCGCCGGCGCACAGTGCGCACCGTTTCGTGGATTTCGAATCCCGTCTCGGCGACCTCTCCGATGGCGCGGTCGAATTCAGCCTTCGCGGCAGCGCGGACGCTGTCCTCGATTGGCCGGCCGGGGTTTTCGAACTCAAAACTCACGCGCGCTCCCGAAATGGAAACGGCCCGACGCTATGCGCCGGGCCGCGTTCATGCAGCAATGTGCCGCCAATCAGCCGCGCGGGCAAACATCGACAAAGCGACGGCCGTAACGGTCTTCATAGACGCAGCGATCCGGATTATCGCGCTGGCGCCCGAGCAGGGTGCCGGCAATCGCGCCGCTGGCACCGCCAACGATCGCCCCGGCCGCGGCGCCCTGCGGCGAACCTGTGGTCACGCCGCCGATGACACCGCCGATGACCGCTCCTGCGCCCGCCGCCCGCTGTGTCGAAGTGCAGGCCGACAGCGTGAATGCGGTCAGCAGCGCCGCGATGATAAGACTGATGGTTTTCATGACGTCCCTCCAGAGAGTGTTATGTACCCCCAATGGTTGCCCATATGATTGGGTTCCGTGGCGGATTGTGGGCCGGCACGCCAATTGTTGCCAATTGGCCACGCCCCTTTCGTCCCCGAGTGGGATGCGTTAAGGGTCCGCCCCGCGAGTAAATCACATGCCTGAAGCCGTTACAGCGCCGTTTCCCGGCGAAGAGAGCATTATTTCCCACAGCTGGGCCGACGAGGTTCGCGCGAGTTTCCGGCTGGCCTGGCCGCTGATCATCGCGCAACTGGCGCAAAATCTGCTTTTCACGACCGATGTCGTGCTGATGGGCTGGCTTGGCCCGAAGTATCTTGCCGCCGGCACGCTCGCCAGCGCCTTCTTCATGCCGTTCCTTTTGACCGGTGGCGCCATCGTGGGCGCCGTCGCGCCGCTCGTGGCGCAGGCCCGGGGCGGCAGGCGGATCAAGGACGTGCGCCGCTATGTGCGGCAGGGCCTGTGGGTCGCCATTTTCCTTGCGGCGATTCTGCAGCCGGTGCTGCTCAACATCGGCGTGCTCTACGGCTATCTCGGCCAGGACCCCGACATCTCGGCGCTGGCCACAAGCTACATCGTCTGGGGCTCGTGGATGCTGTTTCCGGCCTTCGGCCTGATGGCGATGCGCTCCCTGCTCGCCGCCTATGACAATGCCCGCGTCATCCTCGTCGTCACGGTGGTGGGGGTGATCGCCAACGCGTTCCTCGCCTATGCGCTGATCTTCGGTCACTTCGGTTTCCCGCGCCTCGAACTCAGGGGCGCCGCGATCGCTACCGGCATCGTCAACGTGGTGATGTTCCTCTCCATGCTGGGCTACGTGCTGCTGCACCGCCGCTTCCGGCGCTTCCACATCCTGATCCGCTTCGCAAAGCCGGACTGGGAGAAGTTCCGCGCCATCTTCGCCATCGGCCTGCCGATCGGCATCACGGTGCTGGCCGAAGTCGGCCTGTTCTCGGTCGCCGCCCTGCTGATGGGCCGGCTCGGGGCCAATGAGGTCGCGGCTCATGCGGTGGCGCTGCAGCTTGCTTCGGCAGCCTTCATGGTGCCGCTCGGCCTCGGCGTCGCAGCCACGGTCCGCGTCGGCCTCGCCTATGGCCGGGGCGACCGCGAGGGCGTGCGCAAGGCGGGGTGGACGGCGATCGGCATGGGCGTCGGCTTCATGGCGCTGACCTGCATCGCCTTCGTCACCCAGTCGCATACCCTGGTCGGCATCTTCCTCGATCGCAACGATCCGGGAAACGCCGCGGCGCTGGAATTTGCCGCGACCTATCTCGTGATCGCGGGGCTGTTCCAGCTGTCCGACGGCGCGCAGGTCGTGGCGGCCCACGCGTTGCGCGGACTGTCCGACACCAAGATCCCGATGCTGCTGGCGATGTTCGGCTACTGGCTCGTCGGCCTGCCGACGGCCTACGTGCTCGGCTTCGTCCTCGACTGGCGGGGCCCGGGCGTGTGGCTCGGCCTCGCGGCCGGGCTGGCCTTCTGCGCCACGCTGCTCGTCACGCGTTTCGCCCTGCGCGAGCGCCTCGGGCTGCTGCGGTCGATGACCCGCTAGTAACCCGCGAGATTCTTGGCGAAGTCGGCGCGAATCCGCGTCCCTTCGGGCGCATTCAGAACGGCGCTGGTGACGAACATCGCCGCCAGCGCCGGACAGAGATCGGGATCGGCGGGGTTGCCGTCCGAAATCGTCTTGGCGAACGATGGCGGCGCCCCTGCCGAAACCATCGCGCTCACCACCACGCCCCAGTCATCCGGACGGACGGGGCTGATGTATTCGGGCGTTTCGAGCGCGGCGGCCACCGCCTCGAAATACGCCGCCGACTGGATATCGATCGCGGCGGCATAGGCGCCCGACAGTCCCCGCGCGAACAGCACGCCGGCCCCGTCGCTCGCGAACTGCCCGCACACTTCAGGCCCTTCCCTCCCGGAGACGGCGACATAGAACTTCGCCAGGTTTTCCAGCATCACGGCCTGCTTCGCGCTTGGCGCAAACTGCAGCCGGGCCGCGTACTTCTTCTTGAGCTCGGTTACGGCGCCGAACGCTGCCAGCAGCGCGTCATTCTCCCCGCCGCGCTGCCATTTGATCGCGGCGATCTCCGCCATCAGCGCCGCATGGTCTCGCGGAAATTCCGCGCGGATGACCTCAAGCGTCCTGCCGTAGCGCCGGTCGACTTCGGCCTTGAAGTCGAACCGGCCCGCGGCCGACAGATCGGGCACAACAGCGACGCCCTCGCCTTGCGCGAGGGCCGGAGCGATGGCGGTGAGGAAAAGGGTGAGGGCGAGGAGAATGAAACGCATGGGCCGAGACTGCCGGTCGCCACCGCACCGGGTCAAGTGCCGAGGCGCGGCCACCCGGACATGCGGCTGCGAAACCAGGTTCGCTGGCGCTTGGCATATTGCCGCGTAGCGATGGCAGATCGCTCAATGACCTCGGCGCGCGTCAGCCGCCCATCGAGCAGATCGGCAATCTCGCGCACTCCGATGGCCTTCATCGCCGGCAGGCCCGGATCGAGATCGAGGGCCAGTAGGCGCTGCACCTCCTCGATTGCCCCCTCATCGAGCATGCGCGAAAACCGCGCGGCGATCCGCTGGGCCAGCACATCACGATCGGTCTCCAGAACGACGCGCTCGATGTCATAGCCATCGAGCGGGCCGCCGCTTTCCTGCCCATGGAATGAGGCCAGCGGCCGGCCGGTCGCCTTCAGCACGGCAAGCGCCCTCGCGACCCGCTGCGGATCGGGCGCCTTGAGCAGGGCCGCCGTCGCCGGGTCGCGCTCGGCAATGAGTCGCCCCCGCGCCTCGCGGTCGAGCCCCGCGAGTTCCGCCTCCACCTCGCGCACGATTTCGGCGGGCACTTCCGGTACCTCGGAGAAGCCCTTTTCGAGCGCGTCAAAGTAGAGACCGGTGCCACCGGCAAACACGAGCGGCCGGTCGCCCTGCTCCGCAATAGTCCGCTCTACATCGCGCAGCCACTCGCCGGTCGAGTAGCGCACCGATGGCGGCACTGTCCCATAGAGCAGGTGCGGCACGCCCTGCATGTCGTCCGGCGAGGGCCGCGCCGTCACCACCCGCAGCACGTCATAGACCTGCATGGCGTCGGTGTTGACGACAGCCCCGCCGAGCTCGCGCGCGCGCCGCAGGGCGAGCGCCGACTTGCCGCTTGCCGTCGGCCCCGCTATCAACACCGCTCGCTTCCGAGGCGCTTCCGCCATTTCAGGACTTTCTCATGTCGGTGCTCTGCCTAACAGCCAATCCATCCGCGCCCGAGCTCGACACGTCGCTGGTCGCGGCGATCCAGCACGAGACGCAGGGTGAGATCAACTGGCTCAATCACGGCGTCGCCTGTGAGATCATCGAGCCCAAGGCGGCCGATCCGGTGGCCGTGGCGCGCGCCCTTATCGGCAAACGCGCCGTTGATGCCAACCTCGTGCCGCTGGCCAATCGCCGCAAACGGCTGCTCGTCGCCGACATGGATTCGACCATGATCGACCAGGAGTGCATCGACGAACTTGCCGATGCGGTGGGGATCAAGGACCAGGTCGCCGACATCACGGCGCGCGCCATGCGCGGTGAACTCAATTTTGAGGACGCACTGCGCACCCGCGTGTCGCTCATCAAGGGCCTCGAGCGCAAGGTCATCGAAGAGATTCGCCGCGAGCGGATCACGCTGGCGCAGGGCAGCCGCACGCTGGTCCAGACGATGAAGACGCACGGCGCCGTCACCTCGCTCGTCTCGGGCGGCTTCACCATCTTTGCCGACTGGATTGGCAAGCGCCTCGGCTTCGATGAGGCCGTGGCCAACGTGCTCGAATTCGATGGCGACCGGCTGACCGGCACGGTTGCCGAACCCATCGTCGGCCGCGAGATGAAGGTCGAACGCCTGCTGGCGCTCGCCGCCGAGCACGACATTCCCATCGCCGCAACGATCGCCGTTGGCGATGGGGCGAACGATCTCGGCATGATCCAGGCGTCGGGGCTGGGCGTGGCGCTGCATGCCAAGCCCATCGTCGCCGAACAGGCGGCCGCGCGGCTCGATCACAGCGATCTCACCGCCCTGCTCTACCTGCAGGGCTATCCCGAGGACGATTTCGTGCGCTGATCAGCCGAGCCGCACCGCGATGAAGCGGCTCGCCCCGGTCGGATCGGTGACCTTGAACAGCACCGCCGGCCGGCCAGCCTCCTTGGCCTCGCTCACGATCTGCGACACTTCATCGACCGTCACGACCTTCTTCTGGTTGACCTCGACGATCACCAGCCCGGGCAGGAACCCCTTCACGTAGGCATCGCTGCCGTCGGTGACGGTCGTGACCACCACGCCCTTGACGTCTTCGGAGATGGCGAACTCGCCGCGGTTGGTGTCATCGAGCGGCGCGATCTCGAAGCCGACGAGAGCATCGAAGTCAGGCGTGGCGGCAACCGGCGGCGCGGCGCTGTCCGGCGCAGCCTGACCACCCGGCGGCGTGCTGGCGTCGGCCTGCTTCTGCTCGCTGCTTTCCAGCCGTCCGAGGGTGATGTCGAGCACCACCTCCTCGCCCTGGCGCAGCACCGTCACCGGCACGGCCTTGCCCACGGCGGTCAACGCCACGACGCGCGGCAGGTCGCGCATCCTCACGATCGGACTGCTGCCAAACTTGAGGATGATGTCCCCTTCGGCGATCCGTCCATCGGAAGGGCCGCCGGGCGTGATGTCGATGACCAGCGCACCATCGGTATTCGGCCGTCCGAGGCTCGAGGCGATGTCGTCGGTTACTTCCTGGATGCCCACGCCGAGCCAGCCGCGGCGCGTCTCGCCGAACTCGGTGAGTTGGTCGATGACGGGCTTTGCGAGGTTCCCCGGCACCGCAAAGCCGATGCCGAGCGAGGAGCCGCCGCGCGCGATGATCGCGGTGTTGATGCCGACAACCTTGCCGTTCATGTCGAACAGCGGTCCACCAGAATTGCCCTGATTGATGGAGGCGTCGGTCTGGATGTACTGGTCGTAGGGGCCTGACTGGATATCCCGGTTGCGCGCCGACACGATGCCCAGCGTCACCGATCCGCCAAGCCCGAACGGGTTGCCGATCGCCATCACCCAGTCGCCCACCACCGCCAGGTCGCTGTCGCCGAATTCGACGAAGGACAGCTCATGGCCGGCCTCGACCTTGAGCACCGCGAGATCGGTCTTGTCGTCGCGGCCGACCACTGTCGCGGGCAGCCGCACGCCATCGGTGAAGAACACTTCCACCTCGTCGGCGCCGTCGATGACGTGGTTGTTGGTGACGATGAACCCATCGGCCGAAATGACGAAGCCCGAACCGAGGCTCCGAGCCTCCTGCATCGGCCCGTCGCCCTGCCCGTTATTGGGGTTGAGTTCGTCGAACGGCTCGCGCAGCGGCGAACCCTCGGGAAATTCGGGGAACGGCACACCGCCCCCGCCGCGGAGACGCCGCGACGTGCTGATATTCACCACCGCCGGAGACAGCTCGGCAGCAAGTGACGCCACCGATTCGGGGCCCTTCGCGAGGGCCGGAAATGACAGGGGAATGCTCGTCGCCAGCACGGCCGCCACCAGCGCGGTTCGCGCGAAATTCAGCGACAGGCCCATGGTTCCCTCCGTGTGCAGGCTCCGCCGCAACGCGCCGGTCAGCCTCGAATGACCCACAAGAGAACAAGTCCAACGGCAGCGCAAGCCAATGCTGCCGCACGGATAGTTGATGCTGGCAAGGTTGAGACCCTTGCCAGCATCGTCTTCATCTGCTCCGGGAAAGCCGCGTAGAGCAGGCCTTCCATCACAATCGCCAGCGCAAGCGCGGCGAGGAGATCGCTCACTGCGCCGGTGCGGGCGCCGCCGCGGCGGGCGGCCGGGTAGCCGCCGCCGGGTTCTGCTGTGCGGGCGTCGCCGGCCGGTTTTGTCCGTCACCATTGAAGTAGGTGAAGAACTCCGAGTCCGGCGACAGGACCATTGTGGTCCCCGACGAACCCAGCGCCGTCCGGTAGGACTGCATCGAGCGGTAGAACTCGAAGAACTCCGGATCGCGGTTAAAGGCGTCGGCGAAGATCTGGCTTCGCGCTGCTTCACCCTCGCCTCGGAGAATTTCCGAGTCACGGCGGGAGGCCGCGATGATCTCGACGGCCTGACGGTCGGCGATGGCGCGCAGCGACTGAGCTGCTTCCTGACCGCGGGCCCGGAGGAACGCGGCTTCTGCAAGACGCTCGGCCTTCATGCGCTCGAAGGTCTGAGCCGACACTTCCTGCGTCAGATCGGTGCGCAGGATGCGGACGTCAACGACTTCGACGCCGAGTTCAGCGAGGTCCGGTTTGATCAGGTCGCGAACCTCCCGCATCATCTGCGGGCGCGCTTCCGACAGCGCCGCATCGAATTCGCGCAGGCCGTAGACCTGGCGAAGCGCGGCGGTGAAGCGGGTCGAGATACGCGATTCCACCATGGTGAGACTGCCCAGAGCGCGCTCGCGGAACAGCCTCGGGTCGCTGATGCGGTACGTCAGGAACGCATCGACAAGGTAGAATTTGCCGCCCGAAACCTGCAGCGTCATGTTCGCCACGTCGTAACGCAACAGCCGGTCTTCGACGATCTGCACCGTGTCGACGAAGTTGGTCGGGATCTTGAAGTAGACGCCCGGTTCCGTCTTCACGGAGGTGATCTGGCCGAAGCGCATGACGATCGCCTGCTCGCGCTCGTTCACGACAAAGAGCGAGGAGAACGCGATGTATGCGAGGCCGAGGATGACAACGCCAAGAATGATGAGTCTGTTCATGGCTTAGTTCCCGCCTCCGGTCGTCGTAGTCGCACCCGAGCTGCCTTTGAGTGCGGGCAATGGGAGGTAGGGAACAACGCCGCTGCCGGCGCTGGGGTCGACAAGCACCTTCTCCGAGCCGCCCAGAACCTGTTCCATGGTTTCAAGGAACAGACGCTTGCGGGTCACTTCCGGCGCCTTGATGTACTCGTCATAGACTGAGATGAAGCGTGCTGCCTCACCGGTTGCTTCCTGCACGACACGGCCCTTGTATGCCGCCGCGTCTTCGCGCATCTGCGCCGCCTGTCCGCGGGCATCGCCGAGGAGCGTGTTGGAGTACTGGCGGGCTTCTTCCTGGAAGCGGTCTTCGTCCTGCTCGGCACGCTGCACTTCGTCGAATGCATCGGCCACTTCGGCCGGCGGCGAGGCATTTTCGATCGTCACGCGGTCGACGCGGACGCCGATCCGGTAGCTATCGAGAATTTCCTGCGTGATCTGCTGGACCTCGAGCGCAATGCCCGCCTGGTCATCGCGGAACACGTCCTGCGCGGGACGTCGGCCGACAACCTCACGCATGGCGCTTTCGCCCACGCTGCGCACCATGTCGTCAGGCTGACGCACCTGGAACAGGAACAATTCGGGGTCGTTGATCGTCCACAGCAGCGAGAACCGCACGTCGACAATGTTCTGGTCGCCTGACAGCATCAGCCCATCGTCGCCACGGGTACCGGAGTTCGTTCCGATGGTCGTCTGGTTTTCGCTGATCGTCACCCGCTCGACGCTTTCGACGGGCCACAGATGGAAATGCAGGCCCGGGGGACTGATATCGACCGGCTTACCGAAGCGGAGCTTCACGCCCACCTCGTTGGCATTGATGGTGTAGAGGGCGTTCATCAGCCACAGAACGGCGAGAACGAGCACCACGCCAAGAATGGCCCAGCGGCCACCGGGGATGCCGCCCTGAAACTGGTCGCGTCCGCGCGCCAGAATATCCTCGAGATTGGGGGAGCCGCCACGGCGCGGGCCACCGCCGCCACCGCCGCCGCTTCCGCCACCGCCACCTGGCGCTTGCCCCCAGGGTCCGCCAGAATTGCGGTTCCCTCCCCCAGTATTGTTATCCCAAGGCATTGCCGATCCTTCTGCGGAACATAGATTGTTGCCCTATATAGGGAACGGTCCCCCCACGATCAACGTTTGGGGTCCCCGAGTTTTTCGTACACCTTGACGCGGAACGCCGCGCTGTCGCGTTCGCCATGCTCGATCGCCAGTTCCTCGCGCATCACCCAGACCGCCGGATTGATGTTGGGAAAGGTCGCGTCGCCCTCGGGCGCGGCGGCCACGTGGGTGATGTAGAGCCGATCGGCAAGCGCCATACCTTCGCGATAGATTTCGCCGCCGCCCCCGATCATCACCTCGCTGGCGCCGTCCCGGCTGGCGATCTGCTGGGCGAGTTCAAGCGCTTCACCGAGACTGCCGGCCACCAGCACGCCCTCCGGCCGATAGCCGATCTGCCGCGTCACCACGATATTGGTGCGCCCGGGCAGCGGCTTGCCGATGCTGTCAAAGGTCTTGCGTCCCATGATGAGGGGCTTGCCGAGCGTGGTGCGCTTGAAGTGGGCGAAATCGGTGGGCAGCCTCCAGGGGATGGTGTTACCCGCCCCGATCACCCCGTTCTCGCCCACCGCTGCAATCATCGCCACCGGAACACTCATGCTGAGGCAAGCCTCTGCAGCGCCTCGCCGGAGACGCGACAGCGTTCCCATTCGTCCATCATCACGGCCCCCTGCGCCCGGTAGAAATCGATGGAGGGCTGGTTCCAGTCGAGCACCGCCCATTCCAGCCGCCCGAGATTTTCGTCAATGCAGCGCCGGGCCAAGGCCGCCAGCAGCGCTTTGCCGATGCCTTTGCCGCGCAGCGCCGGATCGACGTAGAGGTCCTCCAGCCAGATGCCGTGCCGGCCCTGGAACGTCGAATAGGTGAAGTACCAGAGCGCGAAACCGGCGGGGGCGCCGTCCCAATGGGCCAGCTCGCAAAACACTCCGGGCGCCGTGCCGAAGAGATCGCGCTCAAGATCGGCCTCGGTCAGTTCAACCTCGTGCAGCAGGTTCTCGTACTTCGCGAGATCGCGCACGAACCCCAGCACCAGCGCCTCATCTCCGGGCACCGCCCTGCGGATGGAAAGTGTCATGGTCAGCCCGCCGAACCCTGCGGCGCCTGCCGGTTGAGGATCAGGATTTCGAGCTCGCGGTCCGCGGGGGGATAGAAGTCGGTGGCCTCCATCTCGAACGTTGTCGGCGACGTTTTAGTCACCTTGCCGTCCCAGCAGAACGACACGAGGTTTTCCGGCCGGCCCTTGT
>DAORUH010000102.1:0-11524 GCA_035433065.1 Devosia sp. | reverse complement strand
ATATCCTCGAGAATGTGGACGGCGTCGTCGGTGTCGAGCGTCGACACACCGCGCGCCACGTGTTCGGACGGCATCGATTCGACGATGTCGGTACGGATCGCGTCGTCGACTTCGGTCAGCGCCGAGAAATCGAAGCGGTCGCCGAGCAGGCGGACGAGCTCGTTGCGCTCTTCGGCATCGAGCGCTTCCAGCACGTCGCCGGCGTCGGCGGCGTGCAGCGGCTCCATGATGTCGATGACATCGGCCGCGTCTCCGGCGTGCAGGTGCGTGCGCAGCCGCTCCAGCCAGGCGTCATTGAGATGGTCTTCGGCGTCGCGAAGAACATTCGGGTCGGGGCGGTTTTCCGCCCCGTCAGCGAAGTCGGGCTCGTTGGTCATGAAAATCCCTGCGAAGCGCTACGCTCGGGTTCAGGACCGGTTTAGCCAATCATTCCACACCGCGCCAGACTTCACGGCGCCGATCCGGTAACTTCTCCACTCGGGGTTCAGCGGGTCTGCAAACGTTTCGATGTCGCCGCGGTCCACCAGAAGGCCAGCGACATGACAATCGCGGCGCCCATGACCGTCAGCATCACCGCATTGTAATTGCCGGTTGTGGTCCAAAGCCACGCTGCCGCCAGCGGCGCCAGCGATCTCGCGCCGATCGTCGGAATCGACAGCGCCCCGTTGATCACGCCATACCCCTCCCGCGACACCATCTCGGGAACCGCGATACCGCGCACGATGGTCATGATGCCGTTGGCCGCGCCAAACACGATGGCCCCGGTTGCGACAATCCAGAACACCGGTGACGGCCATAGCAGCATCGCCATGCCGAGTGGGAAGACCGCGACGACGATCGACCCGAGCCGCCGGATCGTGATGTTGCGCGCGAACAGGCCGACCGCCAGCCGCCCGGCCACCTGCGCCGGGCCAAACAGCGCCATCGCCAGGACAGCCTCCTCGGGCCGGAAGCCGCGCTCCGTCATCATCGGGAAGAAGTGGAACATGAACGAATTGAAGGTCACCGCGTAGGCCGTGAACGTCAGCGCCAGGCCCCAGAACACCGGCTTGCGGATGGCGGACCACAGTTGGGCGCGCACCGTATTGTCGGCGTGCTCGCGGTGGGTGACGGGCGCATCCTGCCGTGTGTCGATCGTGAAGAAATAGAGCGAGCCGCAGATCGCAATATTGACGCCCGCCAGCACCATGAGCGTCGAGCGCCAGCCATAGAGCTCCATCAGGAACTGGATCAGCGGGAGAAACAGGGTGGATGAGAACCCGCCCCATAGCGTGAGGGCCGTGATCCCGTCGCGCGCCTGGACCGGTCCCGCGCGGCGCGCGATCACCGCGAACACCGCGTCGTAGAGCGTCGCGGCCTGCAGCGCGCCGATGCCCGCGGCCGCCACGAAGAACAACGGCAGGCCGTCAACGAAGGCCCACAGGATGAACAGCAGACCGGCGAGGACAGAGCCACCTGCCATGACGGCCCTGCCGTAACCGCGGTCAATCGCCGCGCCGACGGGCACGGCCAGCAGACCGCCCAGCAACTGGCCGACGGTTGCAGCGCCGTAGATCGCGGTCTTCGACCAGCCGAGGTCAGCTTCCATGGCCGGGGCGACAAGCGGGAAGCTGTAATAGAGCGTTCCCCAGGAGCAGATTTGCGCCACGCCGAGACCGATGATGAAGGGACTGGATCCCCCCACCGGGGCGCGCGTTCCGATAGTTTCAGTCACGATAGAAGGCAGGCTCCGAGGACGTTCGCCGCGAGCCATCGCCCCGGCGCGCTCATCGTCCGCGCGGCTGGCCAGAGCAGACTCGGGCGGCGCGGCGGGCAGATTTCGCACCGCCAGCATCCGCGCTTGACGTCGCAATCTGTCAAGGCGGCCGCATTTCGTCCGGAGGACTGGCGGCGGGGAATGAAATGAAACGCGTTCACAGATCCTAGTCCATTCGTATGAGGCACGATTGCCGAA
Source organism: Devosia sp. (assembly GCA_035433065.1). Lineage (GTDB taxonomy): Bacteria > Pseudomonadota > Alphaproteobacteria > Rhizobiales > Devosiaceae > Devosia_A. The sequence goes on along the minus strand of DAORUH010000102.1, from coordinate 9,570 downwards.
GTCTGTGCAGGCTGCGCAGTCGATGGCTTTCGCACCGCCGGTGATGTCGCCAGGTTCCCGCCGCACACATGACCAACCTGCTTTCCCCATCGCTACGCCCCCTGCTGACGGCCTCTACCCGTGTCGATGACGAGGGGCTGGCCGCGTATCGGCGCTGGCGCAACAGCGTGCCGCTGGACGACATCCCCCACGTGGCGCATCTGGTTATGCCGCGGCTCCTCGATCTGGTGCGGAACCGGGGCATCATCGATCCGGACCTTGAGCGGATGCGCGGCGTGGGCCGGCATGTCTGGACCTCGAACATGCTGCTGCTCAAGGCGCTGTTCGCGGCAGTCACGGCGCTAGATCGCGCTGGCATCCCTGTTCTCATGCTGAAGGGCGCCGCCCTGATGGCGCGCGATCCTGCAGTTGCCGCAAAGCACCGCGCCGGCGACTACGATATTCTCATCAAGCCCGATCTGCTGCCCGCCGCCGTGGCGGCGCTGCGAGCCGCCGGCTTCGTGCCGTCAGATGGTTACGACTGGAGCAACCTCGATCGCTCGATGACCGAGCGCCTCCTCGGCGCGGTGGAAATCCGGCTGCCGGGCATCCGCTCAGGCATCGATCTGCATTGGCAGCCGGTGTGGAATATTCACGATCCCGGTCTCGCCGCCCGGGTGGTCGATGGGGCGGAGACCGCCCGCATGCAGGGTCATGCGGTTCTGGTGCCAATGCCCGCGCATCAGGTGTTCCTCGCACTCGCCCGATGCGAGCCGTGGGATGGCGAAGAGTGCTTCCGGCGACTGCTTGAGGGGTATCAGGTCATCGCATCGGCCGGCCCGAGCTTCGACTGGCCCGCCCTCCTCGACCTCTGCCGGCACTACCGGCTGGAGGCCGCGGCGCGCGCCTATCTCGAAACGCTGCGCGAGACCACCGACGCAACAATCCCGGACAGCGCCATCGACGGGCTTCGGCCGGACGCGACGCAGCAGCGCGACTGGGCCATCCGCTCGACTTCGCCCGACCGGCGCTCGATCCTCGACCGGCGCACCAACATCTGTGCCGAGATCGCCGGCCACCGCGCGGCGGTGGGAACCGCACCGCCCGGCTGGTTTGAGGCGGTCATCCGCCAGTACTGGACGTTCCGCCCGCCGCTGCGACTTCTCTGGTGGCTGGCGCACCGCCGCTACAGCGGCGCCTCAACCGGTCGGCCTCGCTTTCTCGAAGGTTTCTGGTACGCGGAGGGCGATGGCCGCTGGACGCAGCCGGGCTGGGCCCTGGTCGCCGTACCCACCAGCGGCGGCATCGCCTGCCTCGACTCCGCATTGTTCCTCGGCAAACGGAACCGGGCTCGCATTGGCGCGGCCGGGGGCGGACGTCCGTTCCTGCGCACAGCCACCAGCAACAGCACCGAAATCCGGCTGCCTGTTGCGCCGGTCGCCAGCCTTGGCGGCGATGGACTGTTGCTGCTGTGGACCCCCGACGCGCCCTCGCCGAGCGAAACCGGCTCGACCGACAAACGCCGCCTCGGCCTGTTCCTGCGCTACGGCTGGAAGCGTTAAGCTACTCGCCGCGCGCCCGCAGAATATTGCGGCGCAGCGCAGAAAGATGGTGCCGGTCGCGCTCCTCTGGATTCAACCTGCCGTAGTTGCTCAGGTGCAGGCGGCGACGATGCACGATGTCAGGAAGCACGGCTGACCGCATCCCTCCGGCCTTGGCCCTGCCGAGCCAGATGAGAAACCACGCCCCACGCGACTCCCGGTCGATCCCCCCGAAGCGCTCGAAGGAGGTACGTCGCGCCAGCATCGCCTGCGCAACCTCGCCCGCCATGATGGCAACCGGCGGCGCGAACCGCGCCTGATCGTCGGCTCCAAGTTCCGGACTGACGAACTGCTCGCACATCCCGAAAATGGCGTCAGCCTGGGAATCCGACGCAAGCACCGCACCCTGCTTTTCCAGCTTATCGGCCGACCAGACGTCGTCTGCATCCTGGAACGCAATCAGGTCGCCGGTGGCAACCGCCAGACCGGCCGCCAGCGCGCCGCCCTGCCCCTGATTGGCCTGCGTCAGCAAGCGCAGCCGCGAGCCGTAGCTCTCGAGAATGGCCCTCGTCCCGTCGGTCGATCCATCATCGACGACGATCACCTCATCAGGCGCCCGAGTCTGCCCGAGCATGCTGTCCACCGCTTCACGCAGATAGCGCTCGCCGTCCCTGACAGCGAGAATGGCGGAGATGCGGGTCACGACGAGCGCTCCCTCCGCACCCGGGCCGCATTGCGCGCGAGGGTGCGCATGAACGATCTGCGCACCTCCGCATGGTCGTTGCTGACGTTGGTCCCGTGCCGCCTGTAGATCGTTACCGGCGAATCGCAGACGGCGCACCGCATCCCCGCCCGGCGGGCACGCAGAATGAAGTCGATATCCTCGCCCATCTGCAGCTCCTCGACGAACAGGCCAACGTCCTGCACCAGGCTTCGTTCGAACATGTAGCTCCAGATCGCCCAGGACTGCGCGTGCTGCCCATCAATGTCACGATGGTGTTCGTCGGAGGCGCCTGGCTGGTAGAGCATCTCGACCCGGCCATAGGCGGCATTGGCCCCGGGCGTCGCTGCGATGGCCGACATCAACCGGACGAGGCGGTCGGGCGCCCACATGTCATCGGCATCGAGAAAGGTGATGTAGCGCCCTGTGGCGACCTGCAAGCCTCGATTGCGCGCTGCCGAGGGCCCCGGATTTGCCTCTTCGAGGAGTCGGATGCGCGGGTCCGCAAGCTCCCTGACCACCCGCGCACTTCCGTCGGTCGATCCGTTGTCGATAACGAATATTTCGTCGGAGGACGAAAGCTGCCGCAGCGCGGACACGAGGCAATCGCGCACAAAGGGCGCGGCATTGCGCATGGGCACGATGACGGAATGTTCAGTCATTTTCACCACGCCTGCGGCGCAGGCCGCGGAGGATCAGACCCATCGTTGCAGCTCCCACATCTTTGGGATCGCGCGTCATGTTGCGCTCGTGGCGGCGATAGACCAGAGCAAGCCCACCGTATGTCGCGCAGTTCATCCCCGCGGCCCGCAGCCGCAGCAGGTAATCGGTGTCCTCTCCCATCATGATGGCCTCATTCTGCTCGCCAGTCCTCTCAAGCAGCTCACGCCTGAACGTGTAGATGCCGAGGCCGATGAGCGGCGCGTGCGTGCCCTCGATGGGCAGAAAGCGCACCCGCTCTGCTGCAAGCCTCCCCTCTGGCATCGCATCGAAGGTGACCGAAATTCGCCCGTAAACGGCGTCTGCCGAAGCGTCCGCATCGAGGCAGTCAATCATCCCGTCCTGCCGCCCTGCCGGCCAGAGGTCATCCGCATCGAGAAACGAAATGATCCGCCCACGAGCTTCCCGCATGCCGCGATTGCGCGCGGCCGCAGGGCCGCGCTTCGTTTCGTGCAGAAGCTGAATGCCGCCGTTGGCGGCGAGGGGGGCGAGAACGTCGAGCGTGCCATCTGTCGATCCGTTGTCTACGACGATCAGTTCGTCGTCCGGCCCGAGCTGGGCCCGCGCGGAGCCGATCGCCTCGCCCACATGGCGCACCGCATTGAAGGCGGGGATGACGACGCTGTGCCTGATCACGCCAGTGAGTCCCATATGCGCTGCATGGCCTCTGGAATGTGTTGAGGCGTCTCGCCGGTATCAACAACGTAGGCGGGCACGGCAGTCGACATCTTCAGCAGCTTGGGAATGAGGCTCTCGCGAAGCTCCGGCAACTGCTGCACTGTCACCCCCACAAAAGCCTGGTAGATTTCGATCGGCTTCGCCGGACGCGTCACGAACTCGGCCTTGCCGGAGCGTCGCGGCAGCAGAATGCCGATCACTTCGCCACCGCAGATCGGCACGTCCGCGTGGCCAACGCCCAACCGGAGTTCGTTGCGGGCCTCGCCGTAGTCGTTCGTCACGGCAACCTGGCTGCGTTCGAGAAAGTCTGCCAGCAGCGCTGCAGCGTGCGGCCGCATCCGGGCCGAAGCGAAGATCGGCTCAACCCGGCGAGCATGTGGTTCGACCATGACGAAGTCATCACCGGCATAGTCCCATCCCGCCGCCGCGCAGGCCACCGCCGCGGTGGTCTTGCCCGAGCCGCTCGGTCCGGCGAGAAGGAGAAACTTTCCGTCTCGTCCCACCGCCGCGGCGTGTACGGGCGACCACGCGGTGGTGGACGCATGGGCATGCAGGATCGGCAGTGCGGGGCGGCTGCGGGCGGTTTCAAACGCCTGCCCGGTGGGCAACCACAGGACGCCCCGGCGGGAGGTCCAGTCATAGACCTGCAAGGCCTCGCCGGGCTCCGGCTGCCAGTGTGCGTAGAGCGGCGCGCGCACGTAGGTCCGGTACTCGTCCCGCGTCGCCGGGATAGCCTGTTCGAGCACCGCGTCCTCGCCAACGACAATGGCGATTGAGAGATCCGCTGCTCCGGACGATCCCGGAGGAAAGGCCGACACAAAACTGTCGGCAGTGGTCGCGTCAGCGAACGCCAGCCGCAGGCTGAGGCCACCGGCCGAAACCGTACGCTCTACCGGAGCAAGCTCGAACGCCCGGTCGACAACGGCAGCGAACGCCTCAAGATGCGTCGTCGGCACGGCGCGGCCATCCCTCTTCGGCCACGTCGTGCACCGGGTCGAGCAGCAGCAGTTCCTGCAGGTCCTCGAAGCGTTCGAATTCCGGGGTACCGAATGCCGCGGGCAGAGCCTCCGGCAGCGGTTCACCGGCAATCGATGATGGAACCGGAATCAGCAGACCCTCATCGCTCATCTTCGTGACGAAGGATTCGACCGCATCGGGGATACGGGACGCAGCATCGGGATACCGGCCCGCCAGCAGGGCGACCGTGTCTTCCACGCTGAGACCGCTGCGCAGTCCCTGCCACACCACCGCGCCCGTCTCGGAAACGGAATAATAAAAGCCCGATCCGTAGTGCGCGATGATCAACTCGCCATCGAAAAGTTCGCTGGCGGCTTCGGGCACGGTTGTCGAGAAAAAGCGCGGCATCGGGAGTCCCCTCCGGTGAATGCCGCGGTTTCGTACCAGCCGCTTCGGCTTACGACAACTGCCGACGCATTTCACGCGAACTCCTAGTCCATTCGTATCAGGTGCATCCCCGTCGCACGGAACCCTATTGCGCCGGCACAGGTCATCCGTGCTCCATTGGGCAACCTGAAATGCCTACGCGCAGTTCCCCGCATGCCAGAAGAATGGAAGGACCGCATCCGTGCCCAGGACCTCACTTACCGCGCTCTCTGCCGTCAAGCTTCGACGCCTGATCGGCGCGAAGCAGATTTCGCCTGTCGAGCTGCTGGAGGACTGTATCGAACGCATCGAGGCGATCGATCCGGGCATCAATGCCATCGTGGCAAGACCCTTCCGGCGCGCCCGCGAAGAGGCGAAACGGGCCGAAGCGGCCGTACTGCGGGGCGATGAACTGGGGCGGCTGCACGGCCTGCCGATCGGCATCAAGGATCTGCAGGATACCGAGGGGGTTCTCACCACCAACGGCTCCCCGCTGTTCCGCAACAATGTCCCCACCAGGGACACGGTGCAGGTTGGCCTGGTGCGCGCCGCGGGCGCCATCGTTACGGCCAAGACCAATGTCCCCGAATTCGGCGCGGGCGCCAATTCGCGCAACCCGGTCTGGGGCGCGACCGGCAATCCGTTCAATCCATCCCTCAATGCCGGCGGCTCGTCGGGCGGCTCGGCGGCGGCCCTGGCCGTCGACATGCTGCCCATCTGCACCGGCTCAGATACCGGCGGGTCGCTCCGCATCCCGGCGGCGCTGTGCGGCGTGGTCGGCTTCCGGCCATCACCGGGCCTCGTGCCGATGGAAGCCCGCAAGCTCGGCTGGACCACGATCTCCGTGCTCGGTCCCATGGGCCGCAACGTGCCGGATACCCGCCTGCTGTTCGCAGCACAGCTCGGCCTCGACCGCCGCGATCCGCTGTCTCTCTACCTCGACCCCGACCGCGCGATGACCGGCCGCCCCGTCGATCTGGGCAGGCTGCGCGTTGCCTGGACCGCCGATTTCGGCGGCGCGCCAGTCAGCACCGAAATTCGCAAGCTGATGCACCGGCGGATGGGCGAAATGCGCCACCTGTTCCGCTCGCTCGATGAGGTCGAGTTCGACTATGGCGGCGCCGACCGCTGCTTCGACGTCATTCGCGGCACCAGCTATGTCGCCGGCTACAAGGAAAGCTACGAGCGCGACGGCGACTTGCTGGCGCCAAACGTGCGGGCCAACTACGACATCGCCAAGGTGATGACGCTAGAGGATGTGGCCTGGGCCCATGTGGAGCAGACCCGCCTGTTCCGCCGCTTCCAGGACACCTACGAGGACTACGACCTCGTCCTTGCGCCGACCACGCCCGTCTCACCGTTTCCCTGGAGCGAGCTCTACCTCGAGACGCTCGAGGGCAGGAAGCTCTCCAACTACTACCACTGGCTGGCCCACACCTACTTCATCACCCTGATGTCCAACCCCGCCATTTCCATCCCTTGTGGCGTCGATCCGCAGGGCATGCCGTTCGGCCTGCAGGTCGTGGGGCGTTACCGGGGCGATTTCGAACTGCTCGACGCAGCGGAGGCGATGGAACAGGCGTTCCGCATGGTCCCGGAACTGGCGCGCCCCCTGCCCGATCTCGAATCTCTGACGACGCCGCGCCCGGACCTCAAATCCATCGTCACCGCCGCCCCAGACCCCGGCCTCGCTTACTGAGCGCGCGGCGGAGTCACCCACGACAAGCGTCCGCGGCCCGCCCGCGGATAAACGTCCGCAGGCCAGAGATTGATACGGGCTGACAGGTGAAGGTAAGGGCCATCCCCGAATGGAGAACGGCTCAAGCGCCCCAAAGGGGACGCCTCAACTCGATTGAAAATCGAAGAGAGATGGTGCGGTCGAGAAGACTCGAACTTCCACGCCTTGCGGCACAGCGACCTCAACGCTGCGCGTCTACCAATTCCGCCACGACCGCACGCCATGGTAGGTGCCGCGCCGGTTTGGCGAAGCGAGGCAGCGTGTAGCAAATCGTTTCCGGGCTAACAAGCGATTATTCGCCCTCCCCACGATGCGTCGCCGCCGCACCATCCGGGCAGCACCCGCGACCCCTTGCGCCGCCTCGGTTGCGACGCCGCGATATCGCTTCAAATGTGCCGCCGGAGTTCTTACATAGTGAGCCTGTCCCGGCCAAACCGGCCGCGAAACCGTGGAAGACACCCGGCGCCGCCTATGACCATCGACGCGACAACAGCCCCTGAATCGGCCGCCTGCGACATGGGCGACAAGCTGCATCGCGGCGATGCCCGCCCGGTCGAGTGGATCGTCTCCGACCGGCTCGTTGCCTACCCGGATGCGCTGGAACAGATGCGCGCGCGGGCGGCAACCATCGCCGAGGGACGTGCCGCCGAGGCCGTCTGGCTCATCGAGCATCCGCCGCTCTATACCGCCGGCACTTCGGCGAGTGAGTCGGACCTGCTCGCGCCGCAGCGATTTCCCGTCTACGAGGCCGGCCGCGGCGGGCAATACACCTATCATGGGCCCGGCCAGCGTGTGGCCTATGTCATGCTGGACCTCAGGGAGCGCGGCCGGGATGTGCGCTGCTTTGTCAGCGGCCTCGAGGGCTGGCTGATCGACACGCTCGCCGCGTTCAACGTCACGGCCGAGCGGCGGGCCGGGCGAATCGGCGTCTGGGTGCGGCGTCCGGAAAAGGGGTTTGACCGCGAGGACAAGATCGCCGCCATCGGCGTGCGCGTATCGCGCTGGGTGAGCTTTCACGGCATCGCGCTGAATGTGTCGCCGGATCTCAGCCATTTTGGTGGAATCGTCCCCTGCGGCATTTCCGACCAGGGCGTGACCAGCCTTGAGGACCTCGGACAGATCGTTTCCATGCCGGAGGTCGACATGGCGCTGCGCTCGGCCTTCGAACGGCGCTTCGGCCCCACCGCCGCCGTGCCGCACGAGGCTCTTGTCTCCGCGGCCTGACCGGCCCATTTTGAGAATCGTCACGTCAAAGGGGATCAACATGCTCGACGACCTGCGGAAAATCTTCCTCGGCTCGACCCTGTTCCGGCTCGATGCGCTGCTTGCAGCGCGGCTGGTGCCGATTCTCTACGCGACCGGGCTCGCCGGGCTGCTGCTCTGGGCGGTGACGCATCTGTTCGCCACCTTCGGTCGGAATTTCGGCGACGGCTTGTGGGGCCTGCTCGAAATCGCGGTGTTCGGCCTGCTCGCGCTGGTGGTGCTGCGAATCGCCTGCGAGGTGCTGCTGGTCTTCTTCAAGACGCACGAAGTTGCGACGCGGACCGTGTCGCTGTCGCGGATGCCCTCGTCACTCGTCGATGAGGTGAGCGACGCGATCAGCGATATCGCCGACGACGCCGACGATCTCGACTCGGACGATGGCTCCGACCTGCCCGGCGGCTCAGTGCGGAGGACGGCAAAGCGCAGTTCGCCGCCCCCCGAGGCCGATCTCTAGGCGGTCGCCAGCTTCTGCTTCGCCAGTGTGCCGTCGACGCTGAACGCGCCGGGGCCAGCGAAGACCAGATAGAGGAAGACGAAGCAGAACATGATGGCGGTCTCGCCAAAGTTCTGGATCGGGAAGATGCTCATCGGCGCGTGGGCCATCCAGTAGGCAACGGCCATCATTCCCGAAAGTACGAACGCCACCGGCCGGGTCAGCAGACCAAGCAGGATCGCGGCCCCGCCGACGATTTCGAGCACCGCGGCAACCAGCATCAGTGGCGGCAGGCCGCCAGCTGCGGCGTCCCCGGCCATCTGCGAGGCCGGGAAGCCGAACAGCTTCTGCGTGCCGTGCTGGATGAACAGCACCGCTGTGACAATGCGAAGAAGCCCCAGAGCGTGCGGCGCGTAGCGCGAAAGACTATCGAAATTCATAAATCCGGTTCCTTGGTGGTCGAATGGCGGAACGTTCGCTGCCCAGCGGATTTCAGTCAATTGAACACTCTGTAACCGCTGGTTGAACAGTCCGTCGCCGCCTGCGTGCACACCACAACCCTGCCCTGCAGCGGCCTCACTGCGCTTTTCATTGCTTTTTCGGGGTTTTGGCTTATATGGCGCGCCAATGACCCAAGCACCCAAGATCGGCCTCGTCAGCCTCGGCTGCCCGAAGGCGCTCGTTGATTCCGAACGCATCATGTCGACCCTGCGCTCGCAGGGCTACGAGTTCTCGCGCGATTACGCGGGCGCCGACGTGGTGCTGGTCAACACCTGCGGCTTCCTCGACAGCGCCAAGCAGGAAAGCCTCGAAGCCATCGGCGAGGCGATCAGCGAGAACGGCCGCGTCATCGTCACCGGCTGCCTCGGCATCGAGGAAGAGCTGATCACCAAGACCCATCCGAGCGTGCTGGCCGTTACCGGCCCGCACCAGTACGAGGCGGTCGTTTCCGAGGTGCACAAGCACCTGCCGCCGGTGCCGAACAAGTTCGTCGACCTGCTCCCGGAGCAGAGCTTGCGTCTCACGCCGCGGCACTACGCGTATCTCAAGATTTCCGAGGGCTGCAACAACCGCTGCTCGTTCTGCATCATCCCGCAGATCCGCGGCGACCTCG
>DAORUH010000101.1:0-11541 GCA_035433065.1 Devosia sp. | reverse complement strand
GGCCCACGGCTTCAACGATGTGGAAATCGGCGAGATCGCCTTCTGTTCGTCGTTGCGGTGTTTTCTCAGCCGTTACTTCGATGCCGTTGGCGCGACATGCGAATCCGGCTTCATCGACGACGATCCGGCGTTTCGCGAGGCGATGAGCGTGGGCAAGCGCTACTAGCCCTCGTACCCTTCGACGATCACGAAATCCGCGCTGCTCGCGCTGAGACGGGTCTGCATCGCCGCCTGATAGGCATCGGAATAGTAGGCCCGTTCGGCGTCGGCAAAGCTGTCGAACTCCACTACCACCGTGCGCGGCAGGGCCGTCCCCTCGGGGACGATCTGCCGGCCGCCGCGCACCACGAACCGGCCCCCGTTCGCTGCGAGGAACGGTCCCACGACCTTCTGGTAGCCAACATAGGCGTCAGGATCGTCCACCCGCAGGTTCACCACCCAGTAGCCCTTGGCCATCGTCCGATCCTTTGCGCTATTCGTGATGATCGATCTTGCTGAGGAAATAGGTCAGCGCCACGATGACCAGCGCCACCGCCCCGCCGAGGTAGAGAATATCCACCCCGTTCCGCCAGGTGATCGCCTTGCCGAGGAAGAACACCGCCATGACGGTGATCGACACCCCGACGAGTTTGCTCTTCAGGTCATCGAGATCGTTGATCTTCAGCCATTTGGGCAGCGCCAGATCCTGCTTGAAGTAGAGCTGGTAGAGCCCGAGCGACACCACCTGAACCACCGTCGCCAGCAGGAACAGGTCGACGACCTCAATGGCATGCAGCAGCGCCTCGTCCCGGACCACCGCGTGGTCGCCCGGCACCAGCAGCCCGGTGACGAAGTGCCAGGTATCGAGAAAGCCCCAGATCATCAGCGCCAGCGCCGCCAGCATCGTGGCGACAACCGGCAGGATCATGATCGCCCGGACCACGTAGCCGCCGAGAAAGAACGGCAGCCCGCTGGACTTGATCGTCTCGTCCTTCGTCGCGGCAGCAGCCGGCGTCTCGCTCTCGGCCACGATCAGATTCCCAACTTCTGCTTGAGGATATCGTTCAGCGCCTGCGGGTTGGCCTTGCCGCCCGAGGCCTTCATCGCCTGCCCCACGAACCAGCCGAGCATGGTCGGCTTGGCAAGCACCTGCGCCACCTTGTCCGGGTTGGCGGCGATGATTTCGTCCACGACCTTCTCGATCGCGCCGGTGTCGGTCACCTGCTTCATGCCGTGCTTTTCGACCAGCGCGGCGACTTCGCCGCCCTCGGTCCACACCAGCTCGAACAGGTCCTTGGCCATTTTGCCGGAAATGTCGCCCTTGCCGATCAGGTCGACGATGTCGCCCAGCTGCGCGGCCGAGACCGGGCTGTCGCCGATGGCCTTGCCTTCCTTATTGAGGCGGCCGAACAGCTCGTTGATCACCCAGTTGGCGGCCTGCTTGCCGTCGCGGCCCTTGGCCACCTGCTCGTAGAAATCGGCCGATTCCACTTCGAGCGTCAGCACCATCGCGTCATACGGCGTGACGCCGTAGTCGGCGATGAACCGCGCCGTCTTCTCGTCCGGCAGTTCCGGCAGCTTTGCCGCAAGCGCCGCGACAAACGCGTCGTCGAACTCGAGCGGAAGCAGGTCCGGATCGGGGAAGTAGCGATAGTCGTGCGCCTCTTCCTTACTCCGCATCGAGCGCGTCTCGCCGGTCTTGGGGTCGTAGAGCCGGGTTTCCTGGTCGATCTTGCCGCCGTCCTCGAGAATATCGATCTGCCGGCGCGCCTCGTATTCGATGGCCTGCCCGGCGAAGCGGATCGAGTTGACGTTCTTGATCTCGCAGCGCGTGCCGAACGCGCCGCCGGGCTTGCGCACCGAGACGTTCACGTCGGCGCGGAGCGAGCCCTCTTCCATGTTGCCGTCACAGGTGCCGAGGTAGCGCATGATCGTCCGCAGCTTCGACAGATACGCCTTCGCCTCATCCGACGAGCGCAGATCGGGCTTCGAGACGATTTCCATCAGCGCCACGCCCGACCGGTTGAGGTCGACAAAGCTCATGTTCGGATGCTGGTCGTGGATCGACTTGCCGGCGTCCTGTTCGAGATGCAGCCGCTCGATGCCGATCTCGATGGTCTCCTCGCCCACCGTGAGCAGCACCTGGCCCTCGCCCACGATCGGGTCCTTGAACTGCGAAATCTGGTAGCCCTGCGGCAGGTCCGGATAGAAGTAGTTCTTGCGATCGAAGATCGAGCGGTTGTTGATCTTGGCCTTGAGGCCAAGCCCGGTCCGCACCGCCTGCCGCACGCATTCCTCGTTGATTACCGGCAGCATGCCGGGCATCGCCGCATCCACGAAGCTCACATTCGAATTCGGCGGATTGCCGAACTGCGTCGAGGCCCCGGAGAACAGCTTGCTCTCCGATGTCACCTGCGCATGAACCTCCATGCCGATGATGACCTCCCAGTCGCCGGTCGAGCCCTTGATGAAGCTCTTGGGATTGGGCGTACGGGTATCGACGAGGGTCATTTGCGGTCTTCAGTCCTTCTGCGGTGCGAGCGGCTTCACCAGCCCGACCTTTTCAACGTCCCGGCCCAGTGCCTCGGAAAACTTGCGCTTCCGCCAAACCTGCCGGTAGCCGCCCCGCTCGTAAAAGCGGATGCCGCCGACGTTGGCGGTCGAAGTCTCCAGCTCGACCGTGCCATATCCGGCCTTGGCGATATCGGTTTCGAGCGCTTCCAGCAAGACTCGCCCGACGCCGGCGCCCTGCGCCTCTGGCAAGATCCAGAGGTCGGACACATAGTTGTCGCCGTCTTCCCGCGCCCCCCAGCCGATCGGCCGCCCATCTGCCTCGATAACGAGCATGGTGCCGAACTTGCCGGTACAGAAGGCGACGAAGTGCCGGCGCACGCGCTCGCGGTCGACATCCGGTCCGCCCGCCGTGCTGATTTCACCATCCGCCCAGGCGGAAAAGCCGAGATTGCCCAGCAACTCGCCCTCCCCAGCTTGGGCGGGGCGCAGAGTCAGCGCGCCGGTCACGCTATTCTTCCGTATCCGCAATCGCCCCGCGGAACGGCTGCAACCGCTTTTCCAGCCGGATCGAGACCGAGCCGGATTGCCCCGGCTCGCCTTCCGATTTCAGCACCAGGATCTGGTAGCCCTGATGCTGGTAAAAGGAGACCGCCCGCACATTGTCGGCGAGCGTATCGAGCTGCACCCTGTCTGCCCCCTGCAATTCCAGCATCGACTCCATGCGGCGCAGCAGCGCCGAGCCGATGCCGTGGTTCTGCAGCAGCGGGGTGACGAACAGATACGGAATATAGGCCTTACCGCGCTGGCGGGCGCACCAGCCCACGGCAACGCCATCGATTTCGGCGACGATGGTCCTGTCCAGCAGTTCGTGCACCGCGGCGCTGAGCCGGCGGCGCTCGTTCTGCGGGTTGGCCGCAGGGCCGCTGAGGAACGGCATCAGGTCGCGTTCCCAGGCGACGAAGCCAATGTCGGCGAGAGTCTCGACCTCGTCGGCGCGGGCTTTGCGGATGGTCAGGTCATTCGCCATGACACCTCACTCGACGCGCTTGCGCGCAGCGATAATGCCCTTTTCGTAATTGATGTTCCAGTTGATCAGCGTCGACCAGATGAGTTCGGCCTGATCCTCGTCGAGATCGAGCTCGGCGGCGCGGGCGCGCTGCTTGGTGATCACCGTCGCGATACGCGCAGGATCGTTCGCCTCATGCGGGTCGGTCTTGATCTGCGCCATCTGCGTTACGTACTGGTGCCGCTCCGCAAACAGACTGAGCAGCGCCTGGTCGATGCGATCGATTTCTGCGCGCACGTCTTCCTTCGTGGTGCAGTCGGCAGGGGCTTTGATCACGGAACGGATACCTCGAAACACAGACTTCTCTATGCTTGGTTTGCACCGAGGCGCGGGCGATTTCAACCTCGCCTCTTCCATCGTTCCGCCCGGATCTGTATCTAGGGCGCGTTCACCGGCACGCGCTCAGGATGCGCTGCCGAATTGAGGACTGCCCCATGTCTAGCCTTTCGGAGACCTGCTGAGCCTCATCGCCAGATGGCGGTGAGGTGAGAACCCCGGCCCCGTCCAGCGCGATGCGGATGGAGCGCCGATGCGTTCGTGCATCCCAAGGCTACGACTTCAATGGACATTTCGAGAGACGAGCAGCGTCTGCTGCATGCGCTCGCGCAGGGCGGGAACATCCATGCCCTCAAGGACGAGACCGGCCGCATCGTCGCGGTCGAATGCTACAACCGCAACGGCTGGATCCTGGCATGCGACATGATCCTGTTCCGCAAGCTGCGGTACAAGAAGGCGATCAAGAGCCAGAACAGCGGCCCCTACCGCATCACGAGGCGCGGCCTCGAACTGGTGCGGGCCGAGCTCGACAATCGCTGACGGCAAAAGGGGGCGGTCCGCCGGACCGCCCCCCTCCCCCACATTCAGCGGCCTCAGGCCGGCGGAATGTTCTGGTTGCGCCGGAACAGGTTCTCCGGATCGTACTGGCGCTTCACCCGCCGCAGCCGCTCCCACGTCGCGCCCGGATAGGCATGGCGCAGCCGCTCCGGCTCATCGGCGAGGAAGTTGACGTAGACGGCAGAGTCACCCTGCCGCAGCGCCGCGACCGCATCGCGCGCCCAGGCATCGTGCCGTGCCGCGGCGGGCGGCGCATCCATCGCGAGGGCGGCGATCATGATCCGGCTCTGCCGGTGCGCGAAGGCCGTCGCATCGCCCGCAACCCGCGCGGCGGCGCCGCCGAGCACGCGGATCTGGATGGCGCGCATCGGCGCATCGTCGCGATCGAGATGATCGAGCATGACGGCCGCTTCGTCGCGCCCGATCCGCTCCATGAACAGCGAACGGCACGCCACTGCCGGCCGCATGTTCGGGTCTTCCGGGATATAGAGGCTGCTCAGCGGCGCCGGGCCGACGAGATCGGCGATCGGGGTCGTGAGCGCCCGGAACGGCGCCAGCGCGCGCGCCGCCGCTTCCGCGTCGCCGGCGTAGGCCATCATCGCCATCAGCACGGTCTGCCCGACGATCTGCGGCGGCAGGAACGGCAGCGGCGGGGCCGGCAGCACGAGGGCGATGGCGGTCAGCTCATCGGGCGCCGCCTCGGCAGCAGCCGCAAAGCCGGCGATCACTTCAGGCGTCGCGGGCAGGATCAGCGGGCCGCCGATGAACTGCTCGAGCCGCTGCAGCCGGAACCGCATGCGGGTGACGACGCCAAAGTTGCCGCCGCCGCCGCGCAGCGCCCAGAACAGGTCCGGATGGTTGGTCGCATCGGCAATGACGATATCGCCGTTGGCCGTCACGACCTCCGCCGCCATCAGCTGGTCGACGGTGAGGCCGTGCTTGCGCACGAGGTAGCCGATGCCGCCGCCCAGCGTCAGGCCGCCGATGCCGACGCTCGCCGAGTCGCCGAAGCCGATGATCAGCTTCTGCGGTTCGAGCGCGGCAGTCACCTCGCCCGCCGTCAGCCCGGTGCCGAACCAGCCGGTACGACCGACCGGATCGATGGTCATGCCGTTGAGGTCGCGCAGGTCGATGACGAGCCCGCCCTCGACCCCGCTGTAGCCGGGAACGCTGTGGCCGCCGCTGCGCACTGCGAGGGCGAGCCCGGTGGCATTGGCGAAGTTGACCACCGCCGCCACGTCCGCGGCGCTCGCCGGGCGGATTACTGCCGCCGGGCGGTGATCGAACTGGCCGCTGGCGATGAGCCGGACGCTGTCGTAGTCGGGGTGGTGGGGGTTGATGACGCGGCCCTTGAGGGCCGAGGCCAGCATGTCGATCTGGTCCTCAATCGGAAAACGCTTGTCCATTTGCTGTATCTCTTGACGCATTCGAGAAGGCCCGGCGCTCTAATGGCCAGCCCGTGAATGCCTCCTGAACGCCCCGCTCAGCCGCCGCACAGGATCGATCAGTGCCGCGCCGTTACCCTTGGACGAGCGCCAGCGCCGCGCCGCCCACGGCCCCGACGAGCACGACGCTCCACGGCGGGGCTTTCCATGCGACCAGCAGGACGAAGCAGGCAAGCGCCAGCGCGAAGGACCGCGGATCGACCACGGCGCTGACGAAAACCGGATCGTAAAGCGCCGCCCCGAGGATACCGACCACCGCAGCATTGGCGCCACGCACCATCGCCTGCGCTGCCGGCCGCATCCGGAACGCATCCCAGAACGGCATGACGCCCACGAGGATGAGAAAGCCCGGCAGGAAGATCGCGGTGAGCGCCAGCATCGCCCCCACGACACCGTTGGGCGGGCTCGCCAGCACCGCCCCGAGATAGGCGGCGAAGGTGAAGAGCGGCCCCGGCACGGCCTGCGCCGCGCCGTACCCGGCGAGGAACTGGTCGTGGCTCACCCAGCCGGTCGTCACCACCTCGGCTTCCAGCAGAGGCAGCACCACATGCCCACCACCGAACACCAACGAACCCGCTCGGTAGAAGGCCGAGAACACATCCAGCGCTCGCCAGCCCACCAGCGGCGCGATGAGTGGAAGCCCGATCATCAGGACGACGAACGCGGCGAGCGCGAACCCACCCGCCCGTCGCGACACCGGAAAGCGAACCATGCCGGAGGATGGGGCGGCTCCATCCCGGCAAAGCCAGAGGCCAAACATCGCTCCCACGGCGATCGCCGCCAGCTGCCCGAGCGAGCCTCCGGGCACGATGACAAGCAGCACGGCGACAAGCGCGATGCTGGCCCGCTCCCGATCCGGCGTCAGCGAACGCGCCATGCCCCAGACCGCCTGCGCGACCACCGCAACGGCCACAATCTTGAGCCCGGCGATGACGCCCTCGCCCATCGGCCCGCCAAACAGCGCCGCGCCATAGGCAAACGCCACCAGCAGGATCGCGGATGGCAGCGTGAAGCCGATGAAAGCGGCAAGCGCGCCGAGCGGCCCGGCCCGCAGCAGGCCCATGGCGAACCCCACCTGGCTCGACGCCGGGCCGGGCAGGAACTGGCAGAGGGCGACCAGTTCGGCATACCCGGCCTCGCCGATCCACTTCCGCCGCGTCACCAGCTCGTCGCGAAAATAGCCAAGGTGCGCAATGGGTCCGCCGAAAGAGGTAAGGCCGAGCTTGAGGAAGGTGGCGAACACCTCGCCCACCGTTCCGCGCCCCTCGCCTGCCGGTTGATCCGCCAATTCCATCCCCACGCCTGCCCTCTGCCCAAGGTTTACGACACCGCCGTGACACCGGAAACCGGCCGCGCGCCCTCCACCGGAAACGGCGGGCACACGCTTGACAACATCCACAATGTTCTCGTTATGTTCGCCGGTCAGGAGGTAGCAGGATGACGTCCGCCACCATTCTCCACGCCGATCTCGATTCCTTCTATGCCTCGGTCGAGCAGCTGCTCGACCCGTCCCTGCTCGGCAAGGCCATCGCGGTCGGCGGCGGCGTGGTGCTCGCCTGCTCTTATGAGGCGAAGGCCTTTGGCGTGCGCGGCGGCATGTCGGGGCGCGAGGCGAAAAAGCTCTGCCCGTACCTCCAGTTCGTCGGCGGCCACTTCGAAAAATACCAGGCGCTCGGGGACGCCGCGATCCGCATCCTCGATGACTACACGCCGCTGGTCGAGCGCATGTCGATCGACGAGGCCTTTGCCGATGTTGCCGGCACGGCCCACCTGTTCGGCCCGCCGGTCGAAGTGGCCAAGACCATCCGCCGGCGCGTGCGCGACGAAATCGGCCTGCCGATTTCCATCGGCGTGGCGCGGACCAAGCATCTCGCCAAGATCGGCTCGCAGGTGGCCAAGCCCGACGGCCTCTGCGTCATCGACCCGGCCACCGAACTCGAATTCCTGCACAATCTGCCGGTCGGGCTGATGTGGGGCGTCGGCCCGGTGACGCAGGCAAAGCTCGCCGAACAGGGCATCACCACCATCGGCCAATTGGCCAACACGCCCGGCCAGTCGCTCGAACGCCTGCTCGGCCCCGCAGCCGGCGAAAAGCTGTCGGCGCTGGCCTGGAACCGCGACCCGCGCGCCATCGACACGCACCGCCGCGCCCGCTCGGCCGGCGCGCAATCGGCTCTCGGGCAGAAACCGGCCGCCGAGAACGTCTATCGCCCGGCCCTCCGCCACCTTGCCGATCGGGTCGGCTCGCGCCTGCGCGCCAAAGATCTTGCAGGGCGCACCATCACGGCCCGTGTCCGCTTCGCCGATATGCGCGCCATCACCCGCTCCATCACCCTGCCCGCCCCCATTTCGGCGACCGCCATCATCTCCGAAGTGGCCGAGGAACTGGTGCGCCTCGCCCTCGACGAACACCGGCACGAGCGGTTCATTTCGCTGCTGGCGATTTCGGTCTCGCACCTCGAGCGCCAGCCGGAGCTGCAACTTGAACTGTCATGGGGCGGTCCCGACGAAGCGCATCGCCCCGGCACAAGGCGCGGCGCGGCCCGCTGGTCGGCCGACCGCGCGATGGACCGCATCCGCGACCGCTTCGGCTGGGACGCCGTGGGCTATGCCTCGGTGATGCTCGAAGCGAAGCGTTCCATCCCCGACGCCTTCCGCGAACTGGCGGAAAAGGATCTGTGACGCGCCGCTACTGCAGCAGGGGCTTGCGCAGAAAGCTGTTTCGATCGGCGGATTTGACCCGCAGCCAGGTCTCGCGCCCTTCGCGCACGATGCGCATCGGCACCTCGGCGCCCGCCGGGCCGCTGCTCCACACCTTGCGATAGAAATCAGCGAGCCCGTCGACCTCGCCGTCGCGGACATCGGAGATGACGTCGCCGCTCCTGAGCCCCGCTTTCGCGGCGGGCCCGCCTTCGGCCACGCTCATCACCACGACATCGCCATCGCTTTCGGCCGAGAACACCCCGAGCCAGGGCCGCGGCGGCCGGTTCACCTGCCCGCGCATTGTCAGGTCTTCGAGAATGGGCGGCAGCAGGTTGATCGGCACCACCATGTTGATCTCGGCCGACTCGCCGTTGCGGCTCATTTCGAGGCGCAGCGAGCCGATGCCGAGCAGTTTGCCGTCCTGCCCGACCAGCGCCGCCCCGCCCCATGAGGGATGCGCGGGCGCGGTGAAGATCGCTTCCTCGAGCAGGTATTCCCAGTAGCCGGCGAACTCCTGCTTCGCGACGATGGCCACCTCGACCGAGCGTCCCTTGCCGTCCGCCAGCACGGCCTTGTCGCCAAGCGCCGCACTGCCGGAATCGCCCAGCGCCAGCGCCGGCAGATCGAGCTGGCCCAGCGACTGGACGATCCCGAAACCCGTTTCCTGATCGTAGGCGAGCGCATGCGCCGGCACCGACCTGCCGTCGCCGGTGGTCAGCCAGACCTCCTCGGCCTCGGTGAGCAGGTACCCGATGGTCAGCACCAGCCCGCGCGCGTCGATGACGACACCGCTGCCCTCGCGGATGGTCCCCAGCGAGGCCGCCGTGAACGCATCGTCGGGGATCGTGGTGCGCACCGCCACCACCGATTTGAGGATCGTTTCGACGTCCATGCTCACCGCCCGGGAATGTTCCGGCCCCGTGGCCGGCACCCAGAACCCTAGGAGCCGCCACGCATGGCTGCAAGTTCAGACGGGAGCGCCTCAGACCGGCGGCATGCGCGTCCCGGCGTAGATGACGATCGATGCGACGATCACCGCGAAGATGATCAGCCCGAGCGCCAGCCGGCCCACAAACCGCGCCTGGTTTGTCAAATATTCCGACACTTCGTCCTCCTCATTGTCGCAGGGATCGTTGCCCGCGGGGCCAACGCTAGTCCCGCGGGATCGGTTGCGCCAGCCGTCGCGGTTGATGACGGGTCGCAGGGGATATGAGATGGTGCGCCCATGCTCATGGTCTCGAAGGTCCTGTGGGTTGTCGGACAACCGGTCTCACTGGTCCTCTTCCTCACCATCATCGGCCTGGCACTGACCTTCACCCGCTTCCGCAAGACGGCGCGGCTTGCCCTTCTCGGCGGGATCCTGATCCTGTTCATCGTCGGCTTCACCAGCACCGGCTACCTGATGGCCGATGCGCTGGAGAACCGCTTCCCCCGCCCGGCAGCGCCGCCCGGGCCGGTGACCGGAATCATCCTCCTCGGCGGCGGCATGAATGCGGCGGTCAACACGGTGCGGGGCGGCTACGAGCTCAACCGTTCGGGTGATCGTCCGCTCGAAACCCTGCGGCTCGCCCTCGCCTACCCCGAGGCAAGGATCGTGCTGTCCGGCGGCGGCAGCGTGCTCTCGACCGACACCGAGACCGAAGCCGCGGCGGCCGCCCGCTTCCTCACCGCCTTCGGCATCTCCGCCGATCGCCTGATCATCGAGGATGCCTCGCGCACGACCGAGGAGAACGTCGCCGGCATCCGCGATCTGGTCGCGCCGCAGCCGGGCGACACCTGGCTGCTCGTCACCTCGGCGTTCCACATGCCCCGCTCGGTCGGCCTGTTCCGGCAGGCCGGCTTCGACACCGTCCCGTGGCCGGTCGATTACATGTCCACCGGCCGCGAAACCTTCGGCCTCCGCCTCGGCCAGCCGGCGGAGAACGTCTCCGTCACCTCGATCATGCTGCGCGAGTGGGTGGCGCTCCTATCCTACTGGGTGACCGGGCGCATCCCCGAACTCCTCCCCGGCCCCTGAACCGCACGCCCGCCCCATTCTGGGTCCATACCCTTCATTGACGGTGGCGCAGCATCGATATGTAGTGGAACGAATTGGTCATGCCGCGGTGCGAGCATGGGCCTTGGAGTAGCATCGCGTGAGTACGAGTACCGCCACACGACCAGCGCGGACATGGCAGAACCGGGTGCGGCCGTTCACCCTCGGCGAACTGGTCGCCGACGGTATCGTGCATGGGGTCGGCCTGGTCATGGCCGTGGCCGCTGGAACGGTCCTCGTCGTCTTCGCCGCCCTCGGCACGGCGCCCAAGGAACTCCCGGCCATCATCCTCTATGTCGGAACGCTGATTGTCGTGCTCAGCGCCTCGCTGACCTACAACCTGTGGCCCACCTCGCCGATCAAGAACTTCCTCGCCCGCATCGACCAGGCGGCGATATTCCTGTTCATTGCAGGCACCTACACGCCGTTCCTCGCGCTCATCGGCAACACCCCATCCGCTGATCTACTGATGGCGCTGGTCTGGGGCGCGGCGCTGACCGGCATCGCGCTCAAGCTGATTGTGCCGCAGCGCTTCGGGCGCCTCGCCATTCTGCTCTATCTCGGCATCGGCTGGAGCGGCGTCCTGGTGTTCCACTCGCTGGCGGTGGCGCTGCCGCCGGTGGCGCTATGGCTGCTGCTTGCCGGCGGCCTCGCCTATTCGGCGGGGATCGTATTCCACCTGTGGGAACGGCTGAAATTCCACAACGTGATGTGGCACGCCTTCGTCGTCATCGGCGCAAGCCTGCACCTCTTCGCCACGCTCGACTGCATGGTGTTCAGCCGGCTGTAGCGGCCTTGACGCGGTCATGCTTGATCGTGTCGCCCGCCTTGATGCCAAGCTCCTTCGAACGCCCGCCCGGGATCTCCAGCACGAACCGAACCGGCCCCACCGATGGTATGCCCGTCGGATCATGCGGGCGCGCATTGATGTGGATGTTGGCGATTGTCCCATCCTCGCGAATGAA
>DAORUH010000100.1:0-11655 GCA_035433065.1 Devosia sp. | reverse complement strand
AGGTCGAGTAGAAGGTCTTGAGATAATCCTCGGACGTGTTCTTCGATTTGTGGTCGGTGACGCGCACCAGGGTCAGGTCCACCTGCAACGGCGTCGCGCCGATGAGGCGGCTGAACTGCGTCTCGGTGCGCTCCTTGTTGGGCATCAGGTTGAGCAGCCCGATCTGCAGCGGGCGGATATCCTGGCGGCCGGCGCGGCTCGAATCCATTACCACCACGCCCTCGGCTTCGAGGGTCTTTCGGGCGGGCAGGTCGTCGGGGATGCGAATGGGCATGGCTGATCTCGATTGATCGTGAAGGACGGGCGGAACGAAGGCTCGCGGCGCGAAGGCCGCTAGCGCATTCGCTTGCTGATGGCGCCCGCCACCAGATCGAGGAACTCGTCGCCATCTCGCACGATCGCGAGGTCGGATGCGTCAACCGTATAGCCGAACTTGTCCGCCAGCGCCTGGTAGCGCGGCAGCCGGTCGTGCAGCAGCGCCTCGAAACCCCACGCGCCAAAAGCGTCGGGATCGACGTCGTCGTCCCGCTTCAGCTTGTTGAGTTTCTTGAACTCCGCCCACTTCGCAGCGAGGAAGTCCGGCTGGTAATACATGGGCTTGGGGCTTTTCCTGAACCGCTTCACCAGTTCGGCGGCGTCCTTTTCGGTGCCCCTGATGTAGAGCAGGACCGTGTTGTCCGTAAGGGCTTTCACCACCGGATCGTTCTCGTTTGTGTGATCGATCACCTCGATCAGCGAGCCGCCGGTATCGGCCACGAAATCGGTATAGCCGTAGAGATCATGCGCCCGCTCGATGAAGCGCGGCACTTCGAGGAGCGCCTGGATTTCGCCCTCGCGATGCTGCGCCTGCCGGCGCTGGTATTCGCTGAGCGTCAGCCCGCCACGCGCCGGATCGCCCGGCCGGCCGAGATAGGTCGACAGCGGATCGAGGTTCGAAAACCGGATGTTCGAGGCGATCTTGATCGAGTCCGTCCTGAGCAGTTCGCGCAGGAACGGCACCTTCATGGCCTCGGCCTTGAAGTTGTCGACGATGTACTCGCCCATGTGCCGGGTGCCGATGCGGTAGTCCACCGAGTAGTGGAACCAGTGCGCCTGGCGGAGCAGGGCGGCCAGCCGGGTCTTGCCCACGCCGGACATGCCGAAAACCGTCACCGCATGGCGCGGCGCGCGGACGAACTCGTCTGGCGACTTGAACAGCATAGGCGGAGCCCCGTTTCTAAGCGTTCCGCGTTTAGATTATGCGCCCCCGCCCGGCAAGGCAGACGAACGCGCCGGCAGGGTGGAATCGGCGTCCTGAAGCCGTGCGAATCGCCCGAAAAGCCCCCTCGGAGCGCTTTCCGGCGCCCATCCGGATCTACCGAGGGGCGCCGCAGGGCTCCCTCAAGCCCATGAAAG
Organism: Devosia sp.; assembly: GCA_035433065.1. Taxonomy (GTDB): domain Bacteria; phylum Pseudomonadota; class Alphaproteobacteria; order Rhizobiales; family Devosiaceae; genus Devosia_A. The sequence continues at coordinate 10,260 of DAORUH010000100.1, read as the reverse complement.
CCCACGACATTCCCTGCGGGGCCGGTAACGTTATTTTCACCAAGCCGTTCGCGGCTTGCCCCTGCGAAGCCGAGAATCTATAAGCCGCCCTGATTAGGGGTGCAGTGAATCGAGTCAGGGAATGTCTGCTACTGATACTCTTGACTACCGGCCGTCCGAGAACGAGCCGTTTATGAACCCTCGCCAGCGCGAATATTTCCGGCAGAAGCTGGAACGCTGGAAGGAAGAAATCCTCCGCGAGAGCCGCGAGACTCTCGAAAACCTTCAGGAAGAAAACCAGAACCATCCCGACATGGCCGACCGGGCCTCGTCGGAGAGTGACCGTGCGCTCGAACTCAGGACCCGCGATCGTCAGCGCAAGCTGATCTCCAAGATCGACTCCGCCCTCAAGCGCATCGAAGACGGCACCTACGGCTATTGCGAAGAGACGGGCGACCCCATCGGCCTGGCGCGTCTCGATGCCCGGCCGATCGCCACGCTCAGCCTTGAAGCGCAGGAAATGCACGAGCGCCGCGAGAAGGTCTACCGCGACGAATAAGCCTCACAGAAACGCGACTACCGGCCCGCAGCGATGCGGGCTATTTTATTTCCCGCCAGTCTCTTGAGGAGTAGTGTGAACTTCGCGGGAGGGCTCATCATGAGCCGTATCGTCATCGCAGCCTACCGGCCCCGGCCGGGACAAGAGCGGGCGCTCGAAGCCTTGATGCGCCGCCATCACCAGCGGCTTTACCACGACGGTCTCGTTGCCGACCGCCCACTGACCCTGATGCGCGCCCGCGACGGCACGATGATCGAGCAGTTCGAATGGCTTTCGCGCGAGGCCGAAACGGCCGCCCGCGCCAGCCGCCCGATTCAGCAACTGCGCGCCGAATACCCCCCACTATGCGACCGCGTCCCCCTCGGCGACACCATCGAAACCCACGGCCTGCAGTCCGAATTCGACTCCATCGAAGACTGCGCCCTCCACCCCGAATTTTCGCCGTAGACGACGCGCTGCACTGCTGTCCGAGGACTTCGTGGTGAGCCGACTGACGACCCCAGTGCTGCGCTACGGAGGACTTCTTGGGAGCCAACTGAGGACTTCGTGGTGAGCCTGTCGAACCACGAAAGGCCGGGCACTCCAACCATCCCACCCACCACGTCACCCCCGGGCGTGACCCGGGGGCCCACTCGATCCCGCCGCAACATCGAGTGGATGGCCGGGTCACGCCCGGCCATGACGACTGAGGGATGTGTTGCCGGGAGACAATCGCAAGCCATCATGCCGCGCCTTCGTGGTTCGACAAGCTCACCATGCAGGCTACTGCGGCACCGCGTCATGAAGGCTACCGGACACCGCGCCCCTCCGACGACTTCGTGGTGAGCCTGTCGAACCACGAAAGGCCGGGCACCCCTTACCCTCCCCCTTTGCGGGGAGGGTAGCGCCGCTAGGACCCCGGGCGTGACCCGGGGGACGTAGCAGAGCCAGGGTGGGGGGGCGCGCTGGCCCCCAAAGCCGCCCCCCACACCCCTCAATCTCTCCCCCAACCCTGCACAAAATCTGCACGCGGCGCATTCAGCTTCTACCCATGCGCAATCCGATCCTGCCGACCGCCGCCCGTCCGTTCCCGCTGCCCGACCGCATCCTCCACGATGCCTGGTGGCTGATCGAGCGCGCGGCCCCCCAGGAACCATCGCGCCTTTGGGTCATTGCGAAAGAAGAGGGCGCAATTGAACGCGATCGTAGCCAGTCCGCCGAGGGGCATTTCGTGGCCCGCCCGTAGCGCCATCGCCATAGCGGTCGCGGCCGCACTCGTCGCCATCGCCGACTTCCTGTTCTGGGACAGCGATCTCGGCGGCCTCAGCCTCTTTCTCTTCAACCTCGCCATCGCCGCCGGCATCCTCATCGTTCGCGGCACAAAACCGCTAACGCGATCTGTCGCCCTCGGCGCGGGCCTCGCCGTCCTCGGCGCACTGCCGCTGCTCGAAGCGCCGAGCCTGTGGGGCTGGCTCTCCGCCACCTTCGGCGCGGGCATGCTGGCGCTGGCTGCTGTGAGCGAACTGCCGCGCAACCCCGTCGATCTCCCGGCCGTGCTGCTCCGCTTCGGCATCGTCGCGCCGGGGCGCTTCATCGCCGACGCCGTTCATGCCACCTGGGCCATCGCCGAGCGCGGGCTCGGCAAAACCCTGCTGCGCACCGTCACCATGTGGCTCGTGCCGCTGGCGCTGGCGGCGGTGTTCCTCTGGCTGTTCTCCGCCGCCAATCCGCTGATCGAGAACGCGCTGCTCGCCATCAACCTCGACGCCATCCTGCAACTGCTCGATCCGTGGCGGGTGATCGTCTGGGGCGTCATCCTCTGCTTCGTCTGGCCGCTGCTGGTGCCAAAACTGCTGCCGGTCTGGAACCCACCCCTGGTACACGGCCCGCACCGCCCAGCGCGAGAAAGTACCGTCTTCGGCACCGGTGCCATCCTGCGTGCGCTGGTGCTGTTCAACCTGCTCTTCGCGCTGCAGACCGGCCTCGACATCGCCTACCTGTGGGGCGGCGTGAAGCTGCCCGAGGGCCTGACCTATGCGAGCTACGCGCACCGCGGCGCCTATCCGCTGATCGCCACCGCACTGCTCGCCGCGGTCTTCGTCCTTGCCGCCATGCGGCCCGGCGGGCCTGCAGAAAATTCGGTGCCGATCCGCCGGCTGGTCTACGTCTTCATCGCGCAGAACGTGCTGCTGGTCGTTTCCTCGATCCTCAGGCTCGATCTCTATGTCGAAAGCTACATGCTCACCGAGCTGCGCGTGGCCGCCGGGGTATGGATGGGCCTTGTCGCCATCGGGCTCGTGCTGATCCTCATCCGCATCGCGCTCGGCAAATCCAACAAATGGCTCGTCGCCACCAACCTCCTTGCCCTCGGTCTCACGCTCTACGCCTCGTCCTTCATCGACGCCGGCGCGCTGATCTCGCGCTTCAACGTCGATCACAGCCGCGAGCTGACGGGCGAGGGCACCACGCTCGACACCCAATATCTGTGGCGCGGCATCGGCCCCGCCGCCATTCCCGCGCTCGACCGCTTCATCGCCGAGGGCAGGGCGAAGCCCATCGCCCCCGCCGTGCTGCGCGATGCCGAAAACATCCGCGGTCTTCTCGCCACCGAATTCCGCCAGCGCGTCCGCGGCTGGCGCCAGTGGACCTTTCGCAACTGGCGGCTTGAGCAATACCTTGCCGGGCCGGGGGCCTTTGCTGAACCCGCCGCCCCCGATAGAACCGGGGGAACCGCCGTGCCAGAACCGGCGCGGCCCGATCCATCCATGCCCTGAGGTCCGCGTGCCCCACCGCATCCTCGTCGTCGATGACGAACCGCATATCCGCGAAGTCATCTGCTTCGCGCTGGAGCGGGCCGGCATGAGCACGGCCACCGCGCGCAACGGCAGCGAGGCGATGCAGATGTTCCGCCGCGGCGGCGTCGATCTCATCGTGCTCGATATAGGCATGCCCGAAATGGACGGGCTCGAAGTCTGCCGCCAGATCCGCCGCACCTCCGAAGTGCCGATCCTCTTCCTCTCCGCCCGCGACGAGGAGATCGACCGCGTGCTCGGCCTCGAAATCGGCGGCGACGACTATGTGACCAAGCCCTTCTCGGCGCGTGAGTTGGTCGCCCGCGTCAACGTCATCCTCAAGCGCGCGCAGGGCAATGGCGGGCCGAAGCCCGTGGCGCTCTCGCAGGGCCGCATCAGCCTCGATTCCGGCCGCCACATGGTGGCCTGGGACGGCACGCCGGTGACCCTCACCGCGCTCGAATTCGCGCTGCTCCAGGCGCTGCTGGCGCGGCCCGATTTCGTGTTCGCGCGCGAGCAGCTGATGGTCGCCGCCTACGGTCCCAATATTCACGTCGCCGACCGCACCATCGACAGCCACGTGCGCAACATCCGCGCCAAATTCGCCGAGGCCGGCTGCGCCAATGTCATCGCCACCGTGCATGGCGTCGGCTTCAGGCTGGGGGACACGCAGTGAGCGGCCCGCAGGTCAAGCAGAAGTGGCGTCCGCCGCTGTCGTGGATTGTCTTCGCGCTGCTGCTCTCGGTGCTGACGCTGCCCGTCGCCGTCATCCTCGGCTTCCGCGCCATGGTGCAGACCACAAGCCGCATGAGCTGGGTGGAACTCGCCGCCATTGCCGTTGCCGTGGCCATCACGCTGGTCATCGCGCTGGTGTTCTCGCGCACCATCACCGGGCCGATCAACGCGCTGATCCGCACCACCGAAGCGATCGGCCGCGGCGGCGCGATGAAGATGCCGCCGCCCGAGCAGCACGGCACGCGCGAACTCGCGGTGCTCAGCCAGAGCTTCATCGATCTCGCGGCGCGGCTCGTCGAGCGCACCGAGTATGTGCATTCCTTCGCCGCGCACGTCTCGCATGAGCTGAAATCGCCGCTGACCGCTATCCGCGGCTCGGCCGAACTGCTGCTCGACGAGGACATGCCCGCCGCCGATCGCAAGCGCTTCGCCGAGCACATCATCGCCGACAGCGACCGGCTGGCGACGCTGCTGGAGCGCCTGCGGACCCTCGCGCGCACCGATGTGCCGCTCGATGCCAAGGGAGTCACCCTGCGCCACGCCGCCGACCTGCTGCAGCTGAAATTTCCCGCGCTGGAGATCGCCGTCAACGGCGATGCCGACACGCCAATGGGCCTCTCCGGGGAGGCCGCGGCGATCATCCTGTCGCACCTTGCCGACAATTCGCTCGCCCACGGCGCAACCCATTTCACCATTGCCGCGATCGCTGGCGGAAACCAGCTCCGCATCACCGTCTCCGATGACGGCAGCGGCATTTCGGCGGGCAATCGCGAGCGCATTTTCGAGCCGTTCTTCACCACGCGGCGCGAGGAGGGCGGCACCGGCATGGGCCTCGGAATTGTCCGCACCATGATCGAGGCCCACGGCGGCTCGATTGCCCTTCGCGACACTTCAAGTGGCGCGGCTTTCGAAATAGTCATCCCCACGCTCGCACCGTGAGTTGCGCTTCGCGGCGCGGCACACGATATTGCGGGCATGATCTTCAGGGGATTGCCCGTTCCGCTGCTGACCGCCATGGCGCTCAGCCTGGCCACCACCGCAGCACCAGCGCTCGCCCAGCAGGCGAGGGCGGAAACCTGTGCCGCAATTGCAGACGATACCGAGCGGCTCGGCTGCTATGACGCGCTCTTCCGCAATGTCGGCAATATCCCGGCGGCGGATATCACCATCGACTCCGAGCGGCTGATCCCGGCGCTGCCGACCGGCCGCGGTCCGGCGACCATGATGGTGTCGTGCCTGCCCACCGGTCCCGCCGTCTCGTTCGCCTTTGCCGGGCAGCTGGTTTCCAGCACCTCCGACATCGCGCCCGTGACCTTCCAGGTCGATTCCGGCGGCACCGCGGTGCGCACGCTCGCCGCCAACGAAGCCAACACCGTGCTGAGCTTCGATGCCGGGCGCGCCAGCATCGCCTTCCTCGACAGCCTCGCCGGCGGCACCAACCTCAAGGTGCGGATGACCCCCGTGCGCCAGCGCTCGCTCACCGTCGACTTCCGCCTGCAGGAGCATGCGGAAGCCATCGGCGCGCTGCGCGAGCGGTGCGTGCCTAACTGAGGTAGCGGCGCTCGAGGTGCTCGGCGAAGTGTTTCGCGTTGAGCGGCTCGCCCGTCGCCCGCTTCAGGAGGTCCGGCGTCGAATGGAACGAGGCCTGTGACCAGATGTGCCGGTTGCGCCAGTCGTTGAGCCCCACGAACCGGCCGTTGCGCATGTCTTCGCGCGCGCCGGGGTTTTCTTTTTCGATCGCCGACCACAGCTGCGCCGCGATCATCGCGCCCAGCGTGTAGCTCGGGAAATAGCCGAACGCGCCCGACGGCCAGTGCACATCCTGCATCGGCCCGTTCTTCGGATCATCGATGGTCCTGAGCCCGAGATACTCGTGCATCCGCGCATCCCACGCCTCGGGCACATCCTTGGGCGCAAGCCTGCCCTCGATCAGCGCCTGCTCCAGCTCGAAGCGCAGGATCACGTGCAGCGGGTAGGTGGCCTCGTCGGCATCGACGCGGATCAGCCCGCGCTCGATCAGGTGCACCTGCGCAAGCACGTCGTCGAGGTCCCACCCCGCCAGCGCCTCCGGCCCGAGATGCTCGCTCACATGCGGCAGCGCCCATTCCCAGAACTCGCCCGACCGCGCGATCTGCTTTTCGACGAACAGGCTCTGACTCTCGTGGATGGCCATGCCGCGCGCCTTGCCGACGGCCCAGTTGCCCCACTGCTTGGGCAGGTTCTGCTCATAGAGCCCGTGCCCCGTCTCGTGCAAAATCCCCATCAGCGACGACAGGAACTCGCCCGTCACATAGCGCGTCGTCATCCGCACGTCGGTCGGCACGCCGCCACAGAACGGATGGTGCGAAATGTCGAGCCGCCCGTGCTCGAAATCGAAGCCGATGGCCTCCATCATCGCCAGGCCAAGCGCCTTCTGCTTTTCGATGGGGAAGGGCGCGTTGAACGGTTTCAGCGGCCGCCGCGCCAGCTTCTCCTCCTGATGCGCGATGGCCCCGGGCACAAACCCCCTGAGGAAACTCTTCAGCTGAGCAAACACCGGCGCGATGTCCGCCGCGCGGTTGCCCGGATCATACTGCTCCATCATCGCGTCATAGGGCGACAGGCCCAGCGCCGCGGCGCGCAGCTCCGCCTCCTCGCGCGCCGTCGCCACCACCCCCTCGAACGCCGGCAGGAAATTCGCCCAGTCGCCGGTCGGCCGCAGCTGTCGCCACAGCTGTTCGCTGCGCACCCGCGCCGCCACCTGCTTGCGCACAAAGTCCGAGGACAGGCACGTCATGTTGGTGTAGGTGCGCCGCGCCTCGCGGATCGCGCCCTGCTGCTCGGCATCGAGCGGCTCGCTCTCGGCGGCGCTCAGCCAGTCGCCGACTCCGGGCGCGGTGGCCATTTCGTGATACATGCCGGCCAGCATCGACATCGCCTCGGCGCGCTTTTCGCCGCCGCCCACCGGCATCATCACCGCCTCATCGACGCTCAGCATCGATTGCGCGTGCTCGAGCGCCTCAAGCTTCCGGCCCAGTTCGTCGAGCTTGGAAAATGCGGAGTTGGCAATGGACATGACGGTCGGCTCCTTCGTGGGAACCGCCGTCGTACAATCTGTACGGCACTGTTGGAAGACCCGCCGCGCGGCAGGCCGCTACTCGCCCTTGCCGCCCTTGGCCGGATCGGCGCGGCGGCCCTCGACGGCGTCGGGGCTGATCGGGATGACCGCGGCTTCCATCCGCGTCACCGGCCGCAGCAGGCCGGTATGGCGCAGCGAGTCCGGACGGCGCGGCGCCGGCCGGGCCATTTCGCGCAGCCGCTCCATGGCGGTGCTCGACCGCGCGACTTCGGCTTCGCTCGGTCTTGGCTCGATGATCTCAGCCGCAGCCGGCGCCGGGGGACGCGCCGCCCGCTCCGGGACAGGTGCGGGGGCCGGGGCAGGAGCGCGATGCGGCATCGCGGCCGCGGGCCGCTCGGCGACGATGCCGGATTCCACCACCAGATCCTGCGGTCCGCCGACCAGAATGAGATGCTCGACATTGTCGCGGCGCACGATGATGAGTTGCCGCCGCTGGTCGATCGACACCTGGTCGACAACGGTGAGCCGCCGGTTGCGGCCACGCACGAAGGTCTTTGACGCGCGCGAGAACGTCCTGACTGACCACAGCCCGGCAAGGGCGAGGAAAATCACCGCGACCAGCGCCACGGCGACAGTCAGAAACGTGCTTTCGGACCCACTGAACAGGCTCGTCAGGAACTGCATGCAGGTCTCCTGATTGAGGCGTCCGCCCCGGTCTGGGCGGCGTGCGGCTGATCGATCATAGCCTAATACTGGCCGCCGATTGTGCAAATTGCGAGGCGGCGGCGGCGATCGGCATGGTTAACCGCGGGTTAACCAGCGCCCGGCCAAGCTTCAGCCAAGACCAGTATCGATCTTCACGGAGGGGCCAATGGCCATCTGGTGGCCCAAGGCTGCAAAGGACATTGCGACGCTGCGCAAGTCGGGCGTCGAGTGTCCGGAGGAGCACATCCCGGAGTTGCAGGAGCATCGCGGCCCGTCCATCGAGACCAGCTATCGCCAGGTCGAGACCGCCCCGCGGCCGCGTCCGGCCCCCGCCGCCGCCCCGGCGGCGCAGCGGCCAAGGCGGCAGGAGACCGGCCTGCGCTTCGAAGGACGGCTGATGGGCGATCGCCGCCGCGAGTCCTTCCTCGCCGAAGGGGCGCGGCGGAAAAACCACAAAAGCTGGCTGTAGCGGCGTTTGCGGCCAATCTTCCCCGGCGGGGAGGGGCCGCGGCCTACCGGGCATATCCCTCATTTGCTAGAGCTTGTGAGGCTGGCGATTCGCCCGCCGGTCCCGGGAGCAGACCGCCGAATTGACCTCTTCGCCGCTCGACGACGACAACTATCCCAATCCGCTGGTCAGCCGGCCGCGCAGTGCTGCCGGCCTGTGGCGCGTTGGCGCGCTGGCGGGCTTCTTCATTGTCGCCGCCATCGTCATTTCGCTGCTCGGCGAACGCATCCCGCCTGACGTGGTGCTGATCGCGCTCGGGCTGCTCGCGGTCATCGGGGTATTCAGCCTTTTCGCCGTCACCGCCGGTCTGTTCCGGTTCAGCACCGGCGACGAGACGCGCACCCTGTCGCGCGCCATCGTCGACAGCCTGCCCGCCGGCGCCCTCGTGACCGATCGCGAGGCCCGCATCGTCTATGCCAACGCGCAGTATGAGCAGTTCGCCGGATCGATGGCCGATGGCCTGCCGGTCGGCGTGCCGCGGCTGTTCGCCGGCCAGCCCGAGGCGAGCGAGGCGATCTACCGGCTGAGCCGCGCCGCCCGCGAGGGCCGCCCCGCGACCGAGGATATCCGCATCGTCGGCGGCCTCGGCGGCGCTGCCGGCGGCGGCACAAGGTTGGTGTGGTACCGTGTCTCCGTGCGGGCGCTGCCCGAGGTCGAGAACGAAGAGCGCCGGCTCATGCTGTGGTCGGTCGAGGACATCACGCGCGACCGCGAGCGGCAGGACAACGCCTTCATCGAGCTGCAGCGCGCCATCGACTATCTCGATCACGCGCCGGCCGGCTTCTTTTCGGCCGATGCCAAGGGCCGCATCCAGTATCTCAACTCGACCCTTGCCGACTGGCTCGGGCACGACCTCGCCGAGTTCCAGTCCGACCTCATCCGCGTCGATGACATCGTGCGCGGCGATGGCGCGAGCCTGCTCATGCGGGGCAGGGGCGATGGCGAGATCCGCACCGAGATCATCGACATCGACCTCGTGCGCCGTAACGGTACGACGCTGCCGGTCCGCCTGCTGCATCGCGCCGCCCGCCTCGCCGACGGCGAGCTCGGCGAAACCCGCACGCTGGTGCTCGATCGCAGCCGCAGCGCCACCGGCGAAGAGGAACTGCGCGCCGCGGAAATCCGCTTCTCGCGCTTCTTCAACGACACCCCGTTCGCCATCGCGACGCTCGACTGGCGCGGCGCGGTGGTGCGCACCAACGCGCCGTTCGGGCGCATCTTCAACTGGTCGGGCGAAGAGGCGAGCATCGAGGGCCAGCCGATGGTTGACCTGATCGCCGACACGGGACGCGACGCGTTCCGGCAGGCGGTGCAGGCGGCGTTCGAGCATCGCTCCGAAATCAGCCCCGTCGATGCGGCCTTGTCAGGCCCCGGCGACCGCGCCGTGCGGCTCTACATTTCGGGCTCCGAGGCGAGCGCGCAGTCGCCCGAGCGCGTCAACGTCTATGCCCTCGACATGACCGAGCAGCGCAAGCTCGAAGCGCAGTTCGCGCAGGGCCAGAAGATGCAGGCCGTTGGGCAGCTCGCCGGCGGCGTGGCGCACGATTTCAACAACGTGCTGACCGCCATCATCGGCTTTTCCGACCTGCTTCTGCTCAAGCACAAGCCCGGCGATCCGTCCTTCCAGGACATCATGGCGATCAAGCAGAGCGCCAACCGCGCCGCCGGTCTCACGCGCCAGCTTCTCGCCTTCTCGCGCCGCCAGACGCTGCGCCCGCAGATCCTCGAAGTGCCGACGCATATCGATGATCTCACGGTGCTGCTCAAGCGCCTCATCGGCGAAGCCATCGTGCTCAAGGTCGATCATTCGCCGCAGGGCGTCTGGCCGGTGAGGGCCGATCTCGTGCAGCTCGAACAGGTGGTGGTCAACCTCGTCGTCAACGCGCGCGATGCCATGCCCGACGGCGGCACGCTCACCATCCGCAGCCGCAACGTGGACGAAGCC
>DAORUH010000099.1:0-11740 GCA_035433065.1 Devosia sp. | reverse complement strand
TCGACCGACGCATCCTTGACCACGAGGCGGGAGAACCGCCCCTGGTTGGCGTGTTCCACCACCTGCGCGAGGCCATCTTCGGCCGCCTCGAGGTTGTAGATCAGCCAGTCATTGTCGGAGCGCATCGGCAGCGCTGACGGCGGCAGGTCGCCGCGCACGCTCACCCCCTCGGGCGAAAATCCAACTTCGGGGAAGGCATCCTTGCCCTCCATGATGCGTACCGTGTCCGGATCGCCCGCGGTGCCGGGCACCAGTTCCATGCGGACCAGCCTCGGCCCGAACATGTCCTGGCTGACCTGCACATAGGGCCGGACCACGGTGACGGTTGCACCGGGCTGACCGACGAGCGCGCGGATGGGCGAAAAGCCGACCTCGAGCGCATCCATCGTCACCCGTGCGCCGCTCGCCTCGTCAGTGTAGACCACCGGCTTGAACTGGATGACCGGCCAGACATAGCCCTCCAGCGCCAGCGCCATGTCGCCCAGTTCGATGTTCGAACCCTTCGGCATCGCGCCGACGACCATGGCCCGCACCTGCGAGTTCACCAGCGGCAGCGGAATGGGCGTAATGAGAAGGATGGCGTAGAGGAGGAGGAAGAGGCCCACCGGCACTCCGACAACCCACGCAGCTACCCGTCCGAAGACGCGCAGTGGCGAACGCCGACGGACGGTCTGTCCAGGTGGAGGTGTTGGCTTCAACTCTCGTCCGACTTGAGGCTTACCGGTCCCACGCCCTATTCTAGAATCAACCGGTCCACGGGTTTCATTGGCGGATGATACCGCCGCAAATGTGGCACCAAAACCCTCTATTCCCTCCGCGAGAACGGTTTTCGCGGCCTTTGGAGCAATCATGGCCAGCCTCACCGTGGGCAGCAAAGCCCCCGACTTCGAGCTTCCCACCAATACAGGTGTCCCATTCAGGTTGTCAGATCACAAGGGGAACCCGGTTGTTCTGTTCTTCTATCCAGAAGACAATACGCAAGGCTGCACCATCGAGAACCAGGAATTCTCGGCGCTTTCCGCTGCATTTGAACAGCTTGGCATCGCCGTTCTCGGCATCTCGCCGGACACCGTCGAGATGCACTGCAAGTTCAGGGACAAGTATGGCCTGACCATGCCGCTGGGCGCTGATGTCGGCCACAAGGTAACGGGCAGATATGGCGCCTGGGGCCCCAAGAAGATGTTCGGGCACGAATATGACGGCGTGATCCGCACGACATTTCTCATCGCACCTGATGGAAAGGTCGCAAGTATCTGGAAAGTAACGAGGATCAAGGGACACGCTCAACTCGTTCTGGATACCGCCACGGCGCTCGCGGGGCGTTAGCTGCGCCGTCCGATGTCCACCTTTTGGTAGGCAAGGCCACGAAACTATTCTGGTTTTTGGAACCGGGCGGGCGTACCTTCGGGCATGCTCATGGCGTCCGACATCCCGACGATGCTGCGGTTGCACCGCGCCATGTTTCTTGCCCGGGAGGTCGATCGGGTCGAGCAGCAACTCGTGAAGCAGGGCCTCGCACACTTTCACGTGTCCGGCGCGGGCCACGAGTCGACGGCATTGGTGGCCGATTACCTCGGCCCTGCCGACTGGCTGCACCTGCACTATCGCGACAAGGCGCTGCTGCTCGCCCGCGGCATGCCGATCGTCGAGTTTTTCCGCTCCTCGCTCGCCAGCGGCCCCTCCCATTCCGCCGGCCGGCAGATGAGCGCCCACCTGCAGGTGCGCGAGCTCAACGTCATGTCGATGGTCGGGCCGGTGGGGAACAACGCCCTGCCCGCGGTTGGCGCGGCACAGGCGGTGAAGCAGCTTCCAGGATTGCCTGTCGTGCTCTGTTGTGTCGGCGATGGCACGACGCAGCAGGGTGAATTCCTTGAGGCCGTCGCCGAAGCCGTCCGCACCGCGGCGCCGGTAGTTTTCCTCATCGAGGACAACCGCTACGCCATTTCCACGAAGACGCCGGGGCAGACCGTCTTCGACCTGCCGGGCGGCCCGGCATCGGAGCTTTTCGGCATCCCGATCGCCCGGGTCAACGGTGCGGACCTGACGGCAACACGCAACGCCCTCGGCGCCGCCGTAGCCCGGACCCGCGAGAAGCGCACGCCGACCATCGTCGTGCTCGACCTCGAGCGCCTCGGCGACCACACCAATGCCGACGACCAGAACATCTACCGCAGCCCGGAAGACATCGCGGCCGGGCGCAGGCACGACCCGCTGGAAGCGATCCGCCAGTCGCTTCGGGGCTCGCAGATGGGCGACGCCGCCCTCGCCCAGCTCGAAACAGCGCTGATCGCCGAAGTCGCCGCCGCGGCCGCCGAGGCTCGGGCCGAGGCCGCGCCGGCCGGGAACGGATCGGCCAAGGCGCCCTACCCGGCAGAGTTTGCCACCCGCCGCGAATATCGCGGCGACCGGACCGCCGCGACGCTCACCATGCGCGAGGCGATGAATGCGGTGCTCCGCGACCATCTCGCGGCCAATCAGCGTGTGACCCTGCTCGGCCAGGATATCGAGGACCCCAAGGGCGACGTCTTCGGCGTTACCAAAGGCCTGTCGACCCGCTTTCCGGGCCGCGTCCGCAATGCGCCGCTGAGCGAAAGCACCATTGTCGGAACCGCCGTCGGCCGCGCCCTCACCGGCGAGCGGCCGGTGGCCTTCCTGCAGTTCGCGGATTTCATCCCGCTCGCCTTCAACCAGATCATCTCCGAACTCGGCTCGATGTACTGGCGGACGGACGGCGCGTGGCAGTGCCCGGTGATCCTCATGATCTCTTGCGGCGGCTACAAGCCCGGCCTCGGGCCGTTCCATGCCCAGACGCTGGAGTCGATCCTCGCCCACACGCCGGGCATCGATGTCGTCATGCCGTCGAGTGCGGCCGATGCGGCGGGCTTGCTCAACGCCGCCTTCGCCTCCCCGCGCCCAACGGTCGTGCTCTATCCCAAGAGCGCGCTGAACCTTGCCGAGCGGCGGACCTCCGCCGACACCGACGCGCAGTTCGTCGCCCCCGGCAGCTCTCGGACGATCACGCAGGGCAACGACCTGACCCTCGTCACCTACGGCAACCCCGTGGCGCAGAGCCTCCTCGCCGCCGACACCCTGCACCAGGCCGGCGCCTCGGTCGATCTCATCGACCTGCGCTCGATCTCGCCGTGGGACGAGGACACCGTGCTGCGCAGCGTGCGCCGCACCGGCCGGCTGCTCGTCGTGCACGAGGACAGCCGAACCGCAGGTTTCGGCGCCGAAGTCATGGCCACCGTCATGGAGCGCGCCGGCGTCCCCGTCGCCGCCCGCCGCGTGACCCGCGACGACACGCATGTGCCGTTCCACTTCGAAGCCCAGCTCGACGCCCTGCCGTCCTACCGGCGTATCCTCGAAACCGCCGCCGACATGCTCGGCTACGACGTCGAATGGGACGCCCCCAAGGCTGAGACCGGCCCGGTCGCCATCGCCGCGATCGGCTCGGGACCAGCCGACGACGAAGTCGAGGTGGTACAGATCCACGTCAGGCCGGGCGACGCCGTCAGGGTCGGCGACCTCATCGCCGTGGTCGAGGCCACCAAGGCGGCCGTCGATGTTCAGGCGACCGTCAACGGCACCGTCACCCGCATCGCCGTCACCGAAAAACAGAAGGTCCCCGTTGGCGCCCCGCTGGTGTTTGTCGAGGCCGAGGCCGGCGCCCTCGCCGAACGTCGCGCCGCCACCGCCGAGCGCATTGACACCGCAAAGCTGACGCGCCGCCTCGCTGCTCCGGCGGTCAATACGCCGCGCACCATCGCCACCATGGTCGGCGTTTCCGGCATCGCGGGCGTCACCGGCGGCCGCAAGATTTTCAACGCCGACCTCAAGGGCAACTGGCAGACCCGAGACGCCGGCGACATCGTCAAGCTCACCGGCATCGAAAGCCGCCGCTGGGTGACCCCTGGCGAAACCGTGCTCTCGCTCGCCACCGACGCCGCCCGCAAGCTGCTGGACGAACAGCGCCTCGCCATCAGCGACATCGACCTCATCATCGCCGCCACCGGCACGCCCGACGTCATCACCCCCTCGCTGGCCTGCCGGGTGGGCGATGCGCTGACCACCTCCGGCCGCATCCGCCAGCCCGCATACGACATCAACGCCGCCTGTTCGGGCTATCTCTACGCCCTGGCGCAGGCCCGCGACTTCGTCGCCTCGAACCCGCGCGCCCGCGTCATGGTGGTGACTTCGGAAGTCCTGTCGCCGCTGCTCGACCAGAACGACTTCAACACCGCGGTCCTCTTCGCCGACGCCGCGACCGCCTCGCTGGTGACCGGCGCCGAGACGGACGGCGCGCCGCTGTTCAGCTATGCCCGCCCAACCATCTCCGGCTCACCCGAAGCCGGCGAGATGCTTAGCGTCCCCCGCCTCGGCGAGGGCTATATCCGGATGAACGGCCGCGAGGTTTTTGCCGATGCGGTGCGCGCCATGTCGGACACCATGATCTCGGCCTGCGCCGCCGAGGGCATCACCCTCGACGACATCGACCTGATGGTGCCGCACCAGGCCAACCAGCGCATCATCGACGCCATCGCCCGCCGCTCGGGCCGCCCGGCGCATTCGGTGATCCGGCATCTTGGGAACGTGTCTTCCTCGACCATCCCACTGGCACTGATCGACGCCCTGCCCACCCGGAAGCCCGGCGAACGCCTCGGCCTCGTCGCCTTTGGCGGCGGCATCACCTACGCCGCTGCCGTGGCTACGGTAGGAAGACCCCGCTAGCCCGCCGCCTTGTCCGCGTAACCGCCGATCCGGCTCGCCAGCGAGGCTTCCATGAACTGGTCGAGATCGCCGTCGAGCACCGCGGCGGTGTTCGACGTTTCGACGTTCGTGCGCAGGTCCTTCACCATCTGATATGGCTGCAGCACGTAGCTGCGGATCTGGTGGCCCCAGCCGACATCGGTCTTGGCCGCAGCTTCGGCGTTCGCCGCTTCCTCGCGCTTCTGCAGTTCGGCTTCGTAGAGCCGCGACTTCAGCATCGCCATCGCCGTCGCACGGTTCTTGTGCTGGCTGCGCTCCTGCTGGCAGGCGACAACGATGCCCGACGGCACGTGCGTGATGCGGATCGCCGAGTCGGTCGTGTTGACGTGCTGGCCGCCCGCACCGGACGAACGATAGGTATCGACCTTCAGGTCGCTTTCGTTGATCTCGATGTTGATGGTGTCGTCGATCACCGGATAGACCCAGGCCGACGAGAAGCTGGTGTGCCGCCGCGCCGCGCTGTCATAGGGCGAAATGCGCACCAGCCGGTGCACGCCACTCTCGGTCTTCAGCCAGCCATAGGCGTTGTGGCCCGAAATCTTGATCGTCGCGGACTTGATGCCGGCCTCTTCGCCGTCATGCATTTCCATGACTTCTACCTTGAACTTCCGCCGCTCGGCCCAGCGCGTGTACATGCGCAAGAGCATGTTGGCCCAGTCCTGGCTCTCGGTGCCGCCGGCGCCCGAGTGGATCTCGAGGTAGGTGTCGTTGCCGTCCGCCTCGCCCGACAGCAGCGTCTCGACCTGAGCGGAGCGGGCCTGCGTCAGCAGCTCGGAGAGGGACTTTTCGGCGTCTTTGACGATCTCTGCATCGCCTTCCGCCTCACCCATTTCGATGAGCTCGCGGTTGTCGCGGATACCGTTCTCGAATACGCGCACGGCCTTGACCTGCACGTCCAGCTCGTCGCGCTGCCGCATCAGCTCGCGCGCCTTGTTGGCGTCGTTCCAGAAGTCAGGGGATTCGGTTCGGGCGTTCAGATCGTCGAGGCGTGCTTCGGCTGTATCCCAGTCAAAGATGCCTCCTCAGCAGGCTTACGACCTGCTCGATTTCGCCGACAACTTTCTCGATTTCTGCGCGCATGCTCAGTCCTTTGCTAAGGCCCATGTAGAGGACCGGCGCACGCGGATCAACCCGCCCGCTTCTTCCATTTCCGCAGCACCATGTCGCGTTTCAGCCGCGACAGCCGTTCGAGAAAGAAGATGCCGTTCATCTGGTCGATCTCGTGCAGCGCAATCCGCGCTGGCAGCCCCTCGAGCCGCAGCACCTGCCGCGCACCCGCGGCATCGTCGAACGCTATCTCGGCAGACACGGCGCGAACGATCTCCACCTCGATCCCCGGCATCGACACCGAGCCCTCCGTTCCAACTGCGGTCCGCTCGCCAAGCACCCTGACCTCGGGGTTGTAGAGCACGCGATAGTCGCGCTTGCGCGGATCGCTCGCGATGCTGATCACCACCACCGGAGCGACTGCGCCGATATGCACTGCCGCAAGCCCGAAGGCCTCGGCCGCCTCGGTTGCCCTCAGCAGCCGGTCGCCGATCGCCACGAGCAATGAATCGACGGCACGCGCCGCCGCCGGTAGCCTGAGGCGCGCGTCGGGATAGGCAACAACTCCTGGGGCCGGGCCGCTCAGAACAGCGTCCGGCGGGGGCGGCCAAACATGAAGCCCCCATCATTTGCCGGCTCTGGTTCGGGCTCGGCGAAGTTGTCGTTGCCACCGCCAACGAAGCCGTCATTGCCGCTATCGACTCCGGTGCCGGCGTAGCCGGTGTTCGCCCCGATGCCGTTCACCCCGATCACCGAAGTCACGAGGTTCGGGCCGGTGCCGGGCTTGAACGCCTCGTTGATGGCCGACTGGCCGCCGCCGGCGCTCACGCCGGTCGCACCGTCGATCCAGGCCTGTGTCATGCCGGCCGGCATGTTGAACGGGGTCGGCGGCGTCCCCTTGAGGGCGTTCTGCATGAACTCGGTGAAGATCGGCACGGCGAGCGAGCCGCCCGTCGCCTGCTTGCCCATGTTGCGCGGCGTGTCGAAGCCCACATAGACGCCCACCGCCAGTTCCGGAGTGAAGCCGATGAACCAGGCATCCTTGTAGTCGCTGGACGTGCCGGTCTTGCCGGCGACCGGCCGGCCGAGGCCCTTGGCGCCGGTGCCGGTGCCGCGCTGCACGACGCCTTCCATCATCGAGGTGATCTGGTAGGCCGTCATCGGGTCGAGCACCTGCTCGCGGTTGTCGACGATAAGCGGCTCCGGCTGGTTGTTCCAGGCGGTGGCATTGCAGCCGTCACAGATGCGCTGGTCGTGCCGCATCACGGTCTTGCCGTAGCGGTCCTGAATGCGGTCGATCAGCGTGGGCACGATCTTGCGTCCGCCATTGGCCATGGTCGCGTAGGCGGCAGTCATCTTGAGATCGGTCGTCTCGCCTGCACCCAGCGCCATTGCCAGCAGCGGGTTCATCTTGTCGTAGACGCCGAACATGCGCGCATACTCGGCGACCAGCGGCATGCCGATGTCCTTGGCAAGGCGCACCGTCATGACGTTTCGGCTGCGCTCGATGCCGCGCCGCAGCGTCTGTGGCCCATAGAACTCCTGCGCGTAGTTTTCGGGCCGCCAGATCGAGCCGTCGGCGTTGACGATCTCCAGCGGCGCGTCGAGCACCACCGAGGCAGGCGTGTAGCCGTTGTCGAGCGCCGCCGAATAGACGATCGGCTTGAACGACGAACCGGGCTGACGATAGGCCTGCGTGGCGCGATTGAACTCGGACTCCGAGAACGAGAACCCGCCCACGAGGGCCAGCACGCGTCCGGTCCGCGGGTCCATCGCCACGAGCGCGCCCTCGAGCTGGGGCACCTGCTCGAGCGTGTAGTGCCCTTGCTTGCTCGGCACCGCCGACACGTAGACCACGTCACCGGCCTGCAGCACCGAGGAGAGCTTCTTGCTCACCCACTTGATGTCGCCGCCCGCCAGCGTCGCAGTCACCCGGTCCTCGAGCGGCTTGCCAAGTGCATCCGCGTCCGGTCGCAGCCCGATCTTCGCCTCGTTCTCGCCCATCGAGATGACGACCGCGAGCTGCCATTCCGGCACGTCGCTCAGCGGCTTGATCTCGAAAACCGCCGCGCCCCAGTCGGTACCGATATCCACCGTCGCCACCGGACCGCGGAAACCTTCGTTGCGGTCGTAAGCGATCAGCCCGTCCATCAGGGCGCGCCGGGCATATTCCTGCATCTTGGGCACCAGCGTCGTGCGCACGCTGAGGCCGCCGCCGTAGAGTTCTTCCTCACCGAAATCGGCTTTCAGCACGCGCCGGACTTCCTCGGTGAAGTACTCGGCCGAATAGAGCCGCTGCTGCGCCCGGCGTCCGCCGACACCAAGCGGCGTGGCCTTCGCTGCTTCGCCCTCTTCCAGCGTCGCAAAGCCGTTCTCGACCATGCGGTCGATCACCCAGTTGCGCCGCTCCAGCGCCTGCTTTGGATAGCGGAACGGATGGTAGTTGCTCGGCGCCTTGGGCAGCGCGGCAAGGTAGGCGGCCTCCGGCAGCGTCAGTTCGGACAGCGCCTTGCCGAAATAGTTCAGCGACGCCGCGGCGACGCCATAGGTCTGGCCGCCGACCGTGCCGAGAAAAATTTCGTTGAGATAAAGCTCGAGGATCTGGTCCTTGGTGAAGGCCGACTCGATCCGCATCGCCAGGATCGCTTCCTGGATCTTGCGGTCCCACGTCTGGTCGAAGGTCAAAAGGAAGTTCTTCGCCACCTGCTGGGTGATGGTCGAAGCGCCCACCAGCGGACCTGAACCACCCTCGACCTTGGCCATGACGTTGTCGCGCGCCGCGCGGATGACGCCAAAGAAGTCGATGCCGCCGTGGGTGTAGAAGTCCTTGTCCTCGGCTGAGAGGAACGCGTTGATCACCTGCTTGGGAATCGTGCCGATGGGCTGGAACAGCCTGCGCTCGCGGGCGAATTCGGCGAGAAGCGTGCCATCGGCCGCGTGCACGCGCGTCGTCACAGGCGGCTTGTATTCGCGCAGCGATTCATAATCCGGCAGGTCCGAAGAGACCTGCGCGAGGTAGATGCCCACCACGGCAAGCGCCGCGAGTCCGCAAAATACGCCGAACCCAAAAAGCCAGCCGATCAGTCGAAGCATGCACGTATCCTGTGGCGCATCGAAACTCATCCGACGCAGAAGCAGCGTGAATCATAGCAGACAAGGGCGGAAATGTGGACGCACGCATCAACTCCGGCGTTTGGCCACCCTCTGCACGGGCTGAATATGACCGTAGAATGAATTTGCCATGCATTGACTGCATGGCGCGAGTGTCGCGGCGGGAGTGGTCCCGGGGGCCAAATCAGCCCATCTGTGCGCTGTATTGAACCGAAATAGGGTGAAGCTGATGTTTGTACGTGCCGTCTGGCGCCTCAGGCGCCTGATCGACGTCAAGCAGACGCTGCGGGAGATGGAAGTCCCGACGACCCGTACAGGCTATGGCCTTTCGGGACCCGACTTTCAGAAAATGACCCGCGGCCTGTTCGACCGCTGAGCCGGTCCGACGTTAACCATCACAAGACGGCCGCCGGTCCCCTCCGGCGGCCGTCGGCTTTTGTCATTTCTTAATTCCAGATGAATTGCCTGCCCCAGAGACCTGCATCTGGCGCATGAGAGTTGTGAGCTTTGCCCATCTGCTCATCTGCCGAGGCTGGGCCTATTTAGAGGTCGTTACTCGAAAGGAGACAATTATGGGCATTCGCCAGACGCTGAAGAAGTGGGCCGCCTACCAGCAGACCGTCCGTGAGCTCGCCGCTCTCGACAACCGTCAGCTGAACGACCTGGGCATCACCCGCACCGACATCCAGCGCGTCGCCCGCGATCATGCGCGCACCATCTAAAGGTTCGCCGTCTGATCGTTGTGATGTGACATCGCTCCGAACACCCGCTCGCTGACAAGCGTGCGGGTGTTCTGCTTTTCGGGGCCCGCGTTCAGAACGCCAGCCTGCCCCGCAGTTCCTCGTAATCGACATTGACGCCCACGCGGAACGCCTCGCGCTTGTTGAGCCGCGCGTGCCAGGCGCTGACATTGGCCCCAAGCGGCACCGAAAGACCCATCGTGGTCAGCCGGTACATCGCAACGCCCGCGACAATATCGGCATAAGTCAGCCGGTCGCCACCGAGAAAGGGCGCCACCGCGAGGCGCGCGTCGAGCATCCCGAGACACCTTTGCGTGCCTTCGAGCGTACGCCCGACGGCTTCGGCGTCGCGCTCGGCAGGCGGGGTGCGAAAGAACTTCCAGAACAGCTGCAGCCACGCAGGTTGGAACGTGCTTGCCGACCACTCGGTCCACTGGTCGACGACCGCCCGGTCCCGCGGATCGGCTGGCCACAGCGTGCCGGCGCCATAGCTCGCAGCGAGGTAGCGGACGATGGCGTGGCTTTCCCAGACGATCAGGTCACCGTCTCTCAGGGTCGGAACGAGACCATTAGGGTTCATTGCCAGATAGGCAGGTTCCTTATTCCCGCCGAACTTGCCGCCGAGCGGAATATGCTCGTAGCTCAGCCCCAGCTCGCCCAGCGCCCAGACAGCCTTCTGCACATTGGCCGAACTGGCCCTGCCCCACAGCGTGATCATTCCGCCCTCCGGTTGCGTCCTGTCGTCCCGCTTGCTATCCCCCGCAGCATGCTGAAACAACCCATTCACGTCATCGGCGGCGGGCTCGCCGGCTCTGAAGCCGCCTGGCAGGCCGCCGAGGCCGGCGTCACCGTCATCCTCCACGAAATGCGACCGGACAAGCAGACCGAGGCGCACCTGACCGACGGGCTCGCCGAGCTCGTCTGCTCGAACTCCTTCCGCTCCGACGACCACGAGCACAATGCCGTTGGCCTGCTGCACGAGGAAATGCGGCGCTGCGGATCGCTGATCATGCGCGCGGCCGACCAGTGCAAGCTACCGGCGGGCGGCGCGCTGGCCGTGGATCGCGTCGGCTTCTCGGACGCCATCACGCAGGCGATCACCAGCCATCCCAACATCACGCTGGAGCGCGGCGAGATCACCAGCCTGCCGCCCGCCGAATGGCAGAATGTCGTGATCGCCACCGGCCCGCTGACCTCGCGTCCGCTCGCCGAGGCCATCCAGTCGCTCACCGGCGAAGCCGAACTGGCCTTCTTCGACGCCATCGCGCCGATCATCCACGGCGAAAGCATCGACATGGATATCGTGTGGGCCCAGTCGCGCTACGACAAGGCCGGTCCCGGCGGCACCGGCGCGGACTACCTCAACTGCCCGATGGACCGCGACCAGTACGAGACCTTCGTCGACGCCCTGCTCAACGGCGAAAAGCACGTCTACCACGAGTGGGAAAACGTCCCCTATTTCGACGGCTGCCTGCCGGTCGAGGTGATGGCCGAGCGCGGCCGCGAAACGCTGCGACACGGGCCGCTGAAGCCGGTCGGCCTCACCAACCCGCGCAACCCTACGGTAAAGCCCTACGCAATCGTCCAGCTCCGGCAGGACAATGCGCTCGGCACGCTGTGGAACATGGTCGGTTTCCAGACCAAGCTCAAATACCGCAAACAGGCCGAAATCTTCCGCCTGATCCCGGGGCTCCAGGACGCGCAGTTCGCGCGCCTTGGCGGGCTGCACCACAATACGTTCTTGAACTCCCCCAAGGTCCTCGACAATCAGCTTCGCCTCAAGGCCGCCCCAAGGCTACGCTTTGCCGGACAGATCACCGGCGTAGAAGGCTACGTAGAAAGCTCCGCAATCGGCCTCATGGTCGGCCGCATGGCCGCGGCTGACGCTCGCGGCGAGACGCTCGGCGCTCCCGCGCTGACGACCGCGATGGGCGCTCTCCTCGCGCACATCACCGGCGGTCACCTCGCCGCTGAAGGCGAGCCGGGACCGCGCAGCTTCCAGCCGATGAACGTCAATTTCGGCCTGTTCCCGCCGGTCTCGATCGCGAAGCCCGACGGGCTCGTGGGCCGCT
>DAORUH010000098.1:0-11961 GCA_035433065.1 Devosia sp. | reverse complement strand
GTGAGCTTGCCGCGCTCGAGATGGATGATCGAGTTCACCGCCTTGTTGAGCAGGTCGCGATCGTGGCTGATCATCAGCACGGTGTAGGGGTAGGTCGCGAGATACTTCTCGAGCCACAGCGTGCCTTCGAGATCGAGGTAGTTGGTCGGCTCGTCGAGCAGCAGGAGGTCGGGCTGGCTGAACAGCACGCCCGCCAGCGCCACGCGCATCCGCCAGCCGCCGGACAGGTCGGAGGTTGGGGCGTTCTGCTTGGCGAGATCGAAGCCGAGACCCTTGAGGATGGTCGAGGCGCGGCCTTCGGCAGTGTGGCTGTCGATATCGGCGAGCCGCGTGTGGATTTCGGCGATCCGGTGCCCGTCCGTCGCGTGCTCGGCCTCGGCGAGCAGGGCCGTCCGCTCGGTATCCGCCGCCATCACCACTTCAAGCGCGCTGGCCGACGAGGCGGTGGCTTCCTGCGCCACGCCGCCGATCCGGGCCTTGCGGTTGACCTCGATATCGCCGCCTTCGACCGAAATGTGGCCCTGGATGAGGTGGAACAGCGTGGTCTTGCCCGAGCCGTTCTTGCCGACGAGGCCGGCTTTCGCGCCGTCGGGCAGCACCACGGAGGCGCCCTCGAACAGAAGGCGGCCCTGGATGCGATACGTAAGATTGTTGATCGTCAGCATGACGGGATGCGGAACCGGGCTCGGAGGGATAGGATCGGGTGCCAATATCGAAACGAGTGGAAGAAGTCCAATGAGCCGACTGTCGCTGATCCTCGCCGCCGCTGCGTTCGCCGCCACGGGTGCGATGGCGGCCGAGCCACCGGCGCTGACCAGCGCCAGCGCCAAGCGGGTCGCCGAGGGGCACGTCGAGCTCAAGGTTTCCTGGCAGGGCGGTGCGTGCGAAAAGCCCGGCAAGGCGGTCGTCGACGCAACCGAAGCCGACGAAGTCACCGATGCGGTGACCATTCCCACGGTGGCGACGTCCGAAATCTGCACCATGCAGATCGTGACCGTCGAATTCTCTGGCCTCGTGCCGGTAGAGCCGTTCACGACGACACTGGCCATCAGCGTGCTGGCGCCCAACGGCCAGATCCAGGCCGGCGGGCAGGTAACGATCGAATAGGCCGGAATCGCCGCAGCGAGCCTGTCTTGCCTTGATTCCCGCGCTTGGCTAAAAGGCGCGACCCTTTCAGCCAAGATCAGCAAGGACGGCACATGGCCATCGAGCGCACTTTCTCCATCATCAAGCCCGACGCGACCCGGCGTAACCTCACCGGCAAGATCATCTCCAAGTTCGAGGATGCCGGCCTGCGCGTTGTCGCTTCCAAGCGCATCCGCATGACCCGCGCCCAGGCCGAAGGCTTCTACGGCGTCCACAAGGAACGCCCCTTCTTCGGTGAACTCGTCGAGCAGATGATCGCCGCGCCGGTCGTGGTGCAGGTCCTCGAAGGCGAGAACGCCATCCTGAAGAACCGCGAAGTGATGGGCGCCACCAACCCGGCGAACGCCGCTCCGGGCACCATCCGCAAGGAATTCGCCCTCAACATGGGCGAGAATTCCGTGCACGGCTCCGACGCGCCGGAGACGGCCGCCCAGGAGATCAAGTTCTTCTTTTCCGACGACGAAATCGTCGGCTAGGACTTCGGGGGCCGGCGGAAACGCCGGCCCTTTCGTTTCAGGCGCGGCAACCGGATGGGTAGTCGCCCCAACGGCGTTTTGAAGCGCGCCGAGCTTTCATGCCACGTTCATTGTGATAGGCTCATATACGCGGCGGGGTAGCTGCGAGTGTGTGCCATGCGTCTCGGTACCGTCCTGCATCTGGTCATCTGGCCGTCGCTGGCTTTGGTCGGCGGGGCGCTTCTCGTGACACCGCGCGATATCCTGCGCCAGCCCATCATCCACCAGTCCGCCGAAACGCGCGTCGCGGCCCTCAACTCACCCGATATCATTCCCGCGACGCTGACGGTGCGCGCCACCGCCGTGCAGCCGGTGCGCGAACGTCCGGTTCTCGACCTGGCGGTTGCCAATATCCCCGAGGCCGCGCCAGTCGCTGCGCCCGCCGCCGCGCTCGATCAGCGCTGGACCACGGCGGGCTCGCTCAACCTGCGCAGCGGACCCTCGACCAGGGCCGGGCTGATCGCCAGCCTGCCGTTCGGCACGCCGGTCGAGGTGATGGAGACATCGGGGAACTGGGCGCGCGTCGCCGCGGGCGATGCCGAGGGCTGGCTCAGCACGAAATTCCTCAGCGCCGACCAGCCGAACTGACTTGCGCGGAACGCCGGGCCCGTGCTCCCGTTCCGCCCCGGAACAGGAGGCTGCGCATGCCCGACACCAAAAGCCACCTCGGCGAGCCCGATCACACGCTCACCACCGGCGGGGAGCGATACGAGATCCAGCATCTCGCTGAGCGCTTCGGGATATCGACCAACGAGGCCCGCGAACTGATCGAAACCTTCGGCAATGACCGCGAGACGCTGGAGCGTGAGGCGATGAAGCTGCGCCAGCGCTAGTGCGCGCCCTCGTCGGGAATGTTGAGGATGTGCCCGCAGGCCTTGCAGTGCACCGCGTCCGGATCGTGCCGGCTGAGCCCGCATTGGGGGCAGGGGAAGTTCACCTTGTGCGGGCGGAAGATCGCCTGCGCCAGCCGCACGAACAGCGTGATGCCGACGATCATCACGAGGATCGAAACCAGCTTCCCCCAGGTGCCCGGCAGCGTGATGTCGCCGTAGCCGGTCGTCGTCACCGAGGTGACGGTGAAATAGAGCGCATCGACATAGCCCTCGATGCCGCTGTCGGTCCCGGCAAAGAAGGTGAAGACGAACGCCGCCACGACGAACAGGAACGTCGCGAGGTTGACGATGGCGCGGCCCGTATCTTCCCACTGGGCGAGCCCCCGCCGGCGCAGCGGCCGCCACAGGAATCCGGTGCGCGACAGCGTCCATAGCCGCAGGATGCGCAGGAACCCGAAGTTCGCCAGCCAGGCCGGGAACAACAGCGTCACCAGCACGAAGAGATCAACCAGCGTCGTCGCCTGCTTCAGCCAGCGCCACACATCGGTCGCCGCGAGGCCTCGTGCCACGATATCGGCCAGCAGCAGGATAACCACCGCGATATCGAGCCAGATGTAGCTGGGCCGGTCACGCAGCACCGGGCCGACGATGAAGAAGACGATGATGGCGAGATCGACGAGCAGGGCGATGCGCTGGAACTTCTCGGCCGCCGGCGAGTGCCCGTGGTAGAGCAGGCGCATGGTGCCGCGCAGCCGGTCGAGGCGGTGTTTCAGCGTGTTGGGGTCGTTCAAATCCGGTCTCCGTCGGCGCGACCATGCAGCCTAACTGTCTGGCGCGCAAATCGGATATGCGTCCCCTCCACTTCACCCGGCGCGGCCGATGCCGTATATGGTGGGTTACCGGGACGGCCCGGGTTTCCAGAAATTCACGGTGGGACGACCCGCCCATAGGAGACATCCCATGGCATGGGTTTTTCTGTTCATCGCCGGCCTGCTCGAAATCGGCTGGGCCATCGGCCTCAAGTACACCGAGGGCTTCACCAGGCTGACGCCGTCCATCCTTACCATCGGCGCCATGGTGGCGAGCGTCGCCCTGTTGGGCCTCGCGTTGCGTGAATTGCCGGTCGGCACCGGCTACGCCGTGTGGACCGGCATCGGCACGGTGGGCACCGCGCTCCTCGGCATCTACCTGTTCCACGAACCGGCGACGGCGGTGCGGCTCGGCTGCATCGCGCTGATCGTCGCCGGCATCCTCGGCCTTAAGCTGGCGGCCTGATCACGCCTTCGGCGCCTTCCGGCAACGGCCCTGTTGCCGGAAGGACGCGCCGCTTGCGGCAAATTCGCGATTCACGGAAATGTTGATGGAACCTTTTCGCGTTTACCATAACGTGCGCGTGGGGGGACCGGGTCAGCGGGCCATACCAGAAACTGCAATCCACGCGCCGTCAGGAAGCGTCTGCGGCGCTCTGTGTCTGAAAGGCCTGTCAGATCAACATGTTGGTCAATCCGCGCGAAGTGGCTTCCGTCCTCGCCCTTGTCCTTGGCCTGCTCGCAGCCAAGCACGTACCGTTCCTGGCATTCCTGCCGCTGACGCACATCACGGGCGTTGTCTGCTTCAGCTTCGCGATCTATCTCGCGCTGAAGCTCTACACCGCCGAACTCGCGCGCATCCGCAGCGAGTAGCGGCACGGCGGTGACGCCGCCGCGCCGGTTCCAACCTAGTTGGCGGCCGCTTTGTCCAGCACCGCGCCGAGCTGGTCCATGAGCCATTCGGTGCCCGCCTGGCGCTGTTCGGACGTGTCGAGCCCATCAAGGAACGCACCGTGCTCGGTGACGACGAGGTGCGTACCGGTCCCATCCGGCCGGAACTCGACCGTTGCCACGGACACCGAGATGCGCTCGCCGCTCATCTGCATGTCGTAGGCATAGACGATGCGGTTGTCGGGCACGATGTCGTAGTAGCGCACGTCGAAGGTGAAGGGCGCGCCATTGGGGCCGGGGCCTTCAGTGTACTCGCGCCCGCCGGTGCGGAAGTCGAAGACGTGCTTGGGGTTGGCCTTGTCCGGCGAGCCGAACCACTGGCGCTTCAGCTCGGGATCGGCCCATGCCTGAAAGGCCTTCGCCGGTGCCGATTTGTATTTGCGCTCGACGGTGAAGACGCCGTGCACGATGGAGCGTTCGCCCATGATCTTTCTCCTGCTCTGGCCCCGGGAACACGCGCCCCGGCGCCCTTAAAGTGAAGCGAATACTTAAGTATGTAGCAGCCCTGTCGCTGTCAATGGTAAAGTCATCACTTTACTGTTGGTTTCGCTGCCCGGTTCAGGGCAGGGCATCGAGCAGCTGCCCCAGCTTGTCGAGCTTCTTTTCCCAGCCCTTGCGGCGGTCGTTGATCCACGTTTCGACGCGAGTGAGCGCCCCGGCATCGAGCGTGCAGGTACGCACCCGGCCTACCTTCTTCGTGGTGACGAGGCCTGAGCCTTCGAGCACCTGCAGGTGCTGGACGACGGCCGGCAGCGACATCTCGAACGGCTTCGCCAGTTCACTCACCGACGCCGGCCCCTGCGACAGCCGCTCAATCATCCGCCGCCGCGTCGGATCGGCAAGCGCCTGAAACATCTGGTCGAGATCGGCATCGGGGATTTGGTTAAGCATAGACTTAAGTTAGTGCCTGGTGCGGCATGGGTCAATGCCGGCGCGAGGCAAGGGGCAAGGGGCCCCGCGCCGACCGCGACGCACCAGGATTGGCTCTAGGCCTCAGCCTTCATCTTGTCGCGCGCCGCCGAGTTCTGGGAGAATACGGGCGGACGCCCGTCGCAAGGCTAGTTGAGCACCGCGTAGCGCCTGAAGACGAAGCCGTTTACGAGCGGTTGTTCTTCCGTCTGCTTGAGCTTGATCGGGTGCGCCAGGTCCTTGAACATCGGCAGGCCGCTGCCGATGATGATCGGCAGGAAGTAGCCGGTGACTTCATCCACCAGCCCTTCGTTGAGATACGGCGAGGCGGTGGTTGGGCCGGCGACCATCACGGGTTTGCTCGACGCCGCCTTGAGCTTGCGCATGTCGTCGGCGCTGAAGGTCTGCACGATCCGCGTACGAATGCTCTTCGGTTCAAGAAGTGTGTTTGAGACAACTATCTTTTCGGCCACCCGCCAGTTCTTTGCGTACTCGACGCCTGACGCGGACATGTCCGGCAACTGGTCGGCCGTCTCCCAGAAGACCATCATGTCATACATCTTGCGGCCGTAGACGATGGCGCTGGCTTCCGCCTGCATGGCCCCGGCGTGATTGTGCAGGTCGACGCCGGGCATCGCCCAGTTGAAGTCGCCGGCGAGGTCCGTGACGTAGCCATCGAGCGACACACCGCCCATGCCGTAAACCAGTTTGCCCATTGGTGCCTCGCTTGTCAGTTGCTTGGGCCGCTCGCCGCGGCGCGGTCGAGCAGGAACGTCCTCTCACGCTCGTTGCGAGTCAACGCGGCGGCGCGCTCGAATTCGGCGCGGGCCTCGGCGCGGCGGCCGAGCTTGAACAGGAAGTCGCCGCGCACGCTCGGCAGCAGGTGGTAGTTCTGCAGCGCGGGCTCATGCACAAGGTCGTCGGCAATCGCGAGTCCGGCCTCGGGGCCGTACGCCATCGCATAGGCGACGGAGCGGTTGAGTTCGACAATGGGCGAGGGGGTGAGCGCCGCCAGTTCATCGTAGAGATGGGCGATGCCCATCCAGTCGGTGTCAGCGGCCTTACGGGCACGGCCGTGGCAGGCAGCGATGGCGGCTTGCAATCGGTACGAGCCGCGCCGCCCGCCCAGCGCCTCGGCACGGTCGAGCGCCCGGAGGCCGCGGCCGACCAGCAGCCAGTCCCACTTGGCGCGATCCTGATCGAGCAGCAGGATCGGCGCGCCATCCGGCGCGGTACGGGCCCGCTGCCGCGACGCCTGGATCTCCATCAGCGCCACGAGCCCATGCACCTCCGGCTCCTTCGGCGCGAGTTCGGCGACCACGCGGCCGAGACGCAGCGCATCGGTGCACAGTTGCGGCCGCATCCAATCGGAGCCGGACGTTGCCGAATAGCCCTCGTTGAAGATCAGGTAGATGACCCCGAGCACTGCGCCCAGTCGCTCCTGCAGTTCCGCGCCGCGCGGCACTTCATAGGGTATGCGCGCCTCCGCGATGGTCTTCTTGGCGCGCACGATGCGCTGCGCCACGGTCGGCTCGGGCACGAGATAGGCCCGCGCGATTTCGTCCGTCGTCAGCCCGCCGATGAGCTTGAGCGTCAGCGCCACGCGCGCCTCCATCGACAGGATCGGGTGGCACGAGGTGAACACCAGCCGCAGCAGGTCGTCACCGATGTCATCGTCAAGGCGGGCGTCGGGGTCGTCGCCGCCAAAATCCTGCTGGTTCTGCACGTCAGCCCCCAGCTCTTCGAGCTTGCGGGCGGCCATCCGGTTGCGGCGGAAGTGATCGATGGCGCGGCGCTTGGCGGTGGTCATCAGCCACGCGCCGGGGTTGGTGGGAACGCCCGCTTCCGGCCACTGCTTCATGGCCACGACGAGGGCATCCATCGCCAGTTCCTCGGCCATCGAAATGTCGCGCACGATCCGGGTGAGCCCCGCGATCAGACGCGGGGACTCGATCCTCCAGACCGCCTCGATGGCGCGATTTGTGGCGGCTTCGCTCAATCAGGTCCCGAGCGGCTTCTGCTTGTCGCGGAACTCCTGCTCCTTCTCGAGCCAGGGCGTGCTGACCTCGTCGTGCACGAAGTCCGACGCCTCCGCGACCTGCCGGATCTCCACTTCCTCGCCATTCTCGAACGGGATCTTGCTGACCCAGGCGAGGCACTCGGCCTTGTCCTTGACCTCGATGATCCAGAACCCGCCGATCAGCTCCTTGGTCTCGCTGAACGGCCCGTCCGTGACCTTGCGGTCCTTCTTGCCGAACTTGACCTTGGTGCCGAGCTTGCTCGGCAGCAGCCCTTCGCCCGCCAGCAGGACGCCGGCCTTGATCAGTTCCTCGTTGTAGACGCCCATCCGCGCGATCTCCTCGGAGTTCGGCGGGCGGTCCCGCGGGGTCTCGCCTTCCTTCACCATGATCATGAAGCGCATCGGCTATCTCCTTGTCTGAATCTGTTTTTCCATAGCCGGACGAATGCCGCAACGGCGCAGCATCCAGTCCGCAGGAGTGGGCCCGAACGGTGGCCATGCTGGGGCAGGGAGTGTGCATCTGTCCGGTCCTCACGCGGGCACCATTGCCCGCGCTTCATCAGAACAACGAACGGGCCGGCACGGGATCGACATCCGGCACAGAGATTTTCTCGCACGCTTGACAGCGCTGCCTCGCGGTCGTACTAAACCAATCAGTTGATAACCTTTGGGTTGAATAAATGGCAGCCGACCGCCTCAGCACCACGCTCGCCGCCCTTGCCGATCCGACCCGGCGCGGCATCCTCGCCCGCCTCGCCACTGGCGAGCTGACGGTGAACGAGATCGCAAAACCCTACGACATGAGCCTCGCGGCCGTGTCGAAGCACCTCAAGGTGCTGGAGGGGGCGGGGCTTATCTCGCGCGGCCGGGAGGCCCAGTGGCGGCCCTGCAAGCTCGAAGCCGCGCCGCTGCGCGACGTCGCCGATTTCCTCGAATTCTACCGCGCCCACTGGGAGGCGAGTCTCGACCGGCTCGACGCCTACCTCCAGGAGCTGCAGCGCGGCGACCCCGACGCCGAGAAAAACTGAAGCCCCAGGGAGACTGGAATGGACAATCTCAAAGTCACTGCACCCGCCGGTGAGACCTTCCTCACCATGACACGCACCTTCGACGCCCCCCGCGCCCTCGTCTGGAAGGCCATGACCGAGCGGCAGCACATCGCCCGCTGGTGGGGCGCCAGCAGCTTTACCGAGAAGGTCGTCGTCACCGACTACGACCTGCGCATCGGCGGCAAGTGGCGCTTCGAGTCCTACGGCAAGGACGGCCAGCGCTTCGTGTTCCACGGCCACATCCTCGCCCTCAACGCGCCGATGCGCGTGGTCCAGACCTTCGGCATGGAGGGCATGTTCGAAGACAAGCTGATCGTCGAGGACATGACGCTGGAGGAACTCCCGGACGGCCGGACCCTCTATCGCCAGCTCTCGAGCTACGACTCGGTCGCCGACCGCGACGGCATGGTCGCCACCGGCATGGAAGTCGGGGCGCGCGAGACCCTCGACCAGCTCGAGCAGGTGGCCCGCGAACTCGCCGCCCAGGCGCAACAGCAGCAATAGCGAAGGAGAAGCCCCATGCACGATCTCAAGATCACCGCCCCCAAGGACGAGCCGGTCATTGTCATGACCCGCACCTTCAACGCGCCGCGCGAACTCGTGTGGAAGGCGATCTCGGAGCCCGAGCACGCGGTGCGCTGGTTCGGCCCGCATGGGCACAGGAACAAGGTGCTGAAGTGGGACTGGAAGGTCGGCGGCGAATGGTCGATCGAGACCACCATAGCCAACGGCGACCGCATCGTGTTCTTCGGCGACTACCGCGAAATCGAGAAGCCCAAAAAGGTCACGCAGACCTTCTCGTTCGACCAGCTGCCGCCGGGCGTGCACAGCCTCGACACGCTCGAACTCATCGAGAAGGACGGCAAGACCATCTATCAGGCGACCTCGCGCATGCCCGATTTTGCCGCCCGCGACGGCATGCTCGCCTCGGGCATGGAAACGGGTGTCGTCGAAGGCTTCGAGCGGCTCGATGCCATGCTCGAAGACTTCAAGGCCACGACCCCCGCCTGACCCGATTTTCGGACATTCATTGGAACGTATTGCTCGCCGGAGGCGCAAAATGGCGCTTCCGGCGAAACTTTGTCCTAATCTCTTCCGCCGCTGTCGATCCGCCCGGAAACCGCTCGTCGCTCTGGTATGAACCATGATGCCGACGAGACTGACCTCCGGTGCCGGTTCTCACAGAGGAGAATGAGATGAAGTTCATGACCGTTGTCGTGACCACCAACCCCGACAAGGCCGGAGCGCCGCCGCCCGGATTGTTCGAGGCCATCACCGAACTGGGCATCGCGGCCGGCGCCGCACTCAAGGACACCGGCGGCATGAAGGACATCGGCACGCTCAGGGTCGAGAACCACGAGATCGTTGTCGACGGCCCCTTCGCTGAAGCCAAGGAAGCCATCGGCGGCTTCGCCATCTACGACCTGCCGACCTACGACGACATCCGCGCCTATTGCGAGCGCTTCCTCGATGTCCACCGCAAGCACTGGCCGGCCTGGGAAGGCACCATCACGGTGCAGGAACTCATCACCTTCGGCCCGCCGCGCTGAGCCGCTGACCCCCGGGCCGGCGCCCGCCGGCCTCCCATCCCCCCATCGCCAATCGAAGAACACCCGCAACCAGCGGGCAGGGCGAAGCCTTGTCCTGACTGAGAGGAGACGTACCATGCTTGTCCGTACGCTTGCCGTCCTCGCCGCCGTCGCGGCACTCGCCATCCCGGCCATTGCGCAGGAGACCCCAGCGTTGCCCACCCCCACCGAGTCCGGCCACGCCGCCGTCAACGGCGTGAAGATCTGGTACCAGACCTACGGCGAAGGCGATCCGCTGGTGCTTATCCATGGCGGCTTCGGCAGCGTCGAAATGTTCGGGCCCAATATCGCCCGGCTCGCCGAGGGCCGGCGCGTCATCGGCGTCGATCTGCAGGCGCATGGCGGCACCGGCCCGCTGGGCCGTCCCATGACCTTCGAGGCAATGGCGACCGACATCGCCGAACTCATCAAATCGCTGGGCTACGAGAAGGCCGACGTGATGGGCTATTCGCTCGGCGGCGCCACCGCGTTGCGGCTCGCAATCGACCACCCCGAGGTCGTTGACCGGCTGGTCCTCGTCTCGATGGCCCACGCCTTCAAGAACTGGCACGAGTACAATTTCAACGGCATGAAAGGGATCGCCGCCGATCCCGAGGGCACCGCCAAAGGCATGCTCGGCACGCCGATGCAGCAGGCCTATGCCGCGAAGGCCCCGGGTGGCGAAGCAAGCTGGGCTGACGCGGTGAAGGAAATCGGCGGCCTCATCGGCGTGGAGTATGACTGGACCACGGAAGTGCCCGGCGTGAAGGCCCCGACGCTCGTCGTCTACGGCGACTGGGACGCCGTGCGTATCTCGGAGGCAACGAAGCTGTTCGAGCTTCTGGGCGGTGGCGCGCAGGATGCCGGCTGGGACCGTGCAGGCATGGGGCAGAACCACTTCGCGGTCATCCCCAACGCCACGCACTACGACATCATCTCGACCACCGCCGTCAGTGAACTCGCGATCCCGTTCCTGGACGCAAAGTAGCCGCCCGCCGCCCGCGTGCCCTCGCCAAGGCCCAGCTTCGCGAGGGCGTTGGCGGTGCACTTGTTGCCAGTTGCAACCTGCAGTCGCCCCCAACCATGCCCCACCCACAACGTCACCCCCGGGCTCGACCCGGGGGCCCACTCGATGGCGCAGCACACGCCGATGCACCGAGTGACTGGCCGCCCCTCACACCCCCGCTACAGCCCCAGCTTCGCCAGCGCGTTGGCCGCGCGGGGATTGCCAGACTCGGCCTTGCTCCGCAGGTCCTTGACCAGCGACGCGTAGGAGCGGGGGTCCAGGTCGCGGAGCAGGGTCAGCGCCTTCACGTAGTCGACTTTGATGTTGGTGCAGCGCTCGCCCATGTGAATGCCATGATAGTAGAGCAGCGCCGCCATCTGGGCATGGCCCTTGCTCTTGCCCGCGTCGGCGATGATCTGCCGGCAGGTTTCCTGCACCGGTTTTCCAGTAAGCGGCGAGATGGTCTCCTTGGGAGATGCCTTCCCGCCCGGCGCCGGGGACTTGCCGCCCTTCAGCGCCGCAAATGTTGTCCGCTCCGGCTTCAGCGCAAATGGCACCCGGCCGCTCGACAGCTTGAAGATGTCGCCCTTGGCGCGCTCCACGACACCGTTGTCGCTCAGCGCCAGCGGCATGCATTCCCAGTTGCCGCCGCGCTGCTTGGTGACCGGGTTGTAGGTGTTGCCGCCATAGTTGAAGCAGATGTTCTTGCCTTCAACCTTCCAGCGGCCCGCCACCACGGCGCGATTGCCGGGGTACCAGAGGAAGTTGTTGCCCTTCGCATCGAAGTACTCGATCTGCGTTCCGTGTCCGGGATCGTAGGTCATGATCGTGACGTTCGATCGCGACGCCGCGCTCGCGCCGCCAACAAGCAGCAGCACGACTGCAACCGCCGCCACGAGGCGGTGAATGATGTTCATGGTGAGCCTCCCTCAACAACGGGAAGCTATCGCGGCTTGGGGCAGGACGACAAGCACCGCACGCGCAGTGCCGTGGGCGCTGACGTTCGGGTTTGCCTGTCTCTTGAAGGTCGTGGGCGCGAAACCGCGCCGGTCTCGCCAACCCGCGAGGGGGACGCATTGGCGCCGAAGTCCGGCGCCGCTCGCGTCGGGATCAGCGGAAGCGGTAGGTGAGCCGGCCCTTGGTCAGGTCGTACGG
>DAORUH010000097.1:0-11982 GCA_035433065.1 Devosia sp. | reverse complement strand
CCACGCCGAGCAGGGCGATGAGCGCGAAGTAGCTGCCAGCGAAGAAGCCGCCGGTCACCACGATCGCCGCCGCCTTGACCCACCAGCGCCAGCGCGAGGTGAGGTTCATGCTGAGCAGCAGAACGGCGATGGCGACGTAGAGCAGGATAACCCAGAGGATTGTAGTGCCTGGCATGGAAGACCCTAGCCTTTGGAGCCCGCCCGGACGCGCTGCGTCAGGGAAACGAAGCGATCGTTGAGGTTCGAATAGTTGCCCTCGGCATCGAGCGTGAAGCGGACGACGGTTTTTTCGTCGCCGCGATGATCGACGTTGACGGTGCCGTGATAGACGACTTCGAGGCGCGGATTGACGCGCTGCACGGTGACGGTGACGGGCACCGGCTCCACCCCGTTCGCAACATAGTGGTTCACGTTGACCACGTACTCACCCGGAATGATGCCGCGCAGCGTTACGGTTTCTTGGTTGAGCTGGTTCTCGACCTTCTTGCCGTTGATGACGAGGGTATCGTGGAACAGGCCGCGATCATCGCGCTCAAGGCTGAGGAAACCCGCTTCGAGGCCGCGGTACCAGGCGATGTTGCCGGCCGGGTCCTCAACATAGAGGTCCATGTCGTCGGGGTTTCCGTCGGGCCAGGTGAGGGTGATGAGGTAGTCGGCCTGCACGTTGACATTGCCCGTCAACGCTTCGGGCCGGATCAGCGAGAATGAAATGAACACCATGATGGAAAACCCCATCAGGACGTTCAGCAGCATGTCCGTGAACGGGACGAACGTCCCGTCATCGCCGCCTTCAAACAGATTCGGCTCTTGGAACATCGGACCTGTTCTCGAATGTCGGAATGACGTGGACTTCGGTCACTTCGGTGACCTCGCGGAACAGGTCCGCAATGGCTTCGTCGAGGAGGTAGTATTCGAACTTCAGCAGCAGTGCCGTCGCGATACCCGCCACGGTGATGGTGAGCGCGATGCCCATGCCGTCGCTCATGCCGGCGAGCGTCTGGCGCATCGTGTCGACGTCGAAAGCGTTCAGTTCGGCGAGCGGCACCAGCATCAGGATGAAGCCGATGGCGGTGCCGAGCAGGGCGAGCCGAAGCAGTGATTCCGAAATGAACCAGCCGAGCTTTTCGCGCGACTTCAACTGGTCGGCCAGCGAACGCAGCAGCAGCGTCTGGTCGAAATGGCCGCCGCTGAAGGTCCGCGCCTTGGCGAGCAGGTTGAGCATGTGCGAGGTGACGACGCCGGTCTCGAGGGCCGTTCCGTCGGCGGTGACGATCCTGCCGTTCTGCACCGTCAGGGTGTTGCTGCCGGCCGAGACGACAGCCTCACGGACCCGGCGGGCCGCGACCAGTTCACGCGAGACCACCACCGTCTGATAGAGGCAGTGGAGCGAGGTCGCGATGAACACCGCGAGGATGACGATCGAGACCCTTGTGCGGTCCAGCGCGATCATCGTCTGCACGAGACCGAAGTACCACAGCACGAGGAAGCCGAACGCGGTCAGCACCATGACGAGGAGCCATTTGAGGAGCGGGAGAAAATCCCGCGATTCCGAGGCTGGCGCGAGGAAGGCAGGCACGTTGGTCGTCATAGGCACTCCCCTGGCGTGGCTTCGGCCCAGCGGCCCGCAGGGGTTCCGCTGGATGGGTCGGCAGGTCTCGACGTATCGCACGCCGCCGCGGCCGGTCTGCTCACTGTGGCAGCGTTGGGCGCGTAAGGGCAATCAGGCATAGTGATGTAAAGGGGCCGCTGCATCAGGTGTGGCTCTCCGCCGCGTTCGCGAGGAAGGGCGGCGGGGGCAGCATATCGGGCAGCCGGAGCGCGGCAGCGGCGGCGACCAGTCCATCGATCGCCGCTGAATAGGGCTCCTGACGGCGATACTGGGAGGGCAGCATGGCGACGAGCCGGCGGGGCGGCAGGTCGACGCGATAGAGCCGGACGCCGGTGGGCTGGCTTTCCCAGGCCAGCGTCGACAGCGCCGGAACGAGGCAGACCCCGAGTTCGGCCTTTACCAGCCCGATGGCGATCTCGAAACTGCGGCACTGGGCGATGACGCGGCTCTCGGGCAGCACCGTCAGGTACCAGTCCTCGACCCGCTTGGCATGCTGGGTGCCGAAGTTGAACTGGATGTAGCGGCCGAGCAGGGCGAGCGCATCCGCATCAAGGGCAGCGGCGGGATCGGCGATGCCATCGAGGTTCAGCTTTTCGGGGACGACGAGAACGTAAGGGTCCTCGATCAGCGGCACCTGCAGGAAGCCTATGCCCGCCTCGGCGACAGAATTTGCGGCGAGCAGGCCGACATGGATGAGCCTGCCATAGAGCATTTCGACGATGTCGGTGGGGGCAGCTTCCTGGATGTCGAAATCGACACGGGGGAACTTCGCCTGCGTTTCGGCGAGCACACCCGGCAGCAGGACCCGCAACAGCGAACTGACGCCGGCGAGGCGGATGGTCACACGCTGGCCGGCGCTGAACTGGCGCAGGCCCTCTTCGAACTCGCCGAGATTGCGCAGCACCTGTTCGGCCTTGGGCAGCAGGAAGCGCCCGGCCTCGGTCAGCACAAGTTCATTGGAACGGCGGTGAAACAGGCGGCTGCCCACGGTGCTCTCGAGTTTTGAGAGTTGCTGGGACAGCGAGGGCTGGGCGAGGCCAAGCTGCTTGGCCGCGCCGGTCAACGTATCCGAATGAGCCACGGCCCAGAAAATCTGGAGCTGGCGCAGGCTGACATCGAAGGGGCGGCTTTTGTCGAGCCCCGCCCCCCGGCGCCTCGCGACAATATCGTCCATGGCAAGTCAATTCCCTATTGAGGGGGGAGTATAGCAGCGGGGACCGCGCCGAACAGCGCTGAAAGCGCGCAATCCGTCCGGACGTTCTCCGCATTTCCGGCTTGCCGGTTGGCGGGTGGAGCGAATAGCAATCGTGTTCGATTGCGGCCCACGCGCCGCACGGGGCCCCACCGACGACCATGACCGATCAACTACCTGTCCGTTCCGACCTTCTGGCACGCCTGCGCACCATCGTGGGGGACCAGCATGTCCTCACCGGCGAGACCGGCACGCGGCGTTTCCGCAAGGGGTTTCGCGGCGGTGACGGCAAGGTGCTCGCGGTGGTGCGGCCCGGTTCGCTGCTGGAGCAGTGGCGGACGTTCAAGGCGGTCGTCGAAGCGGGCGCTATCGTCATCATGCAGGCGGCGAATACCGGGCTGACCGGCGGTTCGAGCCCGGCGGGCGACGACTACGACCGCGACATCGTCATCATCAACACGCTGCGTATCGGCCGCATCGATCTTTTGCGCGGCGGCAAACAGGTGCTTTGCCTCGCCGGCGCAACGCTGCATCAGCTTGAGCGAAAGATCCGGCCGCTCGGGCGCGAGCCGCATTCGGTGATCGGCTCGACCACGGTGGGAGCGTCGGTGGTCGGCGGCGTGTGCAACAATTCGGGCGGGGCGCTGATCCAGCGCGGTCCGGCGTTCACGCAATATGCGCTGTTCGCGCGGGTCGAGGCGGATGGCTCGGTGTCGCTGCTGAACCACCTTGGTATCGAGCTTGGCAAGGATGCCGAGGACATTCTCGCGCGGCTCGACCGGGGCGTGTACACGGACGATGACGTGCGCGACGAAGCAGGCAAGCTGGCGTCCGACCCTGAGTATCAGCACCTGATCCGCGAGGTCGATTCACCGCTTCCCGCCCGTTACAACAACGACCCGCGGCTGCTTTTCGAAGCCGCCGGGTCGGCGGGCAAGCTCTGCGTCTTCGCGGTGCGGCTTGATACGTTCGAGAGCGCGGGGCCGTCGCGTGTGTTCTACGTCGGCTCGAACGACTACCTCGAACTGACCAAGCTCAGGCGGCACATCCTGTCGCGGTTCGAGCACCTGCCGGTGGCGGGCGAGTACCTGCATCGCGACGCCTATGACCTGGCGCGGAGATACGGCAAGGACCTCTATCTCTTCCTCAAGCATTTCGGCACCGAGTGGCTGGCCAAGGCCAATGCCGCCAAGAGCCGGTTCGATGCGCTGACGGCGCGGCTGGGGCTGGGTGCGGAAAAGTCGGACCACATGCTGCAGGCGATCGTCGGCATCCTGCCCGATCACCTGCCCAAGCGGATGAACGCGTTCCGGGACGCCTACGAACACCATTTGCTCATCCGGGTATCGGGGGAGGGCGTGAACGAGGCCCGCGGCTATCTCTCGTCCGTGCTGCCCTCGGGCAGCGGCAGCTTCTTTGAGTGCAATGACGAGGAGGCGCTGGCCGCCTTCCGGCACCGCTATGCCATCGGCGGCGCGGCGGTGCGCTTCGCGGCGGTCAGCAGGGACGAGGTCGAGGGGGTCATTCCGTTCGACATGGCGTTCCCGCGCAATACGATCGACTGGCGCGAAAGCACGCCGGCGGAGACCGAGCCGCACATCGCCGGCCGCGTCCGCTGCGGGCACTTCTTCTGCCAGGTGTTCCACTACGACTATCTGGTGCGAAGAGGCCAGAAGGTGCCTGAGATCAAGGAGCAGTTGAAGCGGCACCTCGAGCACGTGGGCGTTGAGTTCCCCTCCGAGCACAATGTCGGCCACCTCTACAAGGCCAAGCCCGCGCTGGCGCAGTTCTATCGCGAACTCGACCCCACCAACACGCTCAACCCCGGTATTGGCCAGTCGTCGAAACGGCGCAACTGGGGCTGACCGGACGGCGGGCGTGGTGCGCTTCGCCGTCTCAACATACCAGCGGATCGATGCGATTTCGCCGCGCCACGATGCAGCGAAATCATGCCAGACTGTTCTGCCTGCATGGGGAGAGCAGTGGCGTTGACACGTCCATTTTCCCCTTGTAACCAAATGGTGATTTATAGCGACAGCGGATGATCGTGTCGCAGCAAGGGGATGTGCGACATGGGTCCGAAGATCGCCTTTATCGGTGCCGGTTCCACCGTTTTCATGAAGAATATCATAGGGGATATCCTGCAGCGCCCAGCGCTGGCCAGTGCCCGGATATCGCTGATGGACATCGACGCGCAGCGACTCGAGGAGAGCGCTGTGGTCGCCGGAAAGCTGGTGTCGACACTGGGCGCCGGTGCGGCCATCGAGACGGGCACAAACCAGCGCAAGGCGCTGGAGAATGCCGATTTCGTGGTGGTGGCGTTCCAGATCGGCGGCTATCAGCCGGCGACCGTCGTCGATTTCGACGTGCCGCGCAAATACGGCCTGCGCCAGACCATTGCCGATACGCTCGGGGTCGGCGGCATCATGCGCGGGCTGCGCACCGTTCCGCACCTGTGGAGCATCTGCGAGGACATGCTTGAGGTGTGCCCGAACGCCATCATGCTGCAATACGTCAACCCGATGGCCATCAACACCTGGGCCATTGCCGAGAAGTATCCCACGATCCGTCAGGTGGGGCTGTGCCACTCGGTGCAGGGGACGGCGCATGAGCTCGCCGTCGATCTCGGCATTCCGTTCGAGAACATCCGCTACCGGGCTGCGGGCATCAACCACATGGCGTTCTACCTGCAGTTCGAGGAGCGTCAGGCGGATGGTTCCTACCGCGACCTCTATCCCGACCTGCTTGCCGGCTACCGCGAAGGGCGGCTGCCCCGGCCGATCCCGCGCAATGCCCGGTGCCCCAACAAGGTACGCTACGAAATGCTGACGCGGCTCGGCTATTTCGTGACCGAAAGCTCCGAGCACTTTGCCGAGTACACGCCGTACTTCATCAAGACGGGCAGGGAAGACCTGATCGGGAAATTCGGCATTCCGCTCGATGAGTATCCCAAGCGCTGCGTGGAGCAGATCGAGCGCTGGAAGACGCAGGCGGCGGAGTATCGCAAGGCCGACCGCATCGAGGTGCGCTCGAGCCACGAGTATGCGTCCTCCATCGTCAACTCGGTGTGGACCGGCGAGCCGTCGCTGATCTACGGCAACGTGCGCAACAATGGCTGCATCACGTCGCTGCCGCCCAACTGCGCGGCAGAAGTGCCGTGCCTTGTCGATGCGTCGGGCATCCAGCCGACCTATGTCGGCGCGCTGCCGCCACAGCTCACGGCGCTCATCCGCACCAACGTCAACGTGCAGGAACTGACCGTTGCGGCGCTGATGACCGAGAAGCGCGAGCACATCTATCACGCGGCGATGATGGACCCGCACACGGCCTCGGAACTGGACCTCGACCAGATATGGAATCTCGTCGACGACCTCATTGCGGCGCATGGCAACTGGTTGCCGGAATGGGCCCGGAAATAATTCACCGGATGTCTACTAAGCAATTTCGGCGTCAGATTGTTCGCGCGGCCAGGGGCACCGGTCAAGCTCTGATCGACGCGGAATGATGGCGGCGCCCCGCGGGGCGTCGCCGTTCGTTCAGCGGATGGTGCGCAGGTACGACAGGATCACCTGCACGGCATGGGCCTCGCGGTCCTGGATCATCGCGATGCCCTCGAAATCGCGGTTGAAGATCACCGACAGCGTCTTCGAGTTCGAGACGTAGAAGTAGCTGAGGCCGGCGATCGACACGTAGAGCTGGACCGGGTCGACATCGACACGGAACACGCCGGACTTGTGCCCGCGCTTGAGGATATCGACCAGCTCTTCGACGAGCGGTGAGTTGATCGATGGGATATCGGTGATCTGCTTGAGGAACCGAGCGTTCTGCAGGTTCTCGACCGCCAGCAGGCGTGGAAACCACGGGTTGGCGAGGAAGTGCCGGAAGGTGAAGCGCACCAGCCGTTCCATCGCCTCCACCGGATCGTAGAGGCTGAGCTTGAGCTCACGCTCGCCCTGCCGGATCTCTTGGTAGGCGTCGACGAGGACGGCCGAGTAGAGCGCTTCCTTGTTGCCGAAGTAATGGTAGAGCAGCCGCTTGTTGGCCTTGGCGCGCTCCGCAATGGCGTCGACGCGCGCGCCGTTCAGGCCGTTCTCGCAGAACTCGTCGCGCGCGGCCTTCAGGATCTCGGCCTTGGTCCGCGCCGGATTGCGCTGCCGCACCTCCGGTTGGCCGGAAGCTGTCGCTTTCGCAGGAACCGTCTCCGCCATGACATCAGCCCGTTTGGCCAACTGCTTCTCCAACTCTGTCCGAATCCGGCGAGGCCGGGACTCTCAACCTCCTGTCCACCTTGACAGACTCGTCGCTTGTTCGCTAGTAACCAATCAGTTACATTGTAGGGGAAGCGGCGTGGACCGGCATCTTGGTTTGATCATGCATGGCGTGACGGGGCGCATGGGGTACAACCAGCACCTTGTTCGTTCGATATTGGCCATTCGTGATCAGGGGGGCGTTGCCCTGTCGAATGGCGACCGGCTGATCGTTGATCCGATCATTGTCGGGCGTGATGCGGACAAGATCGAGCGGCTGGCCAAGAAGCACGGCATTGCGCGCTGGAGCGCCGACCTCGATGCGGCGCTCGCCAACCCGAATGACACGGTGTTTTTCGATGCCGGCACGACGCTGATGCGCTCGGGGCTGATCGAGAAAGCGCTGGCCGTCGGCAAGCACGTTTATTGCGAAAAGCCGACCTCGGATTCGCTCGACATCGCGCTCAACCTTGCGCGCACGGCGCGGGCCTCGGGCCTCAAGCACGGCGTGGTGCAGGACAAGCTGTTCCTGCCGGGCCTGCTCAAGCTCAAGATGCTGCGCGACAGCGGCTTCTTCGGCGAGA
This sequence comes from Devosia sp., assembly GCA_035433065.1. Classification (GTDB taxonomy): domain Bacteria; phylum Pseudomonadota; class Alphaproteobacteria; order Rhizobiales; family Devosiaceae; genus Devosia_A. The sequence goes on along the minus strand of DAORUH010000097.1, from coordinate 4,350 downwards.
TCCTGTCGGTGCGCGGTGAGTTCGGTTACTGGGTGTTCGAGGGCGACTGGCAGCAGGCGCAGCGCCCGAGCTGGAACTACAAGAAGGAAGCCGGCGGCGGCATCATCATCGATATGCTGTGTCACTGGCGCTACGTGCTCGACAACCTGTTCGGCGACGTGCAGGCGGTGAGCTGCCTCGGCGCGATCCATGTTCCGGAGCGGGTCGATGAGCAGGGCAAGCGCTTCCGTGTCGACACCGACGATGCGGCCTATGCGACGTTCCAGTTAGCTGGCGGGGTCACCGCGCAGATCAATTCCAGCTGGGCCACGCGGGTGCGGCGGGACGATCTGGTTACCTTCCACGTTGACGGAACCGAAGGGTCGGCGGTGGCAGGGCTGCACAAGTGCTTCACCCAGCATCGGGTCAACACACCGAAGCCGGTGTGGAACCCCGACCAGCCGCAGACCATGAACTTCCTCGCCGACTGGGAGGAGGTGCCGGACAACTGGCCGGCGCAGAACGGCTTCAAGGCACAGTGGGAGATGTTCCTCAGGCACGGCGCCGAGGACGCGCCGTGGCCCTACGGCCTCGAGCAGGGCGCCAAGGGCGTCCAGCTGGCCGAACTCGGGCTGCAGTCGTGGGCCGAGCGCCGCTGGGTCGACGTTCCCGAACTGCAGTTCTGACGACAACGGGAGCGCTCGCCGGGAGCGAGGCCCCGCGAAGGACATTTCATGCCGACCATCAACCTGCCGAACCCTGACCGGCGCCGGCTGCCCGCGGGCGTGCGCATGTATACCGGCGACGATTTCAACTATGCCGAACTGATTGCTGGCGACGATCAGGGGCGGGCAGCAGTCGACGCGCTCGATCCAGCATCTGGCCGAATTGTTCCGGCTGGCCGACCGGGCGCGGGTTCTTGCAGACCCAGACCTCGCGGTACGCCGGATGCGCGATGTGCTGGCTGTGCACGGGGTTTCCGCATGACCGACCGCGGCATTTCGCTGAATCTCGCCACGACGCGCGAGGTCTGGAATATCGAGCAGGCGGTTGAGGGGTGCTTGCGCGCCGGGATCACCGCCATCTCTCCCTGGCGGGACCAGATTCAGGCGATCGGGCTTGATCGCGCCGCTCGGCTCGTGCGTGAGCACAAGCTGCAGGTGACGGGCGTCTGCCGCGGCGGCATGTTCCCGGCCGCGACGGAGGACGGCCGCCGCCTCGCCATAGAAGACAACCTGCGGGCCATCGATGAGGCGGCGGCCCTCAATGCCGATTGCCTCGTGCTGGTGGTCGGCGGGCTGCCGGCGGGGTCGAAGGATATCGGCGGAACGCGCCAGATGGTGATCGATGGCATTGCGGCCATGCTGCCGCGCGCGCGGCAGCGGTGTGAAGCTCGCGATCGAGCCGCTGCACCCGATGTATGCGGCGGACCGCGCCTGCGTGAACACGATCGATCAGGCCCTCGACATCTGCGAGCGTCTCGGCGAGACGGTCGGCGTCGCTATTGATGCCTATCACGTGTGGTGGGACCCAAACCTCGCCACCGCCATCGCGCGGGCAGGGCGCATGAAGCGCATCTTTGCCCACCATATCTGCGACTGGCTGGTGCCGACGCGGGATTTGCTGCTGGATCGCGGCATGATGGGCGATGGCGTGATCGACCTGCCGGGAATTCGCCGGATGATCGAGGACGCCGGGTTCTTCGGCCCGCAGGAAGTCGAAATCTTCAGCCGCGACAACTGGTGGAAGCGCGACGGCGACGAGGTGCTCGCGGTGATCAAAGAGCGGGTTGCGAAGCTCTGTTAGGGCGCGCCGTCCTGATTGTTTGGCCGGGCGACGACTGTTCGCCGCCTTCGCCAGCGCCGTCCTCCGGGGGTACGGGCTGACTGGCCCCGAAAGGCATGAGCACACCCGCGAGCTGGCCGGTGACCACGCGGCAGCAGGTGGCATCGTGATGCTCAGCACGACGCCCAGCGCGGCAAGCGAAAATGCGGACTTAGCGATCCGAACAGCGCCAGTGAACGCTGCGTTCTGGTCGCGGGCAACACGTCAGAGATGCTGCCATGGCGGCGCACTGCGTGGAAATACCGTGAAATCGGGGAACAGTTGGTGGGCGTGGCCGGACTCGAACCGACAACCAAGCCGTTATGAGCGGCTAGCTCTAACCGTTGAGCTACACGCCCCCTTGCAGGGGAATTTGCTGCGCTCTGGCCTCGTAACCGCACCGTTCTGAGTGGTCCGCTTTCGCCTTCGCGCCATGCCCTGAGCATGCATAGGCCCGGATCGGTCCGGGCAACGGGTCAATATCGCAGGAAGGCCTGCCGGGCTAGTGGGGCGTGGTGGGGAATTCGCTGTTTGGCTCAACGCGCTGGCGGTTCCGGCTCCGAACGGGAATATCATTCCCGCTGTTTGGTTCTTGTGGGGGAACCGCGGGCCGTCAATGAAGTTTGAGGTCCGGTAGAAGTGTCCCAAGGCTCCATTGTGTCGATCGTGCCTGCTCCCACATCGCCTTCACGAGAACGCCGCAGTGTGGCGGGTTCCGGCGTGCATGAACGACCACAGCGCCAGCGGGCGATGCGGCTTGATGTGAAGATCGCGCGGCAGGCCATGAACGTGGTCTTGCCGACGAACCGGCAGATCGGCCCGTGGCAGACGCGGGCCGCGCATCTGCAGGTGCTGGCGGAAAAACTCAGCGCCGATGGCCGCCATGATCGCCGGATTGCCGAGGAGGCACGCCGGCTGCTCGATGCCGTGGAACTGCAAACCCGCAAGCTCTCCGACAAGGTGGAGGGGCTGCCGGCAGAGGTGGCCGACAGCACGCGGCTTGACGATACCGCCCGGGCGCTGCGCAGCGTTGCTGCGGTGCTTGAGCGCACGCTGGCGCTCATGCCGCCGGGCGACGGGCAGGCCGGTTAGGCGGGCTTTGCAGCGTCCGCAACCAACTGATCGCGCAGGTTCGCGAGTTCCGCTTCCGCGGCGAGGGCGCGGTCGCGCCATTCGGTGGCGCTGAGGCCGTCGAGGCGGGCGTCAGCGACGGTCTCGACCGGATCGGGGAGCGGCGTGCCGGTGATCTTAGCGTGCAGCGCTTCGAGATAGGCGGCGTCGTCGGGGTCGAGCCTGCCGGCCTCGAAATCGATGCGCATGCGCTCCAGATCGGCGAGGGTGTCCTCGTTCATGGCGCCGGTGGCGATGAGGGCGCGGATCAGTTCGTCGGCCTGCAAGCGAAGTCTCCGTGGTTCTGGAGTGTCTGACATAGCCTATCCGGCCGGATCCGCAAACCGGCGGCTGAGGAAGGGCGAGCCGCGGATGCCGAAGCGCCACGGCACTTCGGTGGCTTTGGTGATGCCGATGCGGGGGCCGGTGACGATGGCGGGGCGTTTGGCCGCGGGGATGAGGACGAAGGGCGGGGCGTCGAGCAGGAGGCCATCGAGGGCTTTGGTGACGCCGAGCGCCTGGCACAGCTTGCCGGGGCCGGAGCACAGGTCGCGGGCGGATGAGAGGCCGCGGCGCTCGGCCATTTGCTCAATGCCATCAGTGGGTTCGAGGGCGCGGATGAGGACGGCGGAGGCATCGGCGCAGACGAAGTTGAGGCACCAGTGGATGCCGTAGGAGCGGTAGACATAGGCGCGGCCGGGGCCTTCGAACATCGAGCGGTTACGTTCGGTCGGGCCGATGAAGGAGTGCGAGGCGGGGTCGGTGGGGTGGTAGGCCTCGGTTTCGACGATCAGGCCGCCGACGCCATCAATGAGGATGGTGGCGCCGAGGAGGGCGCGGGCGACGGTTGTAACGTCTCGCGAAAAGTAGGGGTTAGACCGCATAAGATGCGCTTAGGACCTGCTCCGGACCAAGGCAAGACTGACATTGGTTCGCCAGTTTTCCGGTGGGGCTTGCGGGAGTTGCGCGTGCCGTGACATGCACGGGGCGCGATCTGTCGGGGGTGCGATGTCGGACGGGCTGAAATTCGGGACGAGCGGGCTCAGGGGCCTCGCGAGCGAGCTGAGCGGGTCCGCGACGCGCCGCTATGTGGCGGCGTTCCTCGCGCATCTGGCCAATTCCGGGCAGGGCGGCTTTTCGCGGGTGTTTCTTGCCCGTGACCGGCGCGAGAGCAGCCCCGCGATTGCGGCGGACGTGGCGATCGCCGTGCGTGCGGCGGGGCTGGTGCCGGTCGATTGCGGCATCCTGCCGACGCCGGCGCTGGCGCTCTACGCCATGAGCGAAGGCGGGCCGGCGATCATGATCACCGGCAGCCACATTCCGGCGGACCGTAACGGTCTGAAATTCTACACGCCCGAGGGCGAGATCAGCAAAGCCGACGAGCGCGGCATTCTCGACGCGCTGGCCGATGCGGATGTTGCCGGTGGCAGCGCCGGC
>DAORUH010000096.1:0-12100 GCA_035433065.1 Devosia sp. | reverse complement strand
GGCTCTACCGCCGCGCCATCCTCGACTACTGGGCCGAGCACGAGGAAACGCTGGGCGCCGTGATCACCCACGTCCTCATCCACGAAATCGGCCACCACTTCGGCTTCTCCGACGACGACATGGAAGAAATCGAAGCCCGCGCCGCCCGCGAGGAAGAGTAGGGGTCAGGCAGCGTCCTTGTTGGCGCTGTACGCATTGATGTCATCGAGCCAGCCGCTCGCCGCGTCGGTCTCAGCGACCGTCAGATCATAGGCGCTCTGCAGGTTCAGCCAGAAATCCGGCGTGGTCCCGAAGAATTTCCCCAGCCGCAACGCGGTGTCCACCGTCACCGGGATTTCCTCGCGGACCAGCCGCTCCATGCGCGCGCGCGACGTCATCAGGCGCTTGGCCAAGGTGTAGGGCTTGAGGCCGAGCGGCGCGAGGAACTCTTCGCGCAGGATTTCTCCCGGATGCACGGGGGGAGAAACGCGGATGACAGACTGTGCCTTGCTCATCGAATCCATCCTAGTGGTAGTCCACGATCTCGACATCTACCGCGCCTTCCAACGTCCAGCGGAAGCAGATGCGCCACTGGTCGTTGATCCGGATCGAATGCTGCCCGGCGCGGCCTCCGCGCAGCGCCTCCAGCCGGTTGCCGGGCGGCGATCCGAGGTCCCCCAGCACCCTCGCAGCCACAATCATCGCGAGCTTTCGCTTCGCCGGTTGCAACAGATCTCCCGGAAATCCCTTGGGAGCACTACGGTTGCGCAGCACCTGTTCCGTCAGCTTGCCGCGCGTTGAGACGATCATGGGGTCAAACGTACCACATTGAGATACGTTCGCCAAGCTTTCGTATCCTGACGAGATACGCAGCGTCGCCATGCATTGAAGGATCCCCCATTGCATCCCCACCCACAACGTCACCCGCGGGCTCGACCCGCAGGCCCACGCGATCCGTCAACGCGCACCCACCCATCGAGTGGATGCCCGGGCCACGGCGAACGCCCGCCGCTACTTCCGCGGTACGAAATCGAATTCCGCTTCACGGCCGCCCGACGTGTCGTCCGAGACGCGCAGCGCGAGGCCTTCTGCCTCGAGCGCGGCGATCCATTCGTCCCAGCCCACCAGTTCGAAGCCGCCGGGCCGGTCCTGTCCCTGGCTCTCGCCGGAATTCAGCTCATCCTGGCCGAAGGTGATCTGCAGCACATTCCGGCTCCTCGTGCCGGAGGGCACTTCCATCAGCAGCGGGCTGCCGCCGCGCGCTTCCGCCCACTGGCGGATATCCGCCGCTTTGGTGAGGATTTTCGACATCCGATTGTGTTCCTTCGCTACGACCAGTTCCACCGGCTTTGATTCACGCCCCGTGGTAGGAGCATGACACGGACCGATATACTATCCTAGTTTGCATGCGCTGGCAGCGCGCGTTAAACGGTTCTTTCGTGCCGGCCGGTAGGTACGGACCCGGGGAGCCTCTGGACGTAGTATTGAATGAGCGGCGCAGGTTTTATTCTTACAATCAACATCTTCGTTGCCGGGCTGTTCTCGGTGGCGTTCTTTCTCATCGCCATCAACAACCGGACAGATCGCGTCGCGCAGTGGTTCGGCGTCGGATATCTGTTTGGCGTCAGCTACTTCGTGTTCGAGTTCCTGCTGCCGCTGCAGGTCTCGCCTAAGCTTGCGGGCTATCTTGCCTTCGCCGCGTTCTTCATGGCGCTGGCAACCGTCAATGTCGGCCTCGCGCTGCGCTACAAGGTTCCGGTGCCTTGGCGCCTGCTGGGCGCCGTTCTCGGTGTCTCCTTCGTCGCCAACTGGTTTGCCTTCGATCTGCCGCGCGGCTCGTTTGAACGCATGATGTTCTATCAGGCGCCCTATGCCGTGCTGCAGGTGATCGGCGCGGGGATCGTGCTTCACTCCAGGCGCCGGCAGCCGCTGGATATCGGCCTTATCGTGGTCTTCGCCCTCAGCGCCATCCAGTTCCTGTCGAAGCCGTTTGTTGCCCAGATCACCGGTGGGCCAGGGGCCTCCGCGCAGGCCTATATCGGCACCAACTACGCGCTCTATTCGCAGACCGCCGGGGCCGTGTTTGGCGTTGGCGTCGGGTTGCTCATGCTGGCGATTCTGGCGCGCGATCTCGTCAGCGACATCACCGCTCAATCGGAAACCGATCCGCTGTCAGGCCTGTTCAACCGGCGCGGCTTTGAGGATCGGGTCGAGCCCGGCATCATCGCCGCCAACCGGGGCGGCGTTCCGGCATCGTTCATCGCCATCGATCTGGATCACTTCAAGACCATCAACGATACGTTTGGCCATGAAGCGGGGGACCGGGTGATCCGCGGCTTTGCGCAACTGCTCAAAAGCACGGCGCCGCCGCGCGCCATCACCGCCCGGATGGGCGGCGAGGAGTTCGCGCTGTTCCTGCCCGGCACCAATCTTTCGTCGGCCCGTCTCTTTGCCGAAGGGGCGCGGGCGGCCTTTGCCAACATGTCGTTCGAGGGGCTGGACGAAAGCATGCGGTTCACGGCGAGCTTTGGCGTTGCCGAGTACGAAAACCGCGAAAGCCTGTCGGACCTGCGCCGCCGCGCCGATGGCGCGCTCTATGCCGCCAAACGCGCCGGGCGCGACCGGGTGCATGTGGCCGAGTCCCACCCCGACACGCCCCCCGGCGCCGGGGCCGTGCCCGAGAAAAAGCGCTCGGCGCGCTTGCTCTGATCGGGCGCGGCATATCCCGTCAGCCGGCGAGCCCGCGCAACAGTTCGCCAAGTGCGTCGCCAAAATCGTAGGCCTCGTGCACCGCTGACGCCTCGCCTTTGCTGGCCAGCGCGCCGGCGATGGCCGCGCCGTGGGTGAAATCGACGAGAATGCCGACCCAGAGGTGCGATTGGCGCGGGGTCATGCCCATGCCGCCGAGCAACCGCGCGATGGCCTCGGTAATCCGCCGCGCCTGTTCGGGAAACGCCCGTGGACGGCTTAAGATCAGCAGCGTCAGGTCGGGGTGGCGCAGCACCTCGGCATGATAGGCCAGCAGCAGTCCCTCGATCCGGGCGCGGGGCGCTCCGCCGGCAGGTTCGCGAACGGTGGCATAGACCCGGTCCGCCATCGCGGCGATCAGGCCGTCGCGATCCCCGAAGTGGTGGTAGATGGCCATCGGCGTCACGCCAATCCGCCCCGCCAGCGCCCGCATGGTGAAACCGTCAATGCCGGCCGTGCCAAGCAGCTCCAGCGCCGCCGTCAGGATCGCGTCAGGCGCGATGCCGGCGACCGGCCGTCCGCGTGGCCGGTTCATGCGGACACCCGATAGGCGGACTGCACGAGCCCCGACGGAAAACTCTGCGTCCGCTCGTGGATCAGCGGCAGGTCCCCGGGCAGGGTGTCGAACAGCCGTCGGCCCGACCCGAGCAGGATGGGAACCGACGTGATCACCATGTCGGCAATCAGCCCGGCCCGCAGGAATGACTGGATGACGAGGCCGCCATCGACATAGGCGCGGCGCACCCCTTCGGTATCGAGCAGGTTCATCACCTCGGCCGGCGAGGCATCGATGACCCGCACTTTTGCGGCCACTTCGGGCGGCAGGTCCGCTGCCCGCAGCGTCGCCGACAGCACGACGACCGGCCGGGTATATGGCCACGGTGTCACATGGCGCATGCTCTCCCAGGTGCCCCGGCCCATCACGATGACATCCTTGTCGGCGATGAAGGCGTCGTAGCCGTGGTCCTCTGCGGGATCGTCGCGCTCGAGCAGCCAGCAAATGTCCCCGTTTTCGCGCGCGATGAAGCCGTCGAGGCTCGTCGCGATAAACACATGTCCGGTGGTCATCAGGCGCTCCGCATAATTATACGATGTATAATTATGCTGCGGCTTCACGCCCAGTCAATGCGCGTCAGCTTCGCCGCATTCGCTTGCCGGCAAACAGAAAATCCGGCCGAATCCCAGGGGACCGGCCGATCACAACTCACGCGCGTCTCAGCTAGTTGACGTCGCGGCGGACCACGAACTCGAAATCCGGATCGGCGCGGTCGGAGACGCGCAGCGCCAACTGCCGGCGGTCGAGTTCGGCCAGCCAGGCGGTCCACGAAACCGGGCTCAACCCGTCATCCACCTGCGGCATGCCGGCCTCCGGCGCCGCCTTGGGCGTCACGAAGGTGAGGGCGAGCCGCGACTCGGGTTGCCCGAAGCGGTTGTGGCCGCGGCGGATCGCGGGCGTACCGTGATGGTTGGCCGCCCAGATGCGAATTTCGTGGTGATGGATCAGCATGTGCGTGTGCATTTTGGCCTCCCCTCCGCCAGACAGGAACGCAGCCGACTCATCGAAGTTCCGACCGCCTGCCGCTGATCGGCCGGCATTGTGTCGCACTGTTGACGAACCTGCCGTTACGCCAGAAAGCCGACGAAACGGCCCGAAACCAGCACCGATATCCACAGCCCTGCCGAGGCGGCGGCGAGCACCTTGCCCGTCGATCCCGCGGCCTCGCGATGCAGCCGGAACGTCGTGAAAACCGCCGCATTGGCGAGCGCCAGCACGAGCAGCAGCAGCTTGATGCGGAAGGCCGGATTGGCGAAGTAATCCACTGGCTGGACGCTGAACAGCGCCGCTCCGCTGAGCACCGCCACCGCAAGCGCGCCGATCGCCACCGGCCGCAGATGCGCAATGACAGTCTCTACCGGCAGCTTTCGCGCCACCCCGAGCACGCGCAGGTCCATCAGCAGCGCCGCCGTCACCAGCACGCCGATCGCCAAGATGTGCAGCGCATTGACCAGCGGATAGAGGATGAAGGACGATCGGAACCACGCGGCCGGGCCAAAGGCCTGCAGCGCCTCCAGCATGCTCAGATCTGCTTCGCCCGGTCCGGGTAGACGTCGAACGTCTTGTCGCCGAAGACGATCCGGACCGCCTTCATGCGCGTCTCGTTGTGGTCGACCGAGCGGTTGCCGATGGCCGTGATCTCGTCACCCGCCTTCACCGCGCCCTCGACGAAGCCGGCCGCCGTGGTCGGGCCGGGCGGAGCAAGCTCGACGCGCCAGACCGTGCCCTCGACGTCGAGGTCGATCGTCGCATGCGGGTTGCCGAGATAGACGGCTTTCACGATGCCCTCGAGCTGGAAAAAGCCCGTCTCCGTCCACGACCAGCCGTGATGCGCCAGCGCCGGGGCAGCTAGGCCGCCAGCAAGGGCCGTAGCGAGAAGGGCGGCTTTCAGGAACTGCAGTTTCATCAGGTCCTCCTCCATCGGTGGTCGAGGCAGAGGCTAACACGGCGAAAGCGGCTTGAAAGCGGCACTCTCGCCATTGTCATCTCAGGCGTCCACCGCCACGTCGAGCGCCAGCGTCACCATGTCCCTCAGCGATGTCTGCCGCTCGGCCGCCGAGATTTCTTCACCGGTGATGAGGCAGTCAGTCATCGTGCAGATGGCCAGCGCCCGCGCCCCGGCCCGCGCCGCGATCGTATAGAGCGCCGCCGCCTCCATCTCGACCCCGATCACCCCCGCCTTGATCAGTGGGCCGTAGGTCGCGAGCCCGTCCTCATGGTAGAAAATGTCGGAGGAAACGACATTGCCCACATGCGCCCGCATGCCCTTCGCCGCCGCCCCATCCGCCGCCGCCCGCAGCAGGCCATAGTCGCCGATCGGCGCATAGGCATAGGCGCCGAAGGCGTTGGTCACGATGGTCGAATCCGAGCACGCGCCCTGCGCGATGATGAGGTCGCGCACCTTCACCTTGGTATTGAGCCCGCCCGCCGTGCCAATCCGCAGCGCCGTCTTCACGCCGTAGACGCTCAGCAGCTCGTGCACATAGATCGACAGCGACGGCTGCCCCATGCCCGTCGCCTGCACCGACACGGGCTTGCCCTTCCACGTTCCGGTGAAGCCGAGGCAATTGCGCACCCCATTCACCTGCCGCACCCCCTCGAGGAACGTCTCCGCCACCCACTGGGCCCGCAGCGGATCCCCCGGCAGCAGCACCGCCTCCGCATAATCCCCCGGCTTTGCTTCATTGTGCGGCGTCATCTTTGTCCCTCAAGCTTCCCCAACCGGTACCGCACTCGGCACCACCCGCGCAAATCCCGCAGTCAGCACACCCTCCCCCGTTGCGGGGAGGGTAGCGCCGCTAGGACCGCAGGTCCGTAGCAAAGCTGGGGAGGGGGGAGGCTCGCACCGCGCGTCACCCCATCGCACCCTTCTCCTTGCGGCCACCCCGCCATTTCCCATATATCGGCCGCTAACCAAGGAGACGGTGATGGTCGCGAAGGTCTTTATCGATGGCGAAGCGGGGACGACGGGTCTGCAGATCCGGGACCGGCTCGCCGGCCGTCGCGATCTCGAGCTGATCTCCATCGCGCATGACAAGCGCAAGGATCAGGATGAGAAGAAGCGCCTCCTGAACCTCGCCGATGTGGCGATCCTTTGCCTGCCCGACGACGCGGCCAAGGAAAGCGTGTCGCTCATCGAGAACGACACGACCAAGGTCATCGACGCTTCGACCGCCCACCGCATCGCGCCGGGCTGGGTCTATGGCTTTGCCGAAATGAGCCGCGACCAGGCCGGCCTGATTGCCAATGCGAAGCGTGTCGGCAACCCCGGCTGCTGGCCGCAGGGCGCCATCGCGACGCTGCGCCCCTTGGTCGAGGCCGGCCTCGTGCCCGCCGATACCCCGATCTCCGTCAACGGCATTTCCGGCTATTCCGGCGGCGGCCGCCAGATGATCGAGGACTATGTGGCGCAGGGCGAGGACGCCAACGAGTTCATGCCCTATGGGCTGGGCTTCAAGCACAAGCACCTGCCCGAGATGAAGGCCTATGCCGGGCTCGGCAGCGAGCCGCTGTTCCAGCCGGCCGTCGGCAATTTTGCGCAGGGCATGATCACCGTCGTGCCGCTGCACACCCACCTGCTGCCCGGCCAGCCGGGTGGCGCGGTACTGCACGCCGCGATCGCCGACTACTATGCCGGCATGAAGGGCTCGTTCCTCGACGTCGCACCCTATGCCGAAGCCGAGCGCGCCCCCGATCTCAACCCCGAGATCTACAACAACACCAACCGCATGCGGCTGCACGTCTTCTCCAACGACGCCCGCGGCCACGCCGTCCTGATTGCCGTCTACGACAACCTAGGCAAAGGCGCGTCTGGGGCAGCGGTGCAGAACCTCAACCTGATGCTCGGCGTCGATCCGGCCACCAGCCTCGCGGCGTAGGGCTTGGGGCGCTCGTTGCCCCAGTCCGCCCCGGAACCCTCCCCACCCACCGCGTCACCCCCGGGCCTGACCCGGGGGCCCACTCAAACCCTCCGATGCCCCGGAGCATCGAGTGGATCCCCGGGTCACGCCCGGCCATGACGGCGGAGAGATTGAGACCGGCGCAGGTGCACCCACACCATAGAACCACGCCCTCATGGTTCGACAAGCTCACCACGAAGGCTACTGCCAAACCGCGCCATGCACGGCTCGGAGTTCTTCATGGTGAGCCAGCCTGCTCCCGCGAAAGCGGGGGAACCACGAAGATCGGGCACTCAGCCTCACCCACCCACCGGGTCATTCCGGCGCAGGCCGGAATCCAGCCCTGACGTCCTCACCCTGCACAGCAGGTTGCCGTCGTCTCAGGAAGGTCCCCGGCCTCCGCCGGGATGACCCGGTGAGAGTTGCAAAAAAGTAATCCCCCACCCCAATCCCCCCTCACATAATCGCATCACTCCACCGCACAGGCGGAACGTACGACGAATGCGGCGGTGGGGCAGTCCGGAGGGGTAGGTGGTCGCACCAGGCCCTGTGCGTTGCGGACGAGGCAGGGGTATGGGCCCCCGGTTTCGATTACCCTTCGTAAGAAAGCCGGGCACCCCCGGGGCGCTTGCGCCCACTATTCACTACCTCAGGGCACACGCGTCCCGGGGGCCGCCTACAATTCGAAACACCGGAGGCCGATGGCCATCCGGCGCTCCCGCACGCTTCCCCTTGATTTTCTCCTCCCACATGCGCCATTAAGCCCGCAGTTCTCTGAGGTACCGCCAATGGACAAGTTCACCACCCTTACCGGGGTCGCCGCGCCGCTGCCGATCATCAACATCGACACCGACATGATCATCCCCAAGCAGTACCTCAAGACCATCAAGCGGACCGGTCTCGGCGTCGCGCTGTTTTCCGAGATGCGCTACAACGAGGATGGCTCCGAGAACGGGGACTTCATCCTCAACAAGCCGGCCTACCGGCAGGCGAAAATCATCGTTGCCGGCGACAATTTCGGCTGCGGCTCGTCGCGCGAACATGCGCCGTGGGCGCTGCTCGATTTCGGCATCCGCTGCGTGATCTCCACCAGCTTCGCCGACATTTTCTACAACAACTGCTTCAAGAACGGCATTCTGCCGATCGTCGTGACGCCCGAACAGCTTGCCCTGCTGATGGATGACGCCGAGCGCGGCTCCAACGCCACGATCACCGTCGATCTCGCCAGCCAGACCATCAAGGGTCCGGATGGCGGCACCGTGCACTTCGACATCGACCCGGCCCGCAAGCATGTCCTGCTCGAAGGCCTCGACGACATCGCCGCGACGCTGAAGCACGACACCATGATTTCCGGCTTCGAAAAGAAGCTTGGCGCCGAGCGTCCCTGGATCTGACGATCCGCGCCCAACAAAGGGCACCTGTCCAGTTTCACGGCACGACCGGCCACGGTCGTGCCGTGTCCATTTGTGCCGTTGTCGGGTGCGTGGAGACGCGTCATCCTGCCTCAGTGATGAGCGCTCGCCTGAGCGCCACTTAGGCTGATTGCTTAAAACCGCTCCAATCCGGGTCAGCAATATTGCCCTAGTCGGGCTGATTGTGGCAGGAAAGCGCCAATACGCCCATTCCAGATGCAAAGGTGCCCGCCATGACCGACGACTCCCTGCTTGATCGCGCGCTCCAGCGCCTCGAGGAAGCTGCGAGCCATCTGAACATCGACCAGGACGTGCTCGAGAAGCTGAAGTACCCGCGCGAGAACACCAAAGTCCGTCTGATGATCCGCATGGATGACGGCTCGCGGAAGTCGTTCCTTGCCTGGCGCTGCCGCTATGACGACACGCGCGGCCCCACCAAGGGCGGCATCCGTTATCACCCCGATGCCAACGAGGCCGAGGTCGAGACGCTGGCCTTCTGGATGACCTTCAAGTGCGCCGTGATGAACCTGCCCTATGGCGGCGCCAAGGGCGCCGTGCAGGTCGATCCGCGCAAGCTGTCGAAGGCCGAGCTGGAGCGGCTGTCCCGCGCCTACATGCAGGCCTTCGCCCGCATCGTCGGCCCGGATCGCGATATCCCGGCGCCCGACGTCTACACCAACTCCATGATCATGGGCTGGATGGCCGATGAATACAGCCAGATCGTCGGCAGCCCGACGCCGGCGGTGATCACCGGCAAGCCGATCGCGCTTGGCGGCTCGCTCGGCCGCAACGACGCCACGGCCCGCGGCGGGTTCTATCTGGTGCGGCATCTCGCGAAGGAACTCGGGCTCGGCAGCAACATGCGCGTCGCCATCCAGGGTTTTGGCAATGCCGGCCAGTTCTACGCCCAACTGGCGGGCGCTGAGGGCCACAAGGTCGTCGCCGTCTCGGATTCGAGCGGCGCCATCCGCAAGGCCGATGGTCTCGATACCGCGGCCCTCATCGCCGGCAAGCTGGCGGGCAGTTCGGTCGCGAGCCTTGCCGCCCAGCTGGGCGCCGAGGTGTTCCCGGCCGAGGAACTGATCGGCGTCGAGTGCGACCTGCTGGTTCCCGCTGCCCTTGAGGATATGATCGACGAGACCAATGCCGGCACCATCAAGGCAAAAGTCCTGCTCGAACTCGCCAACGGCCCGGTGACGCCCGATGGGGACAAGGTCCTCGCGAAGAAGGGCATCGTCGTCCTTCCCGATATTCTCGCCAATGCGGGCGGCGTGACCGTCTCGTATTTCGAGTGGGTGCAGAACCGTCAGGGCCTCTACTGGGAGGTCGAGGAAGTCCACGCCCGCCTGCTGCGTCTCGTCGAGCGCGAAGGCCAGGCCATCTGGGACATTGCCAAGGCCCGCGGCATCAGCATGCGCAGCGCCGCCTATGTGCACGCCCTGGGTCGCCTTGCCACCGCCATCGAGGCGCATGGCACGCAGACCTACTTCACCGCCTGACAAGGCGAACGAAACGCCAATGCATCGCCTTGCGAGGGCGGTGCATTGGCGGTAATCCCCTGCGGGAAACCGTAACCGTTGGTACCCACAGGACCAGTGATGACCCAGAAACTCTTCCTTCTTCCCGGCGATGGCATCGGCACCGAAATCATGGCCGAAGTCGAAAAGCTGGTGCGCTGGACCAACAGCGAACAGTTGACCGATTTCTCGACCGACGCCGGTCTTGCCGGCGGCTGTGCCTACGATGCGCATGGCAAGGCCATCTCTGATGAGGACATGGAAAAGGCCGTCGCCGCCGATGCCGTGATCTTCGGCGCCGTGGGCGGGCCGAAGTGGGACAAGGTCCCCTACGACGTTCGTCCCGAAGCCGGCCTCCTGCGCCTGCGCAAGGACCTTGGCCTCTTCGCCAACCTGCGTCCCGCCATCTGCTATCCGGCGCTCGCCGATGCCTCGGCGCTGAAGCGTGAGATCGTCGAGGGTCTCGACATCCTCATCGTGCGCGAACTCACCGGCGGCGTCTATTTCGGCGAGCCCAAGGAAATCACCGACCTCGGCAACGGTCAGAAGCGCGCCGTCGACACCCAGGTCTACGAGACCTACGAGATCGACCGCATCTGCCGCGTCGCCTTCGACCTCGCCCGCACCCGTTCCAACAAGGTGCACTCGGCCGACAAGAAGAACGTCATGAAGTCGGGCGTCCTGTGGGACGAAGTCGCCCACGCCGTCGCCGCCGACTACAAGGATGTCGAGTTCCACCACATCCTCGCCGACAACGCGGCGATGCAGCTGGTGCGCAATCCCAAGCAGTTCGACGTGATGGTCACCGATAACCTCTTCGGCGACATCCTGTCCGACGCTGCCGCCATGCTTACCGGGTCGCTCGGCATGCTGCCGTCGGCCTCGCTCGGCGCCGCCGATCCGGTCACCGGCAAGCGCAAGGCCATGTACGAGCCCGTGCACGGTTCGGCCCCGGATATTGCCGGCAAGGGCATCGCCAACCCGATCGCCATGCTGGCGTCCTTCGCCATGGCGCTGCGCTACTCGTTCAACATGGTCGAGCTTGCCGACCGGCTCGAAGGCGCCATCGCCGCCGTGCTGGCCGATGGCCTGCGCACCGGCGACATCGCCCAGGACAACCGCAAGACGGTCGGCACCGAAGAAATGGGCGCCGCCATCCTGAAGCGACTCGCGGCGTAACGGGCCCGCGCCCATGCGCCTCGCGCTCCTCGCCCTGCTGCTGCTGGCCATTGGCCTTGCAGCGGTCTGGGCGGCGATGGCGTGGCAGTTCTCTCGTGACGTGGACGCCCTCAGCGTCCGCGTCCTTGGCCCCCCGGCGGCAGCCGGCGTGCCGCCCCATACACCGCAACTCAATGGCCTCCTGAGCCGTGAGAGCGCTGTCCCCGACGGGGCGGTAGCGCTGCGCCTCCGCCAGCGCGGCGAGATGCGGTTTGGACCGACCGAACGCTGGCTGCCGTTCGAGGCCGAACAGCTGATCTCTCTTACCAAACCGGCGTTCCTGTGGGACGCCAGCGTGTCCATGCTGCCTCTCATCCCCGTGCGCGTCATCGACGCGTTCGATGGCGAGAGCGGGCTGCTCGATGCACGCCTCGGCGCGGCCTTCCCGGTGTCGCGTGTTGCCGGCGGCGACGCCGACGCGGGCGAGTTGATGCGCTATCTCGCCGAACTCGCCTGGGCGCCCGGCGCGCTCACCCGCAACGCTGCCCTCACCTTCGAGGTCCTGTCTCCTTCCCACGTCCGGGTCACCGCCACGGCCGCCGGAGCCCCCGTCACCATCGATCTCGAACTCGCCCCGAACGGCGACATCGTCGCCGCCAGCGCCGCGGCACGCGGCATGACGGTCGGCGGCGAAGTCCGGCCCACGCCCTGGGGCGGCGCCTATTCCGGCTGGACGATGATCGACGGCCTCTACCTGCCGCGCCGGGCCGAGGTGTCATGGCGCCCGCCCGAAGGCGCCTGGGTCTACTGGCGCGGCGAAATCCTCTCTGT
>DAORUH010000095.1:0-12303 GCA_035433065.1 Devosia sp. | reverse complement strand
CACCCCACCCATACTCCCCCCATTCCACGCGCACGGACGGGAAGCGCGACGAACGCTGCGGGTGGGACAGATCGGAGGGGTAGGTGGTCGCACCAGGCCCTGTGCGTTGCGGAGGAGGTGGGGTGATGGAAGCCCCGCTTCGCTACCCTTCGCAAGAAAACCGGTCACCCCGGGACGCCTGCGTCTCACTACAAAAATCTCAGGGACGCATGCGTCCCGGGGCCCCGTCTACCAGCAACACCCGGAGGCCAGATGGCCGGCCGGCGCGCCAGCCTGCCCGAAACGGTGGCACGCCGCGCGGGCAGCCCCCTTGACCGGCCACCGCATACGGGTACCTAAGGCAGGCGGACAAAGGGGAGGTTGGGCGTGGCGCGGTTTATGTCTCTGGCCGAGGCGGTGCGGGAGAACCTGCACGATGGCGATACGGCCGCTTTTGAAGGGTTTACCCATCTCATTCCGCAGGCGGCTGGGCACGAGGCCATAAGGCAGGGTTTTCGCGACCTGACCCTCATCCGCATGACGCCCGATGTGCTCTACGACCAGATGGTCGGGCTGGGCATGGTGAAGAAGCTGATCTTCTCCTATGTCGGCAACCCGGGCGTCGGCCTGCTGCGCCGGGTGCGCGATGCCGTCGAGAACAACCACCCGCATCCCATCGAAATCGAGGAACATTCGCACGCGGGCATGGCCAATGCCTATGAGGCGGGCGCCGCCGGCCTGCCGCTCGCGGTCTTCCGCGGCTATCGCGGCGCGGGGCTGGCGAAGGTCAACCCGAACATCCGCTCGATCATCGATCCGTTCACCGGCGAGGAACTGGCGGCCATCCCGTCCGTCCGTCCCGATGTCACCTTCATCCACGCCCAGCGCGCCAACAAGCGCGGCGACGTGCTGGTCGAAGGCATCATCGGCGTCCAGAAGGAAGCCGTGCTCGCGGCCAGGCGCGCCGTGGTGACGGTCGAGGAAGTCGTCGACAATTTTGACGATGTCCACCCCAACGCCTGCGTCCTGCCGCACTGGACCATCGCCGCCATCGCGGTCGTCCCCGGCGGTGCGCACCCAAGCTACACCCACGGCTACTACGATCGCGACAACAAGGCCTATCTCGAATGGGACCGCATCTCCGCCGATCGCGAGGTTTTTCGCGCCTGGATGCAGGCCAACGTGTTCGACGCGGGCCCCGAAGTGTTCGCCGAGCGCGTGAAGGAGCTGCGCAATGCCTGATTTCACCGCCGACGAGATGATGACCATCGCGGCCTCGCGCGCGCTCACCAATGCCGATGTCTGCTTCGTCGGCATCGGCGCGCCGTCTGCCGCTTGCAACGTCGCGCGGCTCACCCATGCGCCCGACATCACGCTGATCTACGAAAGCGGCACCATCGGAACCGCGCCGAACGTGCTGCCGCTGTCGATCGGTGATGGCGAACTGTGCGAGACGGCGGTCACCACCGTCTCGGTCCCCGAAATGTTCCGCTACTGGCTGCAGGGTGGCCGCATCACCGTGGGCTTCCTCGGCGCCGCGCAGCTCGACCGCTTCGGCAACATCAACACCACCGTCATCGGCGACTATGCGCACCCGAAGACTCGCCTGCCGGGCGGCGGCGGCGCACCCGAAATCGCGACGAGCTGCCAGAAGATCTACATCACGCTGAAACAATCGAAGCGCGGCATGGTCGACAAGATCGATTTCTTCACCAGCTTCGGCCACGGCGACGGCGGCAATGCCCGCGAAAAGCTCGGCATCACCACCGCGGGACCCGTGCTGCTGATCACCGATCTCGCCATCTGGAAGCCCGACCCGGTGACCAAGGAATTCACCGTCGTCTCGCTCCACCCGGGCGTGACGAAAGAACAGGTGCAGGACACCTGCGGCTGGCCGGTCAAATTCGCCGACGCGCTCGAAACCACCCCCGCCCCGACGGAACTCGAACTGACCACCCTCCGCGCCCTCAAGGCCCGCACCGCCAAAGCCCACGGCCAAGCCGAGGTCGCCGCGTGACCGCATCCCGCAGTCAGTCACCCTCCCCCGTCGCGGGGAGGGTGGCGCCGCTAGCGGCGCAGCCGCGTAGCAAAGCCAGGGTGGGGGGCGAGGCCCCGCGCCAGAGTCTACATTGCACGAGTCCCCACCCATGACCGAAGCCTACATCTGCGACTACATCCGTACCCCCATCGGCCGCTTCGGTGGCGTGCTCTCTGCCGTCCGCACCGATGACCTCGGCGCCATCCCGCTGCGCGCCCTCATGGCCCGCAACACCGGCGTCGACTGGGACTCCGTCGATGACGTGATCTTCGGCTGCGCCAACCAGGCGGGCGAGGACAACCGCAACGTTGCGCGCATGTCGCTGCTGCTCGCGGGCCTGCCGCTCGGCGTCCCCGGCGCGACAATCAACCGGCTCTGCGGCTCGGGCATGGATGCGGTCATCACCGCGGCCCGCGCCATCAGGTCGGGCGAGGCGGAGCTGATGATCGCCGGCGGTGTCGAGTCGATGAGCCGCGCCCCGTTCGTCCTGCCCAAGGCCGACACCGCGTTCTCGCGCAATGCCGAAATCTACGACACGACCATCGGCTGGCGCTTCGTCAATCCGCTGATGAAGGCCCAGTACGGCGTCGACCCCATGCCCGAGACCGGCGAGAACGTCGCCACCGATTTCAACGTCAGCCGCGACGCGCAGGATGCCTTCGCCGTGCGCAGCCAGGACAGGGCCGTCGCCGCGCAGGCCAATGGCCGGCTCGACCGCGAAATCACGCCCGTCACCATAGCGAAGAAGAAGGGCGATCCCGACCTCGTCAGCAAGGACGAGCATCCGCGCGCCGGCACGACGCTCGATGTCCTCGGCAAGCTGCGCGCGCTCTTCCCCAACGGCACGGTGACCGCCGGCAACGCCTCGGGCGTCAACGACGGCGCCGCGGCGCTCATCATCGCCAGCGAAGCCGCCATAAAGCGCCACGGCCTCACCCCCATCGCCCGCATCCTCGGCGGCGCGACCGCCGGCGTTGCGCCGCGCATCATGGGCATCGGCCCGGCCCCCGCGACGCAGAAGCTCTGCGCGCGGCTCGGTCTCACCCCGCAGCAGTTCGATGTCATCGAGCTCAACGAGGCCTTCGCCAGCCAGGGCATCGCGGTGCTCCGCGAACTCGGCATCCCCGAAGACGCCCCGCACGTAAACCCCAACGGCGGTGCCATCGCGCTCGGCCACCCGCTCGGCATGAGCGGCGCCCGCATCACCGGCTCGGCTGCGCTGGAACTGCGCGAGCGCGGCGCCAAACTCGCCCTCGCCACCATGTGCATCGGCGTAGGGCAGGGGATTGCGGTGGCACTGGAGCGGGTGTGAACCTTCCCACCACCGCAACCCAGCGCTAGGCTCACCCCACTTGTCCCCGGAGGAGTGTCATGGAGTATCGTCTGCTGGGCCGTTCGGGCCTCAAAATTTCGGCCCTGGCTGTCGGTACGGCGACCTTCGGCGGCAACGGCGTATGGGGAGCAACGGACGTGGCGGAGGCACGGCGGCAGATCGATCTCTGCCTCGATCACGGCGTCAACCTGCTCGACACCGCCAACGTCTATGGCGGCTCGCGCTCGGAGACCATCTCGGGTGAAGTGCTGGCCGAAAACGGCCGCCGCCAGCGCATGATGGTCGCGACAAAAGTCCGCTTCAGCATGGGGCAGGGGCCTAACGACCAGGGCCTCAGCCGCTCCCACATCATCGAACAGTGCGAGGCGAGCCTCAAGCGCCTCAGGACCGATGTCATCGACCTCTATCAGGTCCACGAGTGGGACGGTTCGACCCCGCTTGAGGAAACGCTGGAGGCGCTCGATACGCTCGTCCGCCACGGCAAGGTCCGCTACATCGGCTGCTCGAACTATTCCGCCTGGCACCTGATGAAGGCCCTCGCGACGAGCGAGAAGCACAACTACCAGCGCTTCATCTCGCAGCAGATCCACTACACATTGCAGGCCCGCGAGGCCGAGTTCGAGCTCGTGCCGCTGGGGCTCGATCAGGGCGTCGGCATGCTGATCTGGTCGCCGCTCGCCGGCGGCTGGCTCACCGGCAAATTCACCCGCAACTCAAAGCCCGAGAGCGGCCGCCACGTCTCCGGCTTCCGCGAGCCGCCCATCCACGATTGGGAAAAGCTCTGGGACATCGTCGACGTGATCCGCGACGTGGCGGGCGAGCACGGCGTCTCCGGCGCGCAGGTCGGTCTCGCCTGGCTCCTGCAGAAGCCCAACGTCACCTCGGTGATCATCGGCGGCCGCACCTTCGAGCAGTTCGAGGACAACGTGAAATCGGTGAACCTGAAGCTCACCGCCGAAGAGGTGCGCCGCCTCGATGATGTCAGCCGCCCGAACCTGCCCTATCCCTACTGGCACCAGAACTGGACGGCGTATGATCGGCTCGGGCCGGCCGATCTGTCCCTCCACGGGGGCTATCCACGCCCCGAGTGAAGATATCCACAATTCTGATGCTATCAGTCAGCTTTGTTGACCTCCAGTTTAGAAACGTTATAAGGTAGGAGCCGTCGCGGCCCCTGCCGCCGACCACGCAATGCCCGGAAATCCGGGCCTTATGAGGAAACTCGATGAAGCTCACGCGGCAGTCCAACTACGCCATCAGGACGCTGATGTACTGCGCGGTCAACGAGACAAAGCTCAGCCACGTCGCCGATATCGCCAAGGCGCATGGCATGTCCGAGCTGTTCCTGTTCAAGCTCATCAAGCCGCTGGTCGAGGCCGGGCTGATCGAAACCGTCCGCGGCCGCCACGGCGGCATTCGGCTGGGCCGTCCCGCCAGCGACATCACGCTGCTCGACACGATCAAGCTCACCGAAGAGAGTTTCGCCATGGCGGAATGCTTCGAGGGCGGCGACGTAAGCTGCCCGCTGGTCGATGCCTGCGATCTGAACGCGGCGCTGCGCGAAGCGCTCGGCGCCTTCTTCAACGTCCTCGACAGCTACACCATTGCCGATCTGGTGCAGAAGCGCGTCTCGCTGCGCGAACGGCTCGGCCTCGGCATCGAGCTCTCGCCTGCCGCCGAGCCTGCCACAGTCAACTGACGGCGCGCGCGGCAGTGTATCAACCGCTCGCTTGATTGCCGCCACGCCGCCCCTGCGCTATCCATTGGATTGGCGGGGGCGCCGAGGCAAATACGATGCTGTTTGACGCCTTCCGGTCCCGCGCCGCGGCGCTGCCGCTCACCAGCGGTCTGCGCCAGGACGGGCGCTTCCTCTCCTACGCCGCAGCCGCCGAACAGGCCGAACATGCCGCCGGCGTGCTCCTCGCCCGGGGCGTCACCCCCGGCTCGGCCGTCGCGCTGCTGATCCCCAACTCGCCCGAACTCTTCGTCGCCGTCGAAGCCTGCTTCGCCATCGGTGCCATCGCCGTCCCGCTCAGCCTCGTCTCCAGCCCCCGGGAACTCGAATGGGTCCGCACCAGCTGCGACATCCGCACCGTGGTCGCAATCCCCGCTGCCCAGGACGCTGCTACACTGCTCGTCGCCAATACCGGCATGACGGCGATCGAAGCGTCAGTGTCGGGCCTCTTCGCACCAGTGGCGGCGCCACACCTTCCGCAGGTGCCCGATACTGCCGTCGCGGCCTACCTCTTTTCCTCCGGGTCGACCGGCCGTCCCAAGGTTGTCCCCCATACCCATGCCGAGCTTTATGCTGATGGTCTGGCCACCGCGGCCGCAATCGGGTTCACGCCCGATGACGTGATCCTCAATGCCCTCCCGGGGCACCACGCGTTCGGGTTCATGAACGCCATGAGCGAGGCGCTGGCAGGAGGCGCGACGACACTGTTCTGGTCCGATCCGCAGCCGCTGCTGATGTCGCGCGACCGGCTGCTCACCACCCTCGCAGCCGAGCGTGTGACAGTGCTGCCCGGCGTGCCGTTCCTCTTCGACACGCTGGCCGGCTCCGCCCTGTCCGCCGATCTCGGCCGCCTCCGCTACGTCTATTCGAGCGGCGTCGGCATGCGCCGCCCGGTCTACGAGCGTTTCGGCGATCGCTTCGGCATCCGCGTCCGGCAGGCCTATGGTTCGACCGAGACGGGTTTCATCGCCGCCAACATGTCCGCCGACACCGGCCTGTGGGATTCCGTCGGCCCGCCGGTCGATCAGGTGACAATCGAAATCCTTCCCACCGAAAGCGCCACGGCGCACGGCGCCGGCGAAATCCTCATCCGCTCGCCCTCGATCACCCGGGGGTATCTCGACAACGCGCCAGCCAATGCCGCCTCATTCGTCGATGGCGGTTTCCTGTCGGGCGATCTAGGGCGCCTCGATGGCGACGGCAATGTATTCATCACCGGGCGGTCCAAGCTCATCCTTGAAGTCGCCGGCCACAAGGTCGATCCCATCGAGATCGAAGACGTGCTCGCCGCCCACCCGGCGGTCGAAGAGGCGGTGGTGGTTGGCGTGCCCAATCCGCGCACCGGCGAGCAGCGGCTGAAGGCCGTGGTGGTGCTGCGTGGCGAGGTTACGGCCGACGCACTGCTGCGGCACGGCCGGGGCCTGCTGTCGGCGCACAAGGTGCCGGAAACCATCGAATTCCGCGACCAGATCCCCCGCAGTGCGGCGGGCAAGGTGCTGCGCGGCAAGCTGATGGAGGATTAGGCGCTGCGTCCGTTCACATATGCGGCAAGGTCAGCCGGCGACGCAAACAGGTCAGGCGTCACGTCGGCGTCGGGGATCGAAATGCCGAAGCGCTCCTCGACAAACTGGATCAGCCGCACGAGACCCATGGAATCGAGCAGTCCCAGTTCCATCAGCCGGCTTCCCGGTTGCACCGGGGCTGCGCCTTCGCCAGCCTTGAGTTCATCGATGAATTCAACGATAGCGCCAACCGTGTCCGCCATGACCGTTCCCTGCAATATGCCTTGCGCCAAAATAGCGGATGCGATTGTGAACTCAAATAGCGGCGCAATCACGAAAGACGCTGGCACACGGGATGGGGAATGGACGCGCGTTTGACTGAAATCTTGCCGGGGGAAACGCGCCCGCTCGGCGAGCAGGAGCGGATGCTCCACTACGTCCATAATATCGGCGGGCTGATCGCCTCGCACGTGCTGCATCTGCGCGGCCCGGTCGATGATGAAGAACTGCGCCGCGCGCTCGATTGGCTGCAGCGCCGCCACGCCATGCTGCGCGCTCATATCGAGTTCCGCAGCATCGCCGTGATGCGGCTTTTCCCCTGGTTCTACCGCAAGCTTGCATGGTCGACCGTTGGCACCACGCCAATCCCGCTGCGCCATGCCGAGGGCGACTGGCGCGACGTGCTGCAACGCGATGTGCGCCGCCGTTTCCCCGGCGGCCGGAACCCGCGTCTGCGCGCTACGATCGTGCGTGAGGGGAGCGATCTCCACCACCTCATCATTACCGCCGATCACAGTGTTGGCGATGCGCAGGCCGCGCTCGCCGCCTCGCGCGATCTTCTCGACTTCCTTGCCGACCCCGGGGCTGCCCCGCTCACCAACGACTCGCGCCTGCCGCCGGCAATGGAAAGCGGTCACACCGCATCCTCCAACCCCAAGCGCCCGTTCGAGCCCTCGCAGCGCTTCCCAATGAAGACACGCTGGCTTCGCCCGGCCAGGACCCTGTTCGAAAAGCGCCAGCTCTCCACGGAGGAGACGGCCCGTCTCGGGGAGTTGACGAAGGCGAGGCGAACGACGCTGCACGGCGCGGTCACCGCGGCCATGCTGCAATCGGCCGGCCGCCATTTCGGCGTCACGACGCTGACGGCCCTGTCCAACGCCGAGTTCCGGCGGCTGATGAAGCCGCCCGTGCCCAACGAAACCTTCGGCTGCTACATCGACATCCTGCGCACCACGCACGCCCTCGACCGGCCCTACTGGGCGGTTGCGGGCGACGTTGCCTTCAAGCTGATCGCCGCCATCGCCCGGCACCAGCATCAGGCTTCCGTGCTCAAGGTGCCCGAGCCGGGCTGGTACCGGCACGAGCTCTGGCCGACCATGACCAGTTACGGCGGCATGGACACGTTTGCCATCACCACCGGCGGCGATACCGGGTTCGAACCGCACTACGGCCCGCTCGCCTTCGAGGGGATCGACGTCGTTGTCTCGCTCAATCCGCTCGGCCCGGCGATGTACGTCCTGGCACTCGAAACACGCGGCCAGCTGTCGGTCAGCATCGCCTATTCCTCCCGGCGCATCGACGGCGGCGACGCCATCGCCATCCTCGACGGGGCGATGGCGATCCTGCGCAATCCGCCCGCCGATTGATCTCCAGCCCCCGCTGTGGTCTATCCGCGGCGCATCCCACCATCCGGAACGAACCTTACCTATGGCCGCAGCGCCCATTCTTGCCTTGCAGAATATCCGGCTGACCCTCGGCTCGACGCAGTTGCTCGAGGGCGCGGAACTGTCCGTTACGCCAGGCGACAAGATCGCCCTCGTCGGCCGCAACGGCTCGGGCAAGTCGACGCTGATGAAGATCGCCGCAGGCGCCATCGAGGCTGACGGCGGCGTACGCTTCATGCAGCCCGGCGCCACCATCCGCTACCTGCAGCAGGAGCCTGACCTTTCCGGCTTCGCAACGACGCTCGACTATGTCGAAGCCGGGCTCCAGCACGGCAACGATCCCTATCGCGGCATGTACCTGCTCAACGCGCTCGGCCTCAGCGGCACCGAAGATCCCTCGCGCCTGTCCGGCGGCGAGGCCCGCCGCGCTGCTCTCGCCCGCGTGCTGGCGCCCGAGCCCGACGTGCTGCTGCTCGACGAGCCCACCAACCACCTCGACCTGCCCGCCATCGAGTGGCTCGAAGCCGAGCTGAAATCGCTGCGCTCGGCGCTTGTCATCGTCAGCCACGACCGCCGTTTCCTCGCCGATCTCACGCGGGCCACCGTGTGGCTCGACCGCGGCACGACACGCCGTCTCGATCGCGGTTTCGGCGCCTTCGAGGAATGGCGCGACACCGTGCTCGAAGAGGAAGAACTGGCCCGCCACAAGCTCGACCGGCAGATCGTGCGCGAGGAGCACTGGCTGACCTACGGCGTCAGCGCCCGCCGCAAGCGCAATGTCCGCCGGCTCGATGGCCTGCACAACCTGCGCCAGGAACGCCGCGAGCTGAAGCGCGTCGTCGGCACCGTGTCGATCTCGGTCGCCGAGGGCGATACCTCCGGCAAGATGGTGATCGACGCCAAGGAAATCTCGAAAACCTTCGGCGAGCGCACGGTGGTGCAGCCGTTCTCGACCCGCATCATCCGCGGCGACCGGGTCGGCGTCATCGGCGCCAACGGCGCGGGCAAGACGACGCTGCTCAAGATGCTTACCGGCGAACTCACCCCCGATACGGGCACGGTGAAGCTCGGCAGCAATCTCGAAATCGCCAGCCTCGACCAGCGCCGCGCCTCGCTCTCCTCCGATTCGACGCTGAAGGAAGCGCTGACTGGCGGCGGCAGCGATACGCTGATCATCAACGGCGTGCCCAAGCACGTCATCGGCTACATGAAGGACTTCCTGTTCACCCCAGAACAGGCGCGCACCTCCGTCGCCAAGCTTTCCGGCGGCGAGCGCGGCCGGCTGGCGCTGGCCCGGGCCCTCGCGCTGCCCTCGAACCTCCTGGTGCTCGACGAGCCCACCAACGACCTCGACCTCGAAACGCTCGAACTCCTGCAGGAAATGATCGCCGACTATCCCGGCACCGTGCTGGTCGTCAGCCACGACCGCGATTTCCTCGACCGCGTCGCGACCAGCGTGATCGTGGCCGAGGGCGATGGCACCTGGAACGAATATGCCGGCGGCTACTCCGACATGGTGGCGCAGCGCGGTTTCGGCGTGACGGCGCCGCAACTGCAGGGCAGGGCTCCCCGGGCCGGCAGATCGGTGGCCTCGATGCCCTCCGCGCAGGCGCCGGCCCGCCAGAAATTGTCCTTCAAGCAGAAGCACGCACTCGAAACGCTGCCCAAGGAAATCGCCCGCCTCGAAGCCGAGATCGCGAAATTCAACAAGGCTCTCGCCGATCCGGGCCTCTACAGCCGCGACCCCAAGGCCTTTGCCAAGGCCAACGACGCGCTCACCACCGCGCAGGCCGCGCTCAGCAAGGCCGAGGACAACTGGCTCGAACTCGAGGCGCTGCGGGAGGGGATTGAGGGGTAAGTCGCCGCTCAGGCAGCAAGGCATTTCGCTCTGCCGCCCGACTCAGCAATCACAAATCTCGCGCTGCGGTGCGATTTCGCATATTTTCTCGAACATCGCAGTTTACCGATGGGGCAGCTTCGCCCTATGATAATCGCGTGGCGGTCACCTGACCGCCATACTGTTGCTCCGGGTCGCACTCAGGTTGCCCGGGTTCCTACGCAGACGATTCGGCCGCAGTCGGCCGGCAAACCGGAAGGGAGTCTAATGATGCGCCAAGCCATTCGCATTCGTGCCCGAGCCGGACTTTGCAAACGCGTACGAACCCCAGCCGCCGGGTGTTGGCGCCCGAATCGAATGTGACCGCTTAGCCGTCACACCACCTTCGTCTCGATTCGGTAACACCCGGCCCGTCTCTCAAAGACAGGCCAATGGGAGCATTTTCTATGCAGCATGCACACGTGAATAAGCCAACCGGCAACCGGCCGATCGCCATCGAGGTCGATGGCGAACCACTGGGCGTCGTGATCCCCGAAGGCGAGGCGTTCCGCTTCCTCGCCGTGCGCCTCAATGCCTTCGGCATTGATGGCCAGATATTCTCATCCGTGGAAGCCGCCGAAGAAGCGGCCAGCATCGCGCTGGGCAAAGCGGAGTAGCGCCCGCTAGCCCTTTGCCACCGCCTGCCGCCACTTGCTGGCGTAGGCGGTCATCCGCGCAGAGGGCTCGGGCGCCGCAGGCGCCTGTCTCTCCCCCGCCTTCCGCCTCATGTCGGCAAGCAGCGCCGCCCCGATCGAAGTCCCGGTCTGCGAACTCGCCATCGCCTCCACCGGCCTGCCGGTCGCCGCAGCCAGCATCTCGATGAACAGCCGGTTGGACGCAAACGGCCCCTCCACCACCGTGTTGCCATCGGCCCCCGTCAGCGCAAGGCACTCCGCCGTCATCAGCGCCAGGTAAAACGACACGGCCACAAACCGTGCCTCGGTATCGATCAGTGTCTCCGGCCGGCTCCAACGGGATCGCCGGTTGGGGAAGGGCCCCGATCCCTGCGTCACCGACGGCAGCAGCATGATCGCGTCATCAAGGACACGAGCAACAGCTGCGTCCGAAATATGACCAGGCGGCGTGGTGCCCACGAGCTGCGCATACTCCCGTCCACCCATGAACCGCGATGACGGTA
The DNA here is from genome assembly GCA_035433065.1 of Devosia sp. GTDB lineage: Bacteria > Pseudomonadota > Alphaproteobacteria > Rhizobiales > Devosiaceae > Devosia_A. The sequence goes on along the minus strand of DAORUH010000095.1, from coordinate 1,038 downwards.
CAGGGCGTCCGAAGACATCGATATTGGCAAGGCAGTCCCGTGCCGGATCAAGCGAAGCAAGGTCTCCACCGGGTGCGAAAATAATTACCCACGTGCCTGTCGAAACCACCGAGAATGGCGGCGTGTGCTCCAGGAGGTGGGGCAGGAGCGAGGCATTGGAATCGTGTATCCCGACATGCACCGGCGTACTGGCCCGAAGGCCCAATTGCCTGCCCAGGTCCGGCTGCACCACACCGAGCACTTCGTAGGCCGGCCGGACGCCCGGCATCTTCTCAAGCCACCCCTGCCGCAGCACCAGCGAGGAGTAGAGGTCGGTTTCGAAGTTCCACAGGTCGGTGTGGCAACCGAGCGAGGTGATCTCGGACGATGGAACGCCGGTCAGCCGAAAGCCCCAGTACTGGGGGTAGGGCAGAATCCAGCGGGTTCTCGCCCACTCTTCCGCGAAGGTCTGGGATTGCCAGAACAGTTGCGCTCCGAGATTGAGCCCGCCGGGCAGGCGCGGGGTGAATGTCTCGTAGAAGTCAGGCCGGATCTGGTCGTACGCGCGCTTGAGCTTGTCCGGCCCGGAATATTCATAGTCGAGCACCGGCAGCGCCGGGTTTCCGGCGCCATCCACCAGCGCCGCGCAGGCGCCGTGCGTCGTGACGCTCAGGGCGTCGAGGGGGTGGTTGCGGTTGAGTTCGGTGATTGAATCGCAGAGAAATTCCCATGTCCCTGCAATGTCATAGTGTGGATATGGTGCTTCTGACACCACCCTGTTGGGCCGCTTTCGGACATCGATTTCCGTGCGCGTCTCAAGATCGACGACCGCAAACTTCGCGTTGGATTTGCCGATATCGATGACGCCTACAGTGCGGGCGGACAACTGGTTTCCTCGCCTGACCAGGATGGCGCACAATCCTTTGCAGGTTAGCAGACCGGGGCGCGTTGTCACGCGGCCGCGGCCGTTTGACGGACGGCGGGAGTTGTGGCCATGTCCGGGACGAGGATCGAGGAGGAGAACCAAAATGGCGGCTTCGGTGCCGGCGCGGCTTGCGA
>DAORUH010000094.1:0-12446 GCA_035433065.1 Devosia sp. | reverse complement strand
CGGTGTCCGGGGACTACGGATTGACGTGGCGTCACCGGGGCGACCTGTTGCGCCTGCCGACCGAACGCATCGAGCGCACGTGGCGAAACGGCTTCTTCGCCGGAGGCTATGGCGATCTCTGTGCCCTGGCGGATCGCGAGGGTAGGTGGCTCTACGTCTTCTTCTCCAGCTACCATCTCGACGAGCCGGGACAGGGTGTGGCCGTGCTGCGGTTGCCGGTTGCCGACCTGGCCGCGCCACCGATGCTCTGGACCGAACAGGGATGGTCGACCGACGGCAGCCGGCCGCCTCGCCCGATCTGGCATATGCGGCGCGGCTGGCGGCATGCCGATCCCGACGGGTTCTGGGGGCCTGCCGTGCACTACAACCGTGCGCTCGGGGCCTTCGTCATGCTGCTCAACCGCACCGCCGGCGGCACGGGTGATCTGGTGCAGGAAGGGATCTACGCGAGCTTCAATCGCGACCCGGCGGACCCCGAAGCGTGGAGCGCGCCGCTGCGGATCGTCCGCGGCGGCGCCTGGTATCCGCAGGCCATCGGACTGGAGGAGGGTTGCGGCGATACCGAGGCGGGAACGGTCGGCCGCTTCTTCATGGCGGGTTTTTCCGCCTGGACGATCGAGTTTTCGCCCCTCGTGGACGGGGCTGGCGCCGGCCAGCCGCTGACCAGCACCGCGCAGGAGTTCGCCATGCTCTTCGGCGCCGACCGTCGGTGTCCCTGGTGACGGGCGGGTCGATGATTGAGGCAGATCAAGTCGGTGGGTCGGCTCCGGGCGTAGCCTTTCAGGAAGTCGCTCCTCCGAAGTCCACCCGCAGGTGAACGATCATGGCTACGCGAATCACGAAAACCTGGGTCGTCGTTGCCGATGGCGCCCGCGCCCGCATTTTCAGTCCGGACAAGAAGCTGGGAAAGCTCGTTCCTGCCGGGCCGTCCGATCTCGTGTCGCCGGCGAGCCGGCAGCGAACGCGCGACCTCAAGAGCGACCGTCCCGGGCGCGGCTTCAGCAGTGCGCACAGCGGTGCCCGGCACGCGTTCGAACCACCACGCGACTATCACAAGCTTGAGAAACACAGGTTCATGGCCACGCTTGCGGGCGCGCTTGAGGATGCCTGCGCCCGTGGGTCCTTCGACGATCTCATCCTGGTGGCGCCGCGGCGCAGCCTCGGTGAGCTGCGCGGCCTCCTCGCGAAGCCGGTCCTGGAATGTGTGAGCCACGAAGTCGCCAAGGACCTCACCGGCGATCCACCCAGCCGACTCCGGCAGAGGCTCCAGCCGGTGCTCACCGGTAAGCTCGGCGCCCCACCCAGAGTGACCGCGGCCGACCTGAAGCGACGGTGACATCTGTCAGCGAACGCAGCCTGCCGGCTGTCGCACGTCTGCTGTCGCAGGACCTTCGCGATAGCGGTACCGCGAGCAAGGTCAAGGTTTCGCAGATCGTGCTGCCCGACCTGGCGGCGCGCACCGCCCAGGGCCGCACCGGCGCCAACCAGTTCCTGGGCCAGGTCGAGGCCGGCTACCGCATCGGCCTCCATGAACCGGCCGCCCCGTCGGTCACGCCCTTCACGCGCTTCCAGGGCATGACCAACAGCCAGTACGGTTTCACAGAAAGTGGCGCCGGCGCGCTGCACTCAATGGCGGCCTGCGCGCGACGTGGTGGGCGACGGGTTGCGTTTCGTACAATAGCGAGACGTCCAGCGGCGCAACTGTCTGGCAATCCGGAGTTCGGCCGCGCAGGTCAGCTCGCCCACCACACCTTCGGACAGTTGTTCAGAGCTTCCTTAGATATAGATCAAGGTCACCCACTCTGAACTCGGGCCCCATTGCTGAATGGTAACCAGCGGGTGGGGCATGAGCACGGTCGCGGAAGAACATCGCGCGTTGCAGGATACGGTGGCGCGGTTCGTCGAGCGCGAGTTGATGCCGCTTGAGGCGAGGCTGCTGGCCCGCGAGGCTGCGGGCGGCGAGCTTCATCTTGCCGCCGACGAGGTTGCGCCATTGCTGGAGAAATGCCGCCAACTCGGGCTCATCGGGCTCGACGCGCCGGCCGAGATGGGTGGCGCCGACCTCCCGGCGGTGGCGCTGATGGGCGTCCAGGAAGAGCTCAGCCGCACGATCGTGCCGTTTTCATTCCCGCCGGAATCGCCCGTGCTGCGCCTCCTGATGGCGGTGGCAAACGACGAGCAGCGCCGTCGCTACCTCGAGCCCTACGCGCAAGGCTTGATCCGCTCCGCCACTGCGATCTCTGAGCCGGGTGCCGGCGCGGACCCGGCGGCGATGACGACGCGCGCCGTAAAGGACGGCAACTCCTGGGTTCTGAACGGCCGCAAGATCTGGGTCAGCTACATGCCGGCTGCGGACTTCACGGTGGTCCTGGCGCGCACCGCACCGGGCAAGGACCATCGCGGCATCACCGCCTTCCTGGTCGACCGCGACACGCCGGGCCTCCGCATCGAGCGCGAGATTCCGATGCTGGGCGGCCATCGCACCTACGAGTTGGTCTTCGAGGATTGCCGCGTCTCCGACGCCCAGGTGCTGGGTGAACCGGGAAGTGGCTTCGCCAACATGCAATTGCGCCTGACCCGGCGGCGGCTGCTGATGGGACCGATGTGCATCGGCATGGCGCGCCGTGCCCTCGACATGATGGTCGCGCACGCCAACCAGCGCAGCACCTTCGGCGCCAGGCTGGCCGAACGGCAGGCGGTGCAGTGGTGGATCGCGGACGCGGCGATGGAAATCCATGCCTGCCGGCTGATGGCGCTCGACGCGGCGGCCAAGCAGGATGCCGGTGGCGACGTGCGCATGGAGGCCTCGATGATCAAGGTGTTCGCGACCGAGATGGCGACCCGCGTAATCGACCACGCCATGCAGGCGTTCGGTGCGATGGGCGTGGCAAAGGAGATGCCGCTGCAGCTGATGGCGCAGAAGGTACGGACGATGCGGGTCTACGAGGGCCCGACTGAGGTCCATCGCATGGTGATCGCGCGCCGCATCCTGGCCGGGCGCTAGGGATGCGGAACAATATATATTGGTCAAGCGATGAGCAGTGGGATCGGATCGGACCCTGCTTCTGCAGACACCGGGAACCGTCGCTCTGATTAACTGGCGACGTCTAAAGGAATGTGTGATCTCATCGGAACGAAATCGGGCGGAGGTCGTGCCCCCGGTGGTGGTGTAGCTGCTGGCAGCAAGGCCGCTCCCTCGCTACAGCGCTCCCTATGGGCGCGCTCGCTCGCGGCCTTGCTCCCGCCAGTTACACCACCACCGGGGGCACGACCGAGCAGTTCAAGCGAGTTACCTACAGACGCGTCGAAGTGGCCAGCCAGCGCCTCATACGATTACCTTCCGAGTGGCCGGAAGATCTGCGCTGGCTGCTCGAAGCCTATCTCGAAACGCCGTCCGGACGGTCCGTCAACGCCCTTTACTCGCCGCGCTTCCTGGTCACCCTGCAGGATACACGCAAACTCGTCATATGGGAGTCCGGCCTGAAAGGCTGGTCGGAGCGGCTGCAACCCAAACTCAAGAAGCTCGTTGGCGCGTAGCCGTGTGCGGGGAATTGGAGCGTTGTGCGTCGGTGGTGTCACCGCCGCTGTTCTTGGGTGGACTGTCGCATCATACGACGCGGATCAGCTCGTTGGCGCCTTTCGGGGGCGTGTCAGCCACCATGTGAGGCCACCAAGGACGATCGCGCCGATCCAAGGCGCCGTGGACACTGCGAGCGCGACAATGAATGCTTCGTAGGAACGACCCGCCAACATCCATTGCAGTAGGGCGCCGGCGAGCCATCCGATGACGACGGACACGGCGATGGCAGCAACACGCGCGGCGTTGCCGCGGTGTGCCACCGCGGCGCTGGGGTTCCTGGTCGCAGCGCGCCTGCCGGAAGCGATCCAGTACCAGATTGTTGCGACGGCGGCGCTCAATACCGCTACGGACGGACAGATGACGAACGCCAGTGCCATCGCATTGGCGCCTTCGCGCTGCGAGACCTCGAAGACATCGAATGCGACCAAGCCGACCCCGAGCGCTGCGGCGTAGCCGACCACCAGCGCGAGGAGAGCGACCAGCGCCGCCTTCAGAAATCTCAGGCCCATATTGTTCCTCCCAAGGCAACATGTTGGGCCTTCATCGGCGCTGCTTCCGTAGTCGACAGTGCCACGGCATGTCGAAGATCTCTGGACGAACCACCCGACGCCGGCGTTGGCGGCGGCGGGAGGTTGGTAGTGGGGCCAGTCAGCCGCTAACCCGTCTCAGCTTGAATTTCCCTGCTATCAGGGAATTTAACAAGGAAATCATCGCCGATATGGGCTAGCGGGCTGCCGAAATCCCCGAATTCTCTCACCTTTCCAGACATTCGGCCGATACCAGCCGGATTTTGAACAGGGAATTTGAAGCGCTGTAACAGGGAACGCTGAACCCCAAAACAGGGAATGCCAAACCCCAGAAAGGGCCCGACATCGTGAGGGTACTGATCGAGGAAGGGCTCACACCCGCTGATGCCATCACCCTTGACCACGGCCATCATGAAGTCGACCGCCGAAGGGCAGTGTGCCGACGTCGTCATCGCCATTGCCGGCGCCATGGACAGGCTCTGCGCCGACCGCATCGTGCGTCCCTAGCCCCGCGTCTGTCTCGCCGACTCGATCCTGGGCGTCGGCGTCCGCGAGGGCACGCCGAAATCCGACGTCTTGACGGTCGAGGCGTTCAAGCGGTGCACACCGCGCCCGTTGCCGCGGTCGACCGCACCAGGGCCGCTATCGGGGGCTGACGCGCGCCGTTACCACAGATTGTGCAGCCCCGAACTCGGCATAGTCGCGGTTCATCACGCACGCGGTAACGCGCCAGCAGCTATGGTATTGCCACTGATGACGCCTTTCCTTTCTACTTCCTTTAAGAGCAACGACCCGATGACCGGACAGAAGTTGCTCGTCGCCAACCGCGGCGAGATCGCCATTCGCATAATCCGCTCGGTGGCCAATCTCGGCATGAGCAGTATCGCGGTCTATCCCGCCGACGACAGCGCCAGCCTTCATGTCGAGAAGGCCGATGCGGCGATCGTCTTGCCCGGCCGTGGCGTTGCCGCGTATCTCGATGGAGCAGCCATTTTGCGGGTGGCGAGAGAGGCGGGGGCGACAGCGATTCACCCCGGCTATGGCTTCCTATCGGAGAATGCAGCCTTCGCGCGCGCCTGTGCCGCGGCCGGCATCGCCTTTGTTGGTCCGACGCCTGAGATACTTGACCTGTTCGGCGACAAGCACCGGGCGCGGCAGCTTGCCCAGCAGGTCGGTGTGCCGACCTTGCCGGGCACAGAGGCGCCCACAACCCCCGAAAAGGCTCGGGCCTTCATGGAGGGGCTTGGAGCGGGGGCGGCCGTGATGGTCAAGGCAGTTGCCGGCGGGGGCGGTCGCGGCATGCGGCCGGTCCTGACGGTTGGCGAGCTCGAGGAGGCTTTTGCCCGTTGCCGGTCGGAGGCGACCGCGGCCTTTGGCTCGGGTGACCTTTACGTCGAGCAACTCGTCCGACAGGCGCGCCACATCGAGGTGCAGGTCATCGGTGACGGAGCGGGGGTGGCGCATCTGTGGGAACGCGACTGCTCACTCCAGCGCCAGCGGCAGAAGCTCGTCGAGTTCGCGCCCGCGCCGAACCTGGACGCTCATGTGCGGCAGCAATTGCTGGACGCTGCGCTGATGCTGGCGCGTGCCGCGAACTACCGCAGCCTCGGCACATTCGAGTTCCTCGTGGATAGCACCAATGGGGCCTTCTACTTCATCGAAGCCAATCCGCGCCTGCAGGTCGAGCATACGGTGACGGAAGCGGTGACGGGCTTGGATCTGGTCGAGCTCCAACTCCGGCTGGCGGACGGCGCCACCCTGGCGGAGCTTGGTCTTGCGAGAAGTGCGGGACCGGCCCCGCGCGGCATGGCCATGCAGCTCCGCATCAACGTCGAGACGATGCAGCCCGACGGGACAGCCAAGCCGGGTGGTGGCCTCCTGAGCACGTTCGAGCCACCTTCCGGTCCGGATATTCGCGTCGATGGCTACGGCTATGCCGGCTACGCGACCAATCCAGCCTACGATTCGCTGCTCGCCAAGCTGATAGTGTTTGCCCGGAGCGGACGCGTCGACGATGTAACGGGCAAAGGCTATCGGGCGCTATGCGAGTTCAACGTTGCGGGCGCGCCGACCAATATCGCCTTTCTACAGGCCGCACTCTTGGACAAGCACGTGAGAGCCGGCAGCTTTGACACTGGCTTTGTGGTGGCCAATGCCCCGGGACTGCTCGCCGTGGACGCCGCCGCTCATCCGCGTCTGTACGCGACCGTGAAGGATGACGGGAGGCGCGGCGCTCGCGCTGGCGCCAAGATCGATGCCACCGACCCGCTCTCCGTCCTCACCTACGGCCAGTCAACGCGCGGCCAGTCGGTACCGGGTGCCGGCCCGGCGGCGGGAGGCAGTCTGCAGGACGGGATGATCGGGGTCCGGACCCCGATGCAGGGCACCGTCATTTCGGTGGCCGTCTCGATCGGGGACGCCGTGCCTTTGGGGGTCGAGGTCGCAGTGATGGAAGCCATGAAAATGGAACACGTCATCAAGGCGACTGCGAGTGGCATCGTCCGGGCCATCCACGTCGAGCCGGGTGAAACCCTCTGGGAAGACCAGTTGCTGCTCAGCCTGGAGCCATCGGAAATCGCCGTAGAGGCCGTGGGCGCAGGAGAGGAGGTCGACCTCGATGCCATCCGCCCCGACCTGGCTGAGATGCTGGAGCGGCGGGCCCTGACGCGAGACGAGAACCGGCCAGAGGCCGTCAAGCGCCGCCACACGACCAACCATCGAACCGCGCGCGAGAATGTCGAAGACCTGATCGATCCGGGTACGTTCGTCGAGTACGGCCCCCTGGTCGTGGCGGCACAGCGACATCGGCGGACGCTCGACGATCTGCTCACCCGCAGCCCGGCCGACGGTCTCGTGACCGGCGTCGGTCGCGTGAACGGGCATATGTTCGACGCGCCCGCCACGGGTGTTGCCGTGATGGCCTATGACTACACAGTGTTTGCCGGAACACAGGGCGTTCACAATCATTGGAAGACCGACAAGATCCTCGACATCGCCGAGGACGGGCGGATGCCGCTGGTGCTATTTGCCGAAGGCGGCGGCGGTCGACCCGGCGACGACGACTATGGCGGCTTCATCCAGTTCGACACCTTCCATCACTTCGGTCAGCTCTCGGCTCTGGTGCCGCTGATCGGCATCGTCTCGGGGCGCTGTTTCGCGGGCAATGCGTCGCTGCTCGGCTGCTGTGACGTGATCATCGCGACCGCCGATACCACTCTTGGGATGGGCGGCCCGGCCATGGTCGAGGGGGGCGGGCTTGGCGTGTTCACGCCCGAGGAGATCGGCCCGATGCCGGTGCAGACGCGTAATGGTGTCGTCGATATTCTGGTCAATGACGAAGCCGAAGGCGTCGCCGTCGCCAAGAGGTACCTCGCCTATTTTCAGGGGCCGCTGAAAGAGTGGACCGCGCCGGACCAGCGCTTGATGCGCCACATCGTGCCCGAGAACCGGCTGCGCACCTATGAGGTGCGCGACGTGATCCAAACACTGGCCGATGAAGGTTCGGTGCTTGAGCTGCGCCGCGACTTTGGGCGTACGCTGGTCACGGCGTTGATCCGTCTCGAAGGCCGTACGGTCGGTGTGATGGCCAACGATCCGAAGCATCTCAGCGGAGCGGTCGATTCCGACGGATCCGATAAGGGTGCGCGCTTCATGCAGCTCTGCGACGCCTACGACATCCCGATGGTCAATCTATGCGATACGCCCGGAATCATGGTTGGCCCGGAAGCGGAGAAAACAGCGTTGGTTCGCCACGCCGCGCGCATGTTCCTGACGAGCTGCAACATGAGCGTTCCGTACTTCACGATCGTGCTGCGCAAGGCCTACGGGCTGGGGCAGAGCGCCATGGCCGGTGGCAACTACCGCGCGCCGTACTTCTATGTCTCGTGGCCGACCGGCGAGTTTGCACCAATGGGCATCGAGGGGCAGGTCAAGTTGGGCTTTCGCGCTGAGCTTGCGGCGATCGAGGACCCGGAGGAGCGCCTCAAGCTCTTCGAGGCGAAGGTTGCGCAGGCCTATGAAGCGGGCAAGGCATTGAACCGCTCGACCAACTTCATGCTCGACGACGTGGTCGACCCGGCCGAGACGCGTAGCTGGGTCGTCAACATGCTGGCCGCGATCCGGCCCGGCCCGCCGCGCTCTGGCAAGAAGCGCCCCATGATCGACTCGTGGTGATGCCAGCGTGATCTCGAAGGCCGGTCGCGTCGGCAGCGATGGCACGACTAGCCAAGATCAGCCTCTCATTGCACACTATGACTAGTCGCATAGCCACGCGGGCCGGACGGCGGATTATCCATGAAGAAGTCACGGTTCAACGAGCAGCAGATCGCCTACATCCTGCGCCATACTTGATGAGCAAAAACTGGTGACGTGACTCAAACCAAGAAGCCTCCGGCAAACCCGGAGCGGTTCAGAGCTGGTCGGCCTTGCCGAGAATCTCGAGTACGATCCGACCTATGCCTTCATGCGGCCCTGAGCGTTATACTGGCGGTTGACCCGCAAAGGAGATCACTTATGGCCGATGCCAAGCTCGCCCCGAACATGCCGCAGTGGATGATCGACCATACCAACCGCTACCTGTCGAGCGGCGGGACGGACGGTCACATGTACACCGCCTCGTTCCCCAACATGCCGACGCTGACGGTGCCGTCGCTGCTTCTGACGACGACCGGCCGCAAGTCGGGCCGGAAGTACATCTTCCCGTTGTTCTACGGAAAGGCCGGCAACAGCTACTTCATCGTCGCGTCCAAGGGTGGCGCGCCGGACCATCCGGGGTGGTACAAGAACCTGCTGGCCCATCCCGAGGCCGAGATCATGGTCGGCACCCAGAAGCTGAAGGTGCGCGCCCGGACGGCCAGCGCAGCGGAGCGCGGCGCTCTGTGGAAGCAGGCCGTGGTCTTCTGGCCGCCCTACGACGACTACCAGCAGAAGGCGGCAGATCGCGAGATTCCGATCGTCGTCCTCGACCCGACCTAGATCGGTCGTCCCGAGCGCGGCGGCCTACGACAACTGCCGCTGCAGCTCGGCCCAGCGGTCGAGGATCGGCAGGATCCTGTCCTCCACCTCGGCGGGCAGGCTGCAGGTGACGCGATCGACGCCGATGTCGCGGCAGAACTTCAGCTGGCCCAGCACATCCGGCACCCGGAAGATCTTGATCGGCAGGCTGGCCGGATCGCGCCCCGCCTGCTTCGCCATGGCCCGGAACTTCTCCAGGATGATGCCGATGCCGCACAGGAAACGACCGTTCGACAGCGGGTCGCCTCCTGGCCGGCGGTCTGCTCGCCTACGGTCCCAAACCGATGGAGACCTTCCGGCAGACCGGCGCCGTGGTGGCGAGGGTGCCGCAGGGCGCCCGCCCGGCCGACCGAGCGACCGCGCCGCTGCGAACTGGCGATCGCCAGCGAACCGACGGGCGTCAGCCCGCCGCCTTCACCCACTGCTCCAGCTCCGGCAGGCGCTGGTCGATCTTCTCGGGACGCTGGCTGCCCAGCATGACGACCAGGCGATGCACGCCCAGCGCGGCATACTCCGTGACGGTCTCGGGCCCCGCGGTCATCGGCGGCGTGACGATCACCTGATAGTCGGGGCCGCGCTTCTTGCCGGCGCGGGTGAACGCCTCGTCGAGCTTGGCGAGCATACCCTTGGTCCGGGCCGGGTCGAGGTTGAAGCCATACCAGCCGGCGCCGAATCGGACGGCGCGGTTGAAGGCGGCATCAGCATAGCCGCCGACGACGATCGGGATGTGCGGCTTCTGGATCGGCTTGGGATCGAGGCGCAGCGTCTCGAACTTCACCCATTTGCCGGCGAAGTCGACCACCGGCTCGGTCCACAGGCGCCGCATCACCTCCAGGAACTCGTCGCAGCGCTTGCCGCGATCTTCCCAGCGATAGCCGCAGGCCTCGACCTCTTCCTTGTTCCAGCCGACGCCGATGCCGAAGTCGAGGCGGCCGTCCGACAGCCAGTCGAGCGTCACCATCTCTTTGGCCGTGTAGATCGGGTTGCGCTGCGGCACCAGCGCGACGCCGGTGCCAAAGCGCAGCGTCTTTGTCGAGGCCGCGAGGAAGCCGAAAGTCGCCGTGACGTCGAGCATGCCGCCGCCGTCGGGGACCGGGATGCGACCGTCCTTCGATCCGGGATAGCCGTAGGTGTTGCGGTCGAACAGGGCGACGTGCTCGCCCATCCAGATCGAGTCGAGGCCGGCACCTTCGGCCCGCCGGCCGAAGTCGCCGATCATCTTCGGCGTTGCCAGCGGCGACATGAAGGTTGCGAACGTTCCGATCTTCATCGTTTTTTCCTCAGTTGAGCCGCGCGGCCTGCGCCATGACCTCGATCGCCTCGGGCTGGCGAGACCGCACGCTGATTGTGTCGGCGCCGCAATCCTCCCACGCCCGGTAACGCTCGCGGATGCGGGCGGGTGGCCCGACCAGGGACTTCATGTCGACCCACTCGTCGGGTACCGCGGCGATGGCCTCGTCCTTGCGATTGGCGAGGTAGAGTTCCTGGATGCGCCTGGCCGCGTCGCCGAAGCCGCGCCGCACCATGATGTCGTTGTGGAAGTTCTTGGTCTTGTGCCCCATGCCGCCAACATACAAGGCGACCTCCGGCTTGAGTTTTGCCAGCGCGCCCTTGACGTCGTCGTCGACCTGGACGTGGACCGAGGCGACGACCGAGAAGTTCTTCAGGCTCTTGCCGTCGCCGGCCCGGCGGAAGCCCTCCTCGAGCCACGGCCGGTATTCCTCCATGGCGCCCGGCATGAAGCCCATGGGCAGCCAGCCGTCGGCGATCTCGGCTGTCAGCTTGACCATCGTCTCGGTGCCGGTCGCCAGGTAGATCGGCAGGTCGGGGTTCATGTGCAGGATCGACTTCAGCGGCTTGCCGATGCCCATCGCGCCGGGACCGGTATAGGGCAGGGCGATCTCCTTGCCGTCGTGGCTGACCGGCCCTTCGCGCCGGAAGATCTTGCGCATGATCGTCACGTAGTCGCGGACCCGCCAATACGGCTTGCCCCACGGCTGGCCGTACCAGCCCTCAACGATCTGCGGGCCCGACACGCCGAGGCCGGCGATGAAGCGGCCGCCGCCGGCCATGGCGTCGACCGTCGCCGCCGACATCGCGGCGTTGGCCGGGGTCCGGGCGGCGAGTTGCATGATGCCGGTGCCGAGCTTGATGCGCTTCGTCACCGCGGCGAGGTAGGCGAGCGGCGTCACGGCGTCGGAGCCGTAGGCCTCGGCGGTCCACACCGAATCGTAGCCCAGCTCCTCGGCGCGCTGCACCAGATTGACCGGGACATCGAGGTGCGCCCCCGAGTAGCCGATCGACAGGCCCAATTTCATTGCCGTCTTCTCCCCTGTACGCGCAAACTATAACAAAAGGAAACGCGAGCGGGGAAACGATGCCGAAATTGGGATACCTGCTGCCGACGCGCGAGCGGGTCATGGAAGGGCGCGACGAGACCGGCTCGCTGCTGTCTCTGGCCGAAAGGGCCGAGGGGCTTGGCTTCGACTCGCTGTGGGTCGGCGATTCCCTGCTGGCCCGGCCGCGCCACGATCCACTTACCTTGCTGGCGGCGGTGGCGGCGCGCACGCAACGGGCGGAACTGGGGACCGCGGTGCTGCTGCCGGCACTGCGTAACCCGGTGGTGCTGGCCCAGCAGGTGGCCACCCTCGACCGCATCGCCGAGGGCCGTCTCGTCCTCGGCGTCGGCATCGCGACCGACATCCCCAACATCCGGGCCGAGTTCACCGCCGCCGGCGTGCCGTTCGACAAGCGCGTCGGGCGCATGGTCGAGGGCCTGGCCCTGTGCCGGGCGCTGTGGACCGGCAAGCCCGTGACCTGGCCGCGGCCCGGAACGGAAGGCCGCTGGACCATGACTGATGCCGTGCTCGGCCCGACGCCGCATCGGCCCGGCGGACCGCCGATCTGGATCGCGGGTGCCGTCCCCGTGTCGCGGGCGCGAGCCGGCCGGCGGTTCGACGGCTGGTTTCCCAACAGCGCCCAGCCGCAGGACTACCCGACGCAGTTCGCCGAAGTGACGACGGCGGCCCGCGCCGCCGGCCGCGACCCCGCCGCGATTACGGCGGCGGCCTATCTGACGCTGTCGATCGACGACGATGCCGGTCGTGCCGACCAGCGCTTGAACGCCTATCTGCAGGGCTATTACGGCATGGACCCACGCGCGATGCGCAAGCGGCAGATGAGCTTCGCCGGCCCGGCCGCCGCCGCGGCCGAGTGGCTGGCCGCCTACGCGCAGGCAGGGGCGACGCATCTGGTGCTGCGCTTCGCCGGCGATCACGAGCGCCACCTCGAGGCGGTCTCCCACCTGCGTCGAGAGCTGGGTTGGT
>DAORUH010000093.1:0-12541 GCA_035433065.1 Devosia sp. | reverse complement strand
CGGCGGCACGAGCAGCATCCGCAGCCGCAACGTGGACGAAGCCGAAGCGGCGACGCTGAGCTTCACCGGCATGCCGCTTGGCGAATACGTGCTGATCGAAGTCGAGGACACCGGCACCGGCATGTCGCCCGAAATCCTCGAGAAGATTTTCGAGCCGTTCTTTTCGACCAAGGAGTTGGGCAAAGGCACCGGCCTCGGCCTCTCCACCGTCTACGGCATCATCAAGCAGACCGGCGGCTTCATCTATCCGGAATCGGTGGTCGGGCAGGGCACGACCTTCCGCATCTACCTGCCGCGCCACGTCGCCGCCGAAGGCGAAAACGTCGCAAAGCAGGTGGCAGCCCCCGTCAAGGACCTCACAGGCCACGAACGCATCCTGCTTGTCGAGGACGAGGACAATGTCCGGGCGTTCTCGGCGCGGGCGCTGCGTGCCACCGGCTACGAAGTGTTCGAGGCGGACTCGGGCGAAATGGCGCTCGAAGTGCTCGATGACGAGGACAACCGCATCGACCTGATGATCTCCGACGTGGTCATGCCGGAAATGGATGGTCCCGCGCTGCTGGTAAAGGTGCGCGAGCGCCTGCCCGGGTTGAAGGTCATCTTCGTGTCCGGCTACGCCGAGGAAAGCGTCCGCCAGGACATCGCCGACGACCAGAGCGTCGAGTTCCTCGCCAAACCCTATTCGCTCGACCAGATCAATTCCAAGGTCAAGGACGTGCTCGGCAAGGTCAGCGACGGCTAGCCTCGACACTGGCGGCGGGCGCGGTGGAGGCCTATATGGTGGCTTTCCCCACGAAAGCTCCGATCATCGACACGCCGCTCTCAAGGCCCGAACAATTCCTCGCCGAACTGGCCACCGCCTTTGCCGACAGCACGCTGGTGCGCGTCGCCCTGCGTGCCCGCGCCGGGGGCGATCCGGCGCTGAAATCCGTCGATATCAAGCCGGCGCTCATCAAGCGCGCGCCGCAGCTGAGCTTCACCTTCCACTACAAGACCCGCGACATCGTGAAGAACCACCCGCTCGATGCGGCGATCGCGGAGCTTCGCGGCCTCGTCGGCGCTGAGTTCAACCTCGCGCAACTGTTCACCACCGGTTCGGACCTGACCCTCGATTTTCAGGGCAAGTCGCCGAAACTGAAGCGCGCCGAACCCACGTCGAAAGCCGCCCCCACGCTGACGCATGACCGCGAAAAGGTTCGCCCCATCGCGGCGGGCAAAGCGTGGCTGCACGAACTTGGCGTGACCGACGCCGCGGGTGCCGTCCTCCCCACCGCGCAGGACAAGTACCGCCAGATCAACCGCTACGTCGAAATCCTCGGCCCGCTGCTCTCCGCCATCCCGGCGAAGCGGCTCGAAAAGGTCGTCGATATGGGCGCGGGCAAAGGCTATCTCACCTTCGCCGTTGCTGACTATCTCGCCCACACACTGCACTCCGATGCAAAGGTCGTGGGTGTCGAGATGCGCCCCGACATGGTGGCGCTCGGCAATCGCGTCGCCACTGACGCCGGGCTCACCGCGCTCAGCTTCGCCGAAGGCACCATCGATGCCTATGACAGCGCCGGCGCCTCGGCGCTGATCGCGCTTCATGCCTGCGACACCGCCACCGACGACGCCATCGCCAAGGGCATCGCCGCCAATGCCGATCTCATCGTCGTCGCGCCCTGCTGCCACAAGCAGATCAGGCGCGAGGTCGAAGCGGCCCGCGCCGACAATCCGCTGGGTTACCTGATGAAGCACGGCATCTTCGTCGAACGGCAGTGCGAGATGGTGACTGACGGGGTTCGCGCGCTGATCCTCGAATACTTTGGCTACAGCACGAAGGTGTTCGAGTTCATCTCCGACCAGCACACGCCCAAGAACGTGCTGATCGTCGGCCAGCGCACCAACCGCGCCAACGATCCGGCCGTGCTCGAAAAGATCGCCGAGGCCAAGGCCTTCTTCGGCATCCGCCGCCACTATCTCGAAACTGCCACCGGCCTCGCCGCCTAGCCGCTCTGCTCGTCCTCGCCGTTGCCCTCGGCGAGATGGGGCACGTCTTCCTGCCAGTGGCCAGGGGTCTGCGGGCGGATGAAAACCGAGGTGACATCGGGATGGGTCGCGCGGATGCGATCCTCGATCCGCTCGATCCCCGCCTCGATGTCGTGCGTCGTCAGTTGCGGCTGGAAATCGGCGCTCACCAGCGCCACCACCGTCGATGGTCCGACCTGCGCGGTGATCACGCCGTTGACCGCGCGCACCGTCGCGTCCTCGCGGGCGGCACCTGCAATATCCGCCACCACTTCGGGCAGGGCCTGCTCGCCCACCAGCAGCGCCTTGCTCTCCCGCGCGAGGAACGCCGCCGTCGCGGTCAGCAAGAGGCCGATGATGATCGAGGCGATTGCGTCAGGAACGTGCGACTCCATCTGGTGCGCAATGAAGATGCCAACGAACGCCGTCACCAGCCCGAGCAGCGCCACGCTGTCTTCGAGCAGCACCGTGAAGGTCGTCGGGTCCTTGCTGCGCCGCATCGCTGCGAAATATCCGAGCGCGCCCTTTTGCCGGTTGAACTCGCGCAGCGCGACCGTCCAGCTCACCACCTCGAACAGGAACGAGACCGCCAGCACGATGTAGTTCACCGTCGGGTCCGTCATCGGCCCGCCATCGCTCAGGTGCTGCACGCCCTCGTAGATCGAGAAGCCGCCACCCAGCGCGAACACCAGCACGGCGACGATGAAGGTCCAGAAATAGACCTCGCGGCCATATCCGAAGGGGTGGCCCTCATCCGGCCGCCGCGCGGCGCGATTGAGCCCGTAGAGCAGCAGGATTTCGTTGCCCGTATCGACCAGCGAGTGGATGCCCTCGCTGATCATCGCCGACGAGCCGGTGAAGAACGCCGCCACGAACTTCGTCACCGCGATCAGGAAGTTCCCGACCAGCGCGGCATAGATGACGAGTTTCGACCCAGACTGCGAGGACATGCCGCTCAAACGCATGACAGAAGCAAAAGGCTGCCTGAGCCTATCCCGCGGTGCGCCCGTTCGGAAGCGGCGTCCCCGGCGCGACCAGCCTCCGGTCCGCCAGCGCATCCCAGAATGCGTCCGGAATCTTCGTGTTCCACCACGCAAGAATGCCCGCAAACTCTTCCGGCGATTTCGGCCCGGTCAGCACCGTGCAGACCACCGGATGCGCCAGCGCGAACTGCAGCGCCGCCGCCCCCATGGGCACGCCATGCGCCTCGCAAACCGCCTTCAGCGCCGTGACCTTGGCGACGATTTCCGGCGGCGGCTTCTGATACGCCCCCGTATCCGGCCCCCAGATATCGCGCCCCGCTAGCACCCCCGCCGCAAACGGCCCCGCCGCAATCACCGACGTGCCGCGCGCCGCGCACTTTGTCATGAACGGATCGAGGCATTCCTGCTCAAGCAGGGTGTAGCGGTTGGCGAGCAGGAACGCGTCCCAATCGCCCATCTCCATCGCGTCCATCAGCACCGGCCACTCATTGACCCCGATGCCGATCGCCTTGATCGCTCCGCTCGCCTTGAGCTCGCTCAGCGCCCGGTAGCCGCCGTCCTCAAGCTGCTTCCAGTACCGCCTGTTGCCCTCGACCCCATGTGTCGTCGTGCCAATGTCGTGCACCAGCAAAATCTCGACATGCCCCAGCCCCAGCCGCTGCAGGCTCGCCTCATACGAGCGCATGATCGCGTCATAGGAATAGTCGTAGACGATCTCGAACGGGAACGACTGCGTCCACGGATGCGCCATCGTCCGCTCCGCATCCGAGCGCACCGGCTTCAGCAGCCGCCCGACCTTGGTGGAGATCGCCACATCGTGGTGCCGGAACCGCAGCGCATCGCCCACAAAATGCTCCGACCGCCCGAAGCCATAATGCGGCGCCGTATCAAAGTACCCGACGCCCGCATCGAGCGCCGCCGCCACCGTCGCAATGGCCTGCGCCGGCGGCACATCGGTGCCCGCCATGCCCGAAATCGTCGCCCCGCCGAAGCCAAGCGTGGTCACTTCGAGCGCCGTCCGGCCGACGCGGCGCTTCTCGAATTTCGTGGTCGTCATGGCAGCAGAATTCCCCCTCGCCAGGTCGCGAGCGACACTGACATGTCAGTTGAGCGAGGGCAATTCGGTTCCTAGAGCGCCGTGATCTTCACCGGCCGCTCGGCGTTCCAGGCGACACTGTTGCGCAGCGGCAGGCCGAACTGGTTCTCCGAAATCTCGAACACGTCCCCCGCCTCGGTCTTGATGCCATCGGCAAAGCTCAGCGTTGCCGTGCCGAACATGTGCACATGCACATCGCCGGGCACCCGGAACAGGTCGTACTTGAAGTGGTGATATTCGAGATTGGCGATGCTGTGGGACATGTTGTCCTCGCCCGACAGGAACGGCTTCTCCCAGATCACCTTGCCGCCCCGGATGATCCGCGACATGCCCGAAACATTCCCCGGCAGTTCGCCCAGCCGCAGTTCCGGCCCGAACGAGCAGTTGCGCAGCTTCGAATGCGCGAGGAACAGGTAGTTCACCCGCTCCGTCACGTGGTCGGAGAACTCGTTGCCCAGCGCAAAGCCGATCCGGTACGGATTGCCGTCCTTGCCGATGATGTAGATGCCCGCGATCTCCGGCTCCTCGCCGGCATCCCTGGCGAAGGCCGGCGAGGCGATCGCCGCCCCCGGCGCGGCGACACTGTTCCCGTTGCCCTTGTAGAACCATTCCGGCTGCACGCCCGTCTCGCCCGGCTTCGGCTTGCCGCCCTCGAGCCCCATGCGGAACATCTTCATCGAGTCGGTCAGCGTCTCCACCGCCGCCTCGGTGGTGGATTTGTGCATGGCGTCGCGCGTCGCCGCCGAACCAAGGTGCGTGAGCCCCGTGCCCGTCACATGCAGATGCGCCGGATCGGGATGGTCGATAGGGGAGAGCACCTTGCCCGCCGCAAGCAGCGCCGCCGCATCGACCGCGCGCCCCAGCCCCCGCGCCGCCACAACGTCAGCCAGCTTCCGCCCACTGTCGGCCGCCTCGCGCGCCAGCGCATAGACGCTGCCGGCCTCGACGACGACCCGCGCAACGTCGTCCGCAATCGCCGCCACCTCGCGCTTGCCGCCGTCCTCGAACTGAATGAGCCGCATGTTCCGTTCTCCCTCCGGGTTGCGCACATTTGGCGTCATGCGAGAGAGGCTGGCAAGAACCGGCTCACGCCGCGCGCAGGATCGATTCCATCTTCTTGCCGCGCGCCAGCTCGTCGATGAGCTTGTCCATGTAGCGGATCTCCCGCATCAGCGGCTCCTCGATCTCTTCCACCCGAATACCGCAAATGAGGCCGGTGATGAGCGTGCGCGCAGGGTTGAGCCGTGGCGCCGCGCCGAAGAACGTCTCGAGGTCGGTCCTGTTGTCGATCACCGCCGCGAGGCCCCTGGCATCATAGCCCGTCAGCCAAGCGAGAATCTGATCGACCTCCGCCCGGCTGCGGCCCTTTTTCTCGGCCTTCGCGACATAATGCGGATAAACGCTCGCAAAGCTGATGGAATAGATTCGGTGCTTCGCCACGCGTTCCTGCCTCCGCTGCCGCCCGCCGGATTCGGGGGCGCGTCACGGCGCACACTATCTCAAAAACGCCCATTGACAGTTTGGAAACAAAATGAGAACAGAATAAGTACATTCGATGGACAGACATCAACCCCCCGATGGCGTTTGCGCCCCCCGGGTACGCATGAAATAAGGAGACGGACATGGGTGCTTCGACACCGCTTCGCGTAGTAGACGGGGGAGTAATGGATAAGGACAAGGCGCTCGCCGCCGCGCTCAGCCAGATTGAGCGGAATTTCGGCAAGGGCACCGTGATGAAGTTCGGCGAGGGCGCCATTGCCCAGGTCGAATCGATCTCCACCGGCTCGCTTGGCCTCGATATCGCGCTCGGCATCGGCGGCCTGCCGCGTGGCCGCATCGTCGAAATCTTCGGGCCTGAAAGCTCGGGCAAGACGACCCTGGCACTGCACGTGATCGCCGAGGCCCAGAAGGCCGGCGGCATCTGCGCCTTCGTCGATGCCGAGCATGCGCTCGACCCGACCTATGCCCGCAAGCTCGGCGTAAAGGTCGATGAGCTGCTGATTTCGCAGCCCGATTCCGGCGAACAGGCGCTCGAAATCACCGACACGCTGGTGCGTTCCGGCGCGGTCGATGTGCTGGTGGTCGATTCGGTCGCCGCGCTCACCCCCAAGGCCGAACTTGAAGGCGAGATGGGCGAGTCGCTGCCGGGCCTGCAGGCCCGGCTGATGAGCCAGGCGATGCGCAAGCTCACCGGCTCGATCAACAAGTCCAACGCGATGGTCATCTTCATCAACCAGATCCGCATGAAGATCGGTGTGATGTACGGCTCGCCCGAAACCACCACGGGCGGCAACGCGCTGAAGTTCTATGCCTCGGTCCGCCTCGACATCCGCCGCATCGGCGCGATCAAGGAGCGCGAGGAAGTCATCGGCAACCAGACCCGCGTGAAGGTGGTCAAGAACAAGCTTGCCCCGCCGTTCCGCCAGGTCGAGTTCGACATCATGTATGGCGAAGGCGTCAGCAAGACCGGCGAACTGCTCGATCTCGGCGTCAAGTCGGGGATCGTCGACAAGTCCGGCGCCTGGTTCTCCTATGACAGCCAGCGCCTCGGGCAGGGCCGCGAGAACTCGCGCCAGTTCCTCAAGGACAATCCGGCCGTCGCCGACGCCATCGAGAAGGGCGTGCGCGAAAGTTCGGGCCTGCTCGGCGAGGTGCTCCTTGTCGGTCCCGACGGCGACGACGCGGCCACCGACGACTGAGGTTCTCTCCCGACCAGGAGAGCAGGGGCGCCGGTCCAACCGGCGCCCCTTTCCTTTCTACCCTCCCCCGTCGCGGGGAGGGCAGCGCCGCCAGGGCCAACGGCCCGTAGCAGAGCTCGGGTGGGGGGCGAGGTGCGCGCTGAACACGCCACCCCCCAGCCCACCACGCCCTCGTGGTTCGACAAGCTCACCACGAAGGCTACGGCGAAATGGTGCAGGGCGGCGCGAGTGTTCTGAGTTCTTCATGGTGAGCCTGTCGAACTACGAAGAACGGGCACACCACCCCCGCAACCCGACGGTCCCCAAACCCACCCCACCCACCGCCGTCATACCGGCGAACGCCGGTATCCATTGCTCGAACCAGTCCACATGCCCGGTCCCAACCGGTCCATCACCCCAGATGAACCCGATAGACCGCGTCCAGCCGAGAATCCGGTGCCCCGGATTCCGACGAAGGCCGGAATGACGTCGGTGGAGGTGGCGTAGTCCAGCCACGCCGCACGATGGCAGCCACCCCCAACAACAAAACAAATCCCCCACCCCCACAGCGCCCCCATACTCCCCCCATTCCATCCGCGCGGGCGGACGTACGACGAATACGGCGGATGGGACAGCGCGGAGCGGTAGGTGGTCGCACCAGGCCCTGTGCGTTGCGGACCGGGCGCGGGGTATGGACCCCCGGCCTTGCGTACCCAGCGTAAGAAATCCGGGCGTTCCCGGGACGCGACGGCGTCATTTTTTCAATTCCCAGGCGTCTTCGCGTCCCGGGACACCGTCTCCTTATATCCGGACGCCCTCGGGCTGGCCGGCCGCAACGTCTGCGCAACCGATCCCCGCACTCGGCTGGACAGAGGCGTGAGCCCCGCGATAGAAGGCATTTCCCGTTCTCCGGGCCATGAGCTTCAGGCCCCTTTCCCCTTGGTGATGGACTGCCATGACGAGCGTTAACGACATCCGGTCGAGCTTCCTTTCGTTCTTCGAAAAGAACGCCCACGAGGTCGTCGCCTCGAGCCCGCTCGTGCCGCGCAACGACCCGACGCTCATGTTCACCAATGCGGGCATGGTGCAGTTCAAGAACGTCTTCACCGGCGCCGAAAAGCGCGACTATGTGCGCGCCACCACGGCGCAGAAATGCGTGCGCGCCGGCGGCAAGCACAATGACCTCGACAACGTCGGCTTCACCGCGCGCCACCACACGTTCTTCGAAATGCTCGGCAATTTCTCGTTCGGCGACTATTTCAAGGAAGACGCGATCGAACTGGCCTGGAACCTTCTCACCAAGGAGTGGGGCCTCGACAAGAACCGGCTCACCGCCACCATCTACGAAGATGACGACGAGGCGATGGAGCTGTGGAAGAAGATCGCCGGCCTGCCGGAAAGCCGCATCGTCCGGCTCGGCGCCAAATCGAACTTCTGGCAGATGGGCGATACCGGCCCCTGCGGCCCGTGCACCGAGATCTTCTACGATCACGGCGAAAAGTACTGGGGCGGCCCTCCGGGCACCCCCGAGGAAGATGGCGACCGGTTCGTCGAGATCTGGAATCTCGTCTTCATGCAGTTCGAGCAGCTGCCCGACGGCAGCCGCATCAAGCTGCCCAAGCCGTCGGTCGATACCGGTTCGGGCCTTGAACGCGTCGCTGCGGTCATGCAGGGCACCAACAACAACTACGAGATCGACCTGTTCAAGGCGCTGATCGCGTCGGCCCAGCAGGCCACCGGCTTCTCGGGCGATCCGGCCAATGCCTCGCTCCGCGTCATTGCCGATCACCTGCGCTCGATGAGCTTCCTCATCGCCGAAGGTGTGCTGCCCTCGAACGAAGGCCGCGGCTACGTGCTGCGCCGCATCATGCGCCGCGCCATGCGCCATGCGACGCTGCTCGGTGCCAGCGAGCCGGTGATCCACAAGATCGTTCCGGCGCTGGTCCGCGAGATGGGCCAGGCCTATCCCGAGCTCGTGCGTGGCGAGCAGATGATCGAGGAGACCGTCCGCCTCGAAGAGCACCGCTTCCTCAAGACCCTCAGCCGCGGCCTCGTGCTGCTCGATGAAGCGAGCACCGGCCTCAAAGAGGGCGACATGCTCGAAGGTGTCACCGCCTTCAAGCTCTACGACACCTACGGTTTCCCGCTCGATCTGACGCAGGACGCGCTGCGCACCCGCGGCATCAATGTCGATCTGTCGGGCTTTGAAGACGCGATGGCCAAGCAGCGCGCCGAGGCGCGCAAGAGCTGGTCCGGTTCGGGCGAAGCGAGCGAAGACAAGATCTGGTTCGCGGTCGCCGATCAGGTCGGCCCCACCGAGTTCCTCGGCTACGAGACCGAAGTGGCCGAAGGCGCGGTCACGGCGCTGGTGCAGGGCGGCAAGCTGGTCGATGAACTGAAGACCGGCGACGAAGGTTACATTGTCCTCAACCAGACCCCGTTCTATGGCGAGTCCGGCGGCCAGGTCGGCGACACCGGCACGATGAGCGGCGAAGGCAATGCCGCCGACGTGCTCGAAACGGTGAAGCACCAGGGCGTGTTCGGGCACCGGGTCAAGGTCACCGCCGGCGCGTTCAAGGTCGGCACCCCGGTCGGCCTCGTGGTCGATCACGCGCGCCGCTCGGCTATCCGCGCCAACCACTCCGCCACGCATCTGCTGCATGAGGCGCTGCGGTTGGTCCTTGGCGATCACGTCGCCCAACGCGGCTCGCTGGTCAGCGCCGACCGGCTGCGCTTTGATTTCGTCCACACCAAGCCCGTTTCCCCGCAGGAAATGGCCGAGGTCGAAGAGATCGCCAACTCGATCGTGCTGCAGAATTCGGCTGTCGAAACCCGCCTGATGGGCGTCGAAGAGGCCAAGGAATCCGGCGCCCGCGCGCTGTTCGGCGAAAAGTACGGCGATGAAGTGCGCGTCGTCTCGATGGGCGATCCGACCGGCAACTCGGTCGGCTGGTCGGTCGAACTGTGCGGCGGCACCCACGTTCGCCGCACCGGCGATATCGGGCTGATCACCGTGCTCGGCGACTCCGGCGTCGCGGCCGGCGTCCGCCGCATCGAGGCCCTCACGGCGAAGGGCGCGCGCAACCATGCCCGCGCCAATGCCAATCTCGTCCAGAGCGCCGCCGACGTCCTCCATACCGTGCCGCACGAGGTCATCGGCCGCATCGAGTCCCTGCAGGAAAATCTCAAGAAGGCCGAACGGGCCCTCAGCGACGCCAACAAGAAGCTGGCGCTCGGCGGTGGGGGCGGCACGGCCGCCGCGACCGATGAGAAGGTCAACGGCGTCACCTATGTCGGCCGCGCCGTCGAAGGCATTGCCGCCAAGGACGTGAAGGGTCTCGTCGACACCGAAAAGAAGCGCGTCGGCTCCGGCGTGATTGTCGTCGTGCTCAAGGGCGAAGATGGCCGCGGCACCGTCGCCGTCGGCGTCACCGATGACCTGACCGGCAAGTACGCCGCGGGCGATCTCGTCAAGCACGCGACCGCCGCATTGGGCGGGCAGGGCGGCGGCGGCCGTCCCGACATGGCGCAGGGCGGCGGTCCGGACGGCGGCAAGTCTGCCGAGGCCATCGCCGCGGTGCGCGCCGCGCTCTAGGGCGCGGCCTCCTGCGGACCGCCGTTATCCCCGGCGGTCCGTCTCCGGCCTATCCTCACCGGCCTCGATGGGCTTGGCGATTTCCGCCGCGACCGTCGCCGGTCCGAACGGGGAGAGTCGCGAAAAGATGCGGATGCGCGCGCCGCCTGAAACGACGTTCATGATGCCGAACACCACGACCACCGCGAGTCCTGCATAGGCGATCAGGTCGGGGTATTCCTGGAAGAACACCGCCCCGAAGATCAGCGCCCAGGCGATCTGGCTGTACTGCACCGGCGCAACCTCGCTGGCCCTGGCGCTCCGCGTGGCGTTGATGAACAGCACGTTGCCGGTGCCGCCGAGACCGCCGATGACGAGGAACAGCCCGAATTCCTGCCAGGTCGGCATGACGAAATCCGGGATCATCCAGATGCCGTTGACGATCACGATATAGCCGAGCGGCAGGCCAATGAGGCTGACGCGTTTCTCATGCGGCGCCACACGCCTCAAAATCGTCGTCGCGACGGCGCCGAGCATCGCGGCCGACAGCGCCATGAGATGGCCGAGCTGCAGTTCGCGGAAGCCCGGCCGCACCACGAGCAGCATGCCGACAAAGCTCATCGCGAGGAAGAACCAGCGCTGCGGCGACACCGTTTCCTTGAGGAAGATCACCGACAGGATGACGATGAAGATCGGGCCGAGGAAGGTGATGGAATACGTGTCGGTCAGCGGAATGGTGGTGAACGCAAAGATCACGCTCATATTGCCGAGCACGCCGACCGCACTGCGCAGGTTCACCAGCCAGGGGTGGCGCATGCGCCAGAAGTCAATCCAGCGCTCGTTCTTCGGGCGCGTGAAGATCGCGGGAATGAAGGAGAACAGGCCTGCCCAGAACGCAATCTCGTGGACGGACAGATTGCCGCTGCCAAATCCCTTCGTGATGGCATCGCAACACGAATAGAGCGCGTAGGCGAAAAACGCGAGAATGACGCCGGATGGCATCGCAAGGACCCGAGGGGAGAGTGTGGCGGCGAGGAGGGCTCAGTCGGGGTATACGATTCGCCAGCCGACCCGTCGAGTGCACTTGTGACGAATCCGCGGCGGCTGCGGCGCTTCACCGCTGGCCCGGTCAACCCGACCCGGTTGCCCGCCCCGGGAGCGGGGAGGCGGAGCGCGACTCTGCATCCGGTTCCCTCAAACGACACGGCGGCCCCCACCGGGAGCCGCCGCCAAATGTGTCGCGAAGCCGTCAATGCGGCCGCCGGGCGATGCCGCCGAAGCGGCTATCGCGCTGCTCAGGCCATGGCCTTCTGCAGGTTCTCGTCGATGGCGTCGAGGAAGCCGATGGTCGAGAGCCACGGCTGATCGGGGCCGACCAGCAGGCTCAGGTCCTTGGTCATCTTGCCTTCCTCGATGGTGTCGACGGTGACCTTTTCGAGCGTGTTGGCAAACTTGATCAGGGCGTCGTTGCCGTCGAGTTTGCCACGATGGGCGAGGCCGCGCGTCCAGGCGAAGATCGACGCGGTCGAGTTGGTCGAGGTTTCCTTGCCCTGCTGGTGCTGGCGGTAATGGCGGGTCACGGTGCCATGCGCCGCCTCGGCTTCGACCACCTTGCCATCGGGCGTCATCAGCACCGAGGTCATCAGGCCGAGCGAGCCGAAGCCCTGCGCCACGATGTCGGACTGCACGTCTCCGTCGTAGTTCTTGCACGCCCAGACGTAACCGCCGGACCACTTGAGCGAGGCAGCCACCATGTCGTCGATCAGGCGGTGTTCGTACCAGAGCTTCTGCTCTTCGAACTTGGCCTTGTAGTCCTTCTCGTAGATCTCCTGGAAGATGTCCTTGAAGCGGCCGTCATAGGCCTTGAGGATGGTGTTCTTGGTCGACAGGTAGCAGGGGACCTTGCGGTTCAGCGCGTAGTTGAACGAGGCGTGCGCGAAATCGCGGATCGAGTCATCGAGGTTGTACATCGCCATGGCGACGCCGGCACCGGGGGACTGGAACACCTCGTGCTCGATGACCTTGCCATCTTCGCCGGTGAACTTGATCGTCAGCGTGCCCTTGCCGGGGAAGCGGAAGTCGGTGGCGCGGTACTGGTCACCAAAGGCGTGGCGGCCGACGATGATCGGCTGGGTCCAGCCCGGCACGAGGCGCGGCACGTTCTTGCAGATGATCGGCTCGCGGAAGATCACGCCGCCGAGGA
>DAORUH010000092.1:0-12617 GCA_035433065.1 Devosia sp. | reverse complement strand
CGTTCGGCGCCCCGCGCATCACCAAGGACGGCGTCACCGTCGCCAAGGAAATCGAGCTCGAGGACAAGTTCGAGAACATGGGCGCCCAGATGCTGCGCGCCGTGGCCTCGAAGACCAACGACATTGCCGGTGACGGCACCACGACCGCGACCGTTCTCGGTCAGGCCATCGTCAACGAAGGCGTCAAGCTCGTTGCCGCCGGCATGAACCCGATGGACCTGAAGCGCGGCATCGACCTCGCGGTTGCCGAAGTCGTCGCCAACCTCAATTCGTCCAAGAAGGTCATTTCCTCGAACGCCGAAGTTGCCCAGGTCGGCACCATCTCGGCCAACGGCGAGAAGGCCATCGGCGAGATGATCGCCAATGCCATGCAGAAGGTCGGCAACGAGGGTGTCATCACCGTCGAGGAAGCCAAGACCGCCGAGACCGAACTCGAAGTCGTCGAAGGCATGCAGTTCGACCGCGGGTACCTCTCGCCCTACTTCGTGACCAACGCCGAGAAGATGGTCGCCGTGCTTGAGGATCCGGTGATCCTCCTCCACGAGAAGAAGCTCTCGAACCTGCAGGCCATGCTGCCGATCCTCGAAGCCGTCGTGCAGTCGCAGCGCCCGCTGCTGATCATTGCCGAAGACATCGAGGGCGAGGCCCTGGCCACGCTCGTCGTCAACCGCCTCCGTGGCGGCCTCAAGGTCGCTGCCGTCAAGGCGCCGGGCTTCGGCGATCGCCGCAAGGCCATGCTCGAGGACATCGCCATCCTGACCGGTGGTTCGGTGATCTCGGAAGACCTCGGCATCAAGCTTGAGAACGTCACCCTCGACATGCTCGGCACTGCCAAGCGCGTGGAAATCTCCAAGGAGACCACCACGATCGTCGACGGCGCCGGCACCAAGGACGACATCACTGGCCGCGTTGCCCAGATCAAGGCGCAGATCGAGGAAACCACCTCGGACTACGACAAGGAAAAGCTGCAGGAACGCCTGGCGAAGCTCGCCGGCGGTGTTGCGGTGATCAAGGTCGGCGGCTCGACGGAAGTCGAAGTCAAGGAGCGCAAGGACCGCGTCGACGACGCGCTCAATGCGACCCGCGCCGCCGTTGAAGAAGGCATCGTTCCGGGCGGCGGCGTTGCGCTGCTGCGCGCTTCGGCCAACCTCAAGGCCAAGGGCGAGAACGCCGACCAGCAGGCTGGCGTGAATCTCGTTCGCCGCGCCCTGCAGGAACCCGTCCGTCAGATCGCGAACAACGCGGGTGACGAAGGCTCCGTCGTGGTCGGCAAGATCCTCGAGAACGCCAACCCGAACTTCGGCTACAACGCCCAGACCGGCGAGTACGGCGACATGGTCCAGATGGGCGTCGTCGACCCCGTCAAGGTTGTGCGCACCGCTCTCGAAGACGCCGCTTCGGTTGCATCGCTCCTCATTACGACGGAAGCGATGATTGCCGAAGTTCCCAAGGACGCGGGTCCGGCGATGCCGGGCGGCGGCGGCATGGGCGGCATGGGCGGCATGGACTTCTAAGAAGTCCGGCAACATAGCCAAACCAGCTTCGTCCTGACTTCCCAGTCACGGACGTTGATGAAGGCGCGGGGCTCGCTCCCCGCGCCTTTTTCTTTGGGAGGATCGCCGCCCGCGACGCGGACGCGCAACAACAGCCGCCCTACCAACGCGTGGCGTCAGCAGGCGCGACTGTGCATCGATGTGACGTTTGGTGGGGCCAGATCCTAGCGGAACACCAGCAGCCGCAGCGCGAGGATGATCGACACGACAACGACCAGCGGCCGGATCAGTTTCGCGCCGAACCTTATGCCGGTTCGCGCCCCGATATAGGAGCCGATCAGCTGCCCTACGGCCATCGCGATGGCGGCCGGCCACAGCACGTCGCCCGCGGGGATGAACAGCGCCAGCGCCCCGATATTCGACATCAGGTTGAGCACCTTGGTGTGCCCCGCCGCGCGCGTCACCCCGAGCCCGAACAGCGCCACGAACCCCATGGTCAGGAACGAGCCCGTTCCCGGCCCGAAGATGCCGTCGTAGAAGCCGATGCCGAACCCCATCAGCGGCACGAAGATGGAAAAGTTCAGCCGCGCATGGCTGTCGGCGTCGGTAAGTTTCGGCGCGAACATGAAATAGGCGGCAATGGCGATCAGCGCGATGGGCACGGCCAGCGTCAGCACCGTGGTATCGACGAGCTTCACCACATAGGCGCCGACATACGACCCCGCGAAAGTCACCACCATCGCCGGCAACAGCATCCTGAGGTTGACGAAGCCGTTCCGCCAGTAGGTGAACGCCGCCATGCTCGTGCCGATGGCCGACTGCACCTTGTTGGTGGCAAAGGCCGCGATCGGCGGCAGCCCCACCGAGAGCAGCGCCGGCACGGCGATCAGCCCGCCCCCGCCGGCAATCGCATCGACAAACCCCGCCAACATGCCAACACCGGCAAGCGCGAGCAGGACGAGCGGTTCGAGTTCCACGTCAGGTCATCTCCGTGCGCACCCCGTCACGGGACGACACCGTCAGGCATTAGAGCAGTGTCGAGATCCCCGCCGGTACGCCGCCCATGATCGACAGCAGCGCTTCGAGTTGGGCCTTGCGCAGTGGCGTCCAGTCCGCGGTGCGCGAGACGATGAGGTTCGCCTCGGACTTCATGATCAGCCCGTCCTCGAGCACGCGCAGGTTGTTGGCCGCAAGCGTCGAGCCGCTGGAGGTGATGTCGACAATGAGGTCGGCGGTTCCGGCGGCCGGAGCCGCTTCGGTGGCGCCCGCGCTCTCGACGATACGGTACTCGGCAATGCCGAACTTGGCGAAGTGACGGCGCGTCAGGTTGACGTACTTGGTCGCGACGCGCAGCCACCGGCCATGCCGCGAACGGAAGTCCGACGCAACGTCGGCGAGGTCCACCATCTGCTGCACGTCGATCCAGCTGTCGGGCACGGCGACCACCACGTCGGCCTCGCCAAAACCGAGACCGCGCACGAAGATCACGTTCTCTTCGCCGTTCTCCGAAGCCTCATGGATGAGGTCGGAGCCGGTGACGCCGATATCGACGCCGCCGAGGATCAGCTCGCGGGCGATTTCGCCGGCCGGATAGAACCGCACCGTCACCTGCGGCTGGTTCTTGATCGAGCCGGTATAGGACCGCGCGCCACCCGGGCGTGCGATCGTCAGCCGCGAGGTGGAAAACACCTTGCGGGTCATTTCTTCGAGCCGGCCCTTGCTGGGAACGGCGAGTGTCAGCCCCGATGTAATCTGACCGCCTCCCTTTCAAGCCGATCGGTCCACAGTGCGCAGCCCGATGCGGCGATATGCTCGTTCGCCCCCAGCCGCGACAGCAGCCGGTCATATTCGCCACCCGAGGCGAGCACTTCGCCATCGTGGCCCGTCATCTCGAAAACAATGCCGGTATAGTAGTCGAGCCGCGGCGAGAAGCTCGCATCGAAGATCACGTCGGCCTTCGGCGACAGCGCCGCGAGCGCCGCAGCGTGGTTGCGCACCTCGAACAGCGGCTCCTCGAAATCGAAGCCGTGCGCCCGGCACATGGCGTCGATCCGGTCGAGCGCCATCGGCGCGCTCTCGGCGACGCTCAGGTATTCCTGCAGCAGGCGGACCGTCGGCTCGGGAATGCGCGCGGCGTCGAGCGCCTGCTTTTCGAGATAGCGGTCGGCGATCTCGTCGGGCGTGCGGCTGCCGATCAGGCTCAGCCCGGCGGTGAGCATCGAGTCGGTGACGATCTCGATGACCGTCTCGCGCGCGTCGGGCGCATGGCCGCTGGCGCGCTCCGCCGGATCGGCGAGACGCTCCATCAGCCGCCCCATCGCTTCGGGATGGCCGAACCGATGCCGGATGCGGGTGCGCCAGGCCGGCGGAATATCGGCCGCTTCGAGAAAAGCCTCGAACAGGCCGACGCCGCCAAGGCGCACGTTCGGCGCATTGATGTCGTAGATGGCGAGGGCCCAGCGCGCGAAGGTCAGCACCTGGTCGAGCGCCTGCCCCGCATCAGGCTGGCCGAGCAGTTCGAGCCCCGCCTGCTCGTACTCGACCGGCTGGCCGTTGTGCTGGCGGAAGATGTTGCCGAGGTAGGTGAAGGCCCCCGGCATGCCGATCATGCCGTCGTCGATGTACTGCTGCGCGATGGGCAGCGTGAAATCGGGACGCAGGCAATATTCGATGCCGTTGTTCGATGTCGTCAGCAGCAGCTGGCGTCCGAACTCCTCGCCCGCGAGATCGAAGAACGGTCCGGCCGGCAGCAGCAGCGGCGGCGACACGCGCGTGACCGTGCGCGACTCGACCAGTCGCACCAGTGCCGCGTAACGCTCCGACGCAGATTTCACCGGCGCGCCTCCAGCCAGGCCTTCACCGCCGGCAGTTCGGAGATGCGGGCGACGATATCGGCGTCGGCGCATTCGAACTGGCCGGGCCGTTCGGCCTTCCATTCCGCATTGTCCTTGATCGCCGCGGCGGCTTCCTTGCCGGCGATAAGGTCCTTGATCTGCACGATGCCCTTTTCGCGCTCCTGCGTGCCCTCGATGATCACCGCGGGCGAATTGCGCTTGTCGGCGTAAGCCACCTGCTTGCCGAAATTCTTTGACGCGCCCATGAACATCTCGGCCCGGATACCGGCCTGCCGGAGGCGCGACACGATCGCCTGATAGCGCGCCGTCTGGTCGCGATCCAGCACCAGCACGACCACCGGTCCCAGCGGCGCTTCCGCATCGAGGTTGCCGGTCAGCTTCAGCGCATTGGCCAGCCGCGACACGCCGATCGAGAACCCCGTCGCCGGCACCGGCTCGGAGCGGAACCGGCTCACAAGGCTGTCGTAACGCCCGCCGCCGCCGACGGAACCGAACACCACGTCCTGCCCCTTCTCGTTCTGCACGGCAAAGGTCAGCTCGATCTCGAACACCGGCCCGGTGTAGTACTCGAGGCCGCGCACCACGGAGGGATCGATCTTGATGCGGTCCGCGGCATATCCGGCTGCCGCGAACAGCGCCGACATCTGCTGCAACTCGCTCACGCCTTCGGCGCCGCGGGCATTGCCATCGACGAGACCCGACAGGGTCGCGAACAGCGGATCGCCCTCGCCTTCGGCACGGACATAGCGCAGCACCTTGGCGACTTCATCAGGCTTCAGCCCGGCGCCCTTGGTGAAGTCGCCGCTCTCGTCCTCGCGGCCCGCGCCGAGCAGCGCGGCAACGCCTTCGGTGCCAAGCCGGTCGAGCTTGTCGATGGCGCGCAGCACCGTGAGGCTCCGCGCCGGATCGGCCGAACCGAGGCCCACCGATTCCAGCACCCCGTCGAGCACCTTGCGGTTGTTGACCTTCACCACGTACTTGCCCGCCAATCCGAGCGCGTCCATCGTGTCGGCCATCATCATGCACATTTCGGCGTCCGCTTCCGGACCCGCCGCGCCGACCGTATCGGCGTCGAACTGCATGAACTGGCGGAAGCGCCCCGGCCCCGGCTTCTCGTTGCGGAACACCCAGCCCTGCCGATAGCTCCGATACGGCTTCGGCAGCTTGTCAAAGTTCTGCGCGAAATGGCGGGCGAGCGGCGCGGTGAGGTCGTAGCGCAGGCTCATCCACTGTTCGTCGTCATCCTGCAGGGAGAACACGCCGGCATTCGGCCGGTCGGTGTCGGGCAGGAATTTGCCGAGCGTCTCGGTGTATTCGAACAGCGGCGTTTCGACCGGCTCGAACCCATAGCGCTCGTAGACGGCGCGAATCTTGCGCACCATCTGGTCGACGGCGGCGATCTCGCCCGGCAAACGGTCTTCAAAGCCGCGCGGCAGCCGCGGTTCGATGAGCTTGGGTTTGGTGGTCATAGCCCCGGATTCTCAGGCATTTTCGGAATTGCGCCGTTCCTAGCGTAAAGGTCCTCTTGAAACAAGGCAACTGCGGTTGTTGCGAGCACGCAACACGCCGCGACAACTGCGTCAGCCTGCCGCACTTGTCGCTTGGCGACGCAGCGCGGCTGATCTATGAGATCGCTCCCCGCAACACGAACCAGGAGCAAGAGATGATCATGCACGCATCCAATACGACCCTGGTTTTCGGGCGTCCGACCGGCCGAGCCTAGTTCCGGCCCGGCGGTAATCGCCGGAAACCTCCGTCATCATCCAGCCTGCCCCTGAGCCGCCCGCACTTTTTGCGCGCGGCATCGTGGGGCCGACCGACATTTCCAATCGAACCTTGGGAGCCGGCGCGAAAACGCGCGTCCGGAACACGCCATGCCGTACACCATCGACATCTCGTCAGAACGCCCCGACACGCGCGTCAGCCTTTTTGTCCCGGCCCAGCAGGACCGCGGGCTCGTCTGGATGCTGATCGCAACCATCCGGGCGCATTTCGCGATCCGCCGGGTCGTCCGACGATTGCAGCAGACCGAACAGGCCGCTTCGCACC
The DNA here is from genome assembly GCA_035433065.1 of Devosia sp. Classification (GTDB taxonomy): domain Bacteria; phylum Pseudomonadota; class Alphaproteobacteria; order Rhizobiales; family Devosiaceae; genus Devosia_A. The sequence goes on along the minus strand of DAORUH010000092.1, from coordinate 6,220 downwards.
TCAGCGCCTACCTTCGCGCCGATATCGGTCTGCCTCCCCAGCACCGCACGCTCGCGGCCCCTTGGGAGCCCTTCAGGTGAAGACCGGGGACAGCGTCCGCTGACGCTGTCCCCTCCCCACCCCATGTTGGAGCCGGCGCGCCGGCCGCAGCCGGATAGTCCCATGCTCAAGGAACCCGACCCCGCTACCGGCACAGTCCCGCCGGCGCGGACAACCATTTGCCGCCCGCGCGGCATCCTCGCCACGGTGACTGTCTCACTCGTCGTGGCGCTCTTCGCCACCAACCGAAGGCACCGCCGCACCGGCAGACGGTGGAGCGGCAACGCGCCGCCATTGTCCGACGCGCTCAGGCGCGATATCGGGCTGCCAACGAGTCGTCCCGCTCACCCGCCTGGGACGACATCCCCTCGTAACAGTCAGATCCCGTGACGGCGGCAACGCTGCCATCACGGCGCTTCGAATGGACCACCATGCCCCTGCTCACGACGCGCGCCGTCACGCCCGACGATCTCGATCTCATCTGCCGCCATCGCGCTGAAATGTTCCGTGACATGGGACGTCCCGAGGAGCGCATCGCGGCGATGGTCGCGCCGTTCCGCGTCTGGCTCGAAAAGCGCCTCGGCGACGGCACCTATTTCGGCTTCGTCACCGAAGCGGGCGGCAAGCCGGTGGGCGGGATCGGCATGTTCATCGTCGAATGGCCGCCCGGCATGGCGCACCCGACCGACGACCGCCGCGGCTACGTTCTCGATGTCTATGTCGAGCCCGGCCATCGCGGCCGGGGCGTTGCGAAAAGCCTCATGCATGAGGCCGAGCTGGCGTTCCGCCGGCAGGGGGTCAACTACGTGTTCCTGCATGCCAGCGACGCAGGCCGCCCGCTCTATGAGTCGCTCGGCTTCGCCCCCACCACCGAAATGGCGATCACGCTGCCCGCGTGGGACGCCTGAAGGCTTTGCGCTCCGCCTCGCATTCGGCGCGGCAGAAACAGCCCTCGACATGGTCGTTGACCATGCCCATTGCCTGCATGAAGGCATAGACCGTCGTCGGCCCGACAAAGCTCCAGCCGCGCTTGCGCAGATCCTTGCTGAGCGCCACCGAATCCTCGGTCTGTGACGGAATACTGCCCGGAACCACCTGCCCCGCACGCGGCTTCGGCTCGCGGCCCCAGAAGTAGGCGGCCAGCGAACCGAACTCCCTGCGCAACTCCTGCGCGCGCTTGGCATTGTTGATGGTCGAGACAATCTTGCCGCGATGCCGGATGATCCCGGCATCCTGCACCAGCAGCTCGATGTCGGCCTCGCCCATTCTCGCCACCTTGTCGATGTCGAAACCCTTGAAGGCCTTCCGGAAGTTCTCGCGCTTCCTGAGGATCGTGATCCAGCTGAGCCCCGACTGGAAGCCTTCGAGGCAGAGCTTTTCGAACAGCCGGTTGTCGTCGGCAACCGGCCGGCCCCACTCGCGATCATGGTAGGGGATGTAATCCTCGGTGCTGCCGCCCCAGCCGCAGCGCTGTTTGTCATCAGCCATATCCGGCTCCCGGTTCGCCCCGTGGTAGCATTGCGGAGCGCGGGCGAAAGCCGAAAATGACCGAAACTGTGGCTTAACCATGCCACTTCACGGCAAATTCGAGATTGAAGGGAACACTGAGGGTTCCGCCGGCATTCACGTGACGGCATTACCGTAGGAGAGGGAAAAAAATGTCGCTCTGGAGGCGCGCCATCAAGGCCGCGGTAGCGACGGCGCTTGCGCTGTCGCTCGTCATCACCCCGGCCTCCGCCGCGGGACGTTCGATCTTCGATTTCCGCCCCTTTCAGGATCATCAGGTCCAGAGCGAGCGGCCCGCACGGCAGGTCAAGCGCAGCGGCAAGGTCCGCATTGACCCCAAGTTCAAACGTCAGATCGTCGCCTACAAGGGCGGCGAAGCCCCGGGCACCATCATCGTCAACACCGGGCAGAAATTCCTCTACCTCGTGACCGGCAAGGGCAAGGCCATCCGCTACGGCATCGGAACGGCCCGCGACGGCTTTGAGTGGAGCGGCACGCACAGGCTCTCCTCCAAGAAGGAGTGGCCCGGCTGGACCCCGCCCGCCGAAATGAAAAAGCGCCAGCCCGGCCTGCCCGACTACATGCCCGGCGGCCCGAACAATCCGCTCGGCGCGCGCGCCCTCTATATCGGCTCGACGCTCTATCGCATCCACGGCACCAACGAGCCCTGGAGCATCGGCATGGACGTCTCGTCCGGATGCATCCGCATGGTCAATGACGACGTGATCGATCTCTACGAACGCGCGCGCGTTGGCGCCAAGGTCATCGTTCTCTAGCGGTTCGATCTGGTGGGGGCCCGCCGTCCGGCGGGCTCCATGACGCCTAGGAGCGCTTCACGAGAATGAAGCGGCGGCCGCCGGGGAATCCGGCCAGCGCCGCACGCTGCTCCGCTTCGGTGATGCCGATGAACTCGACCTCGAGCGGCGTTTCCGGCTCACCCACGGGATGAATCGCCTCCGCCGGGCGCGACAGCGCGCGCCCTGCCATCGCCGCCAGCCACAGCTGCGTGGGGGATGCGAACGACCTTCGGTTTGACAGATGGCCCAATCTGGCCTCCTCCGGCCGGCACGCGGATCGCGCCGGTCCTTTTCACTCGATCTGGGAACGCGAAACGGGCGTTTCCAGTTGCCGCACGTGCTTGTGAACCGCCATGTGGTTCAGCCCGCCAGTGCGCGAAATCCCGGCAGACAGGCGCACATCCTTTTGCAGGTATCCCGGGCCGCCTGAACCGAGCTGAACACTGTCGTTCATCTGCCGTTCATCTTCCGCCAGAAGTAACCTCTTCCCCACCAGTTCCCGCTTGCCGCGGCGCAACTGACGCCGTCCTGCCGCGTTTCTTCCCGAACATTTCGGGACGCTCAAGAATGGACCTTGCCCGCTATTTCCTGATGCGCGTCGGCGACCGTTGGTGCGTGACGCTCGATGGCCGCCTGATCGCGTCCTACCCGACCCGCACCCGGGCGACGTCCGCTGCGGTCATCATGGCCGACCTCATGGGCGCGATGCACTACGATGCCGATGTGGTGGTCGACATGGGCCACGGCCTGCCGCTCGAACTGGTCTGGACCTACGGCCGCGACCAGGTTCCGCCGCGCCGCCCACGGGCCGTCGAATCACCGGAAGCCGAGACGCACCCCGGCGTGTGGCAGGTGCAGCACGGCGAGGCCGCGTAGCAGCTAGTGGGCCATCGCCACGATACGGGCGAGCAGGCTCTTGTCGGCGCTCTGGTAGACCATGGCGTTTTCATGCCCCGGCCCGATCACCCGGACTTCGCTGCGTCCACCCGCGTCTGATGTGGCGGTGGCCTTGTCGACGGCATTGCGGATCGCCGCGTCCAGCGTGCCGAACGGCCCGTCGGCATCGCCGTCGAGATCGATCCACCACGCTTCGCGGGAGAAAATGACGATGTAGATCGAGGTCTTCATACGGGCCCGCCTGCGCCGAGCGCGTGGGCGATCCACATCAGATCGGCCATACGCATTTGATATGCTTAGGCGATTCCGGCAGCAATGACTGAACCAAGGTGAATTTTGCACACAAATGCACACCCCGGTGAGTCGCTTGCCGCTCCGATTGCCGAGGCGCTATCGTCATTGTCGGCTGGCCGGCAGTGTCGCGAAGAGAAAGCGCCTGCCCGATGCCCCCCGAGGCGTTCACAGCGTCAGAGGGGGAGCCAGCCGCTCAACCCCTGCAAACCCTTGCCCGCAACGGTCCTCTGCCTGCCACGGCGCGTCTCGCACCACGGCAGAATGGCTCACAGAGCCGATGTACCATTGAGGGGGAATGGTACCGCCTCCCCGAATTGAACGGGGGACCCCTAGATCCACAATCTAGTGCTCTAACCAACTGAGCTAAGGCGGCCCGAAAGCGGGCGGAACATAGGTCGCAAAGATGAGGGGCGCAAGCACCGATTTCATGTTCCGACAGCAGCTTGTTAAGCCCTTGCGATTTAACCATTGGAGCCGATTGGCGGCGCAACTCTCCCGGCGGAACTGGACCCTCCCGGACCCCCGGGATATTTATGACCCGCTAAGAGGCGAGTGCATGTTGTGCCACATCGGCACAGTGGAAAGTGATGCGCGTGAACGCGGAATGGGTGAGATCTGCTGCGGCCCGGCGCATTCTCGTGCACTGGGCCGATCCGCGTCCGGCCTGGCTATGGTCCGCCGATGGCGGCCTGCTGTGGCGCAACGCCGCTGCCCTGCTGTTCGGCGCCAAGCTGAAAAAATCCGGTCTGCGCCTCGCACCCGATGCCGAGCCCATCCGCGGCACGGTGCCGCGCCTCATCCGGCTGGGCTCGTCCGGTCGCTCTTCGCTGTCGCGAATCCAGTTCCTCGCCGGTGGCCGCGCCATCTCGACGACCTGCACCGTCACCCCGCTTGAGCTTGCGGATGGACAGGCCGGTGCGTTGCTCGTCGGCGTCGATGCGATCGATCCCGACATCACCGCCGCAGCCGGATTGCCCGGCGCAGCCTCCCCCGCGCTGTTCCCCGCCGGGTCCGACTACCTGCTGCTCGGCAGCGACGGGCGCGTCCGCAACGGCACGCCCGGCGCACGCGAACACTTTGCCCCCCTGATCGAGCGCGGCATCTCTGTCGCCGACGGCGAATCGCTGGAGCTGGATGGCCGGACCGTCACGCTCACCCGCTTCAAGGCGAGCCCCGGCGCCGACACGCTGCTCCTCTTCGCACCCGCAGGTGGTCAGGACATCGAGAGCGTGCGCGCCGAGGAAGGCATGGCGCGCTTCGCCCCCGCGCAGGGGCACGCGCCGCTGGCCGACGAACCGCTGCTGCCGATGGGCCTCGCGCCCATCGACGCCCCCTCGCCCGAGCCCATCGACCACGATGCGCCCTGGATCGACGAAGAACCGCTTCGCGGCGAACGCCTGTCGTCGCTGTTCGACCGGCTCGCCAGTCACGAGACGCTCTATGACGACCTGAAGGACGACGAAACCGGCGAACCCCCTCCGGCCCCTGCCGCCGCCGATCTCCCCGGCACCGAGCCCGATGCGCAGCCGCCCGTACCCGCCGAGGCCGTGGCCTCTGAACCGGCAGCAGCGACCGGCGACACGCCCGCCCACCCGCTGGAGTCCTCGTCGGCCGAATCGCCGGATGCCGTTTCCGACCTCGACGAATCTGCGCCGGAGGCACCCACGCCCGACCCGGAACCCGATTTCATCGCTGCGGTGATCGAGTTCGAGAACGATCTCGCCGCCGATCCCTCGCTGCCGCCAACGCCGGACACCAGCCAGCCGCCCCCCGATATCGAGCTGCCGCCGCCTCCCGCCGATCCCGAGCAGGTGGAGCGCGTCTCGCGCTACAACTTCGACGAGCTCGGCCGCCTCCTCGCCGATCGCGTCGCCGGGCTCGAGCCGCGGCGGCCCTCCGGTGACCCGGTGGTGATCGATCCGCCCATCGAGCCCTCGCTCGCGGCGCCCGTCCCCAGCGCCGTCGCGGAAGGCGCGCTCATCAACATTGCGGCCGAGACCTTCGTCCTCAACCGGCTGCCGCTCGGCATCCTCGTCTTCCGCGACCAGCAGGTGCTGTTCGCCAACCGGGCGCTGACCGATCTCGTCGGCCACGAAACGGTCGAGGGCCTGCGCGCCACCGGCATCGCCGCCATCTTCCCCGCCGATGACACCGTCGATGCCGGGCCGGTGACCCACCTCATCCGCCGCGACGGCTCCCGCTTCCCGGTGACGGCGCGGCTGCAGTCGATCACCTGGCAGGGCCGTCCCGCCCTCATGCTCTCCGCCTCCCCGGCGGCAGCGCAGCAATCGCACGAGAGCGCGGTGCGCGCCTTCGCCGAACTCGCGGCGACGACCAGCGCCGATGGCTACCTTCAGGCCGACCGGCACGGCGTCGTGACCGCCATCTCGGACTCCGCCCGGGCGACGCTCCGCGGCGGCCGCGAAGCGGTCGGGCACCCGCTCGCCGCCCTCATCTATCCCGACGACCTCGCGGCATTCCGCGCCTTCCTCGATCAGCCGGCCCGCTTCGCCGAGACGGCGCGTCCCGCCATCGTGCTGCGTTCGGTTTCGCCCGAAGCCTCGATCACGCTGTTCGCCGAAGGACAGGCCGGCATCGTCGCCGGCTACTTCGGCTTTGTGCGCCTCGTCCGCGCGAAGGGCAGCGCGCCGCTCACCGGGGCGATGGACGACGGCGTCGATCCCGCC
>DAORUH010000091.1:0-12645 GCA_035433065.1 Devosia sp. | reverse complement strand
CACGACCGACCCGCTCGGGACCGGCCGTGACGGCAAGCCCGTCTATCTCAAGGACATCTGGCCCTCCAACAAGGAGATCGCCGAGCTCGTGCGTGCCCATATCACGCCGGAAATGTTCCTCGGCCGCTACTCGGACGTCTTCAAGGGCGACGAGCACTGGCAGGGCATCGCCGTCGAGGGCGGCGAGACCTACGGCTGGAACAGCGCCTCCACCTACGTGCAGAACCCGCCCTATTTCGAGGGTCTGACGATGGAGCCGGTGCCGGTCACCGATATCGAGAATGCCCGCGTGCTGGGCCTCTTCCTCGACTCGATCACCACCGACCACATCTCGCCCGCCGGCTCGTTCAAGGCTGCTACCCCGGCCGGCAAGTACCTCACCGAACGCCAGGTCGCGCCCAAGGACTTCAACTCCTACGGCGCCCGCCGCGGCAATCACGAAGTCATGATGCGCGGCACCTTCGCCAACATCCGCATCAAGAACCAGATGGTGCCGGGTGTCGAAGGCGGCTTCACCAAGGCCCCGAACGGCGAGGTCGTGCCGATCTACGACGCCGCCATGACCTACCAGAAGTCGGGCACCCCGCTCGTCATCTTCGCCGGCAAGGAATACGGCACCGGCTCCTCGCGTGACTGGGCCGCCAAGGGCACGCGCCTGCTCGGCGTCCGCGCCGTGGTGGCGCAGAGCTTCGAGCGTATCCACCGCTCCAACCTCATCGGCATGGGCGTCCTGCCCCTGCAGTTCGAGGGCGACCAGAGCTGGCAGAGCCTCAAGCTCGACGGCACCGAGACGGTGTCGATCGCCGGCCTCACCGAGCTGACGCCGCGCGGCCAGGTCACCGTCCGCATCACCTATGCCGACGGCCGGGTCGAGAACGTCGCCACCCGCTGCCGCATCGATACGATCAACGAGCTCGACTACTACAGGCACGGCGGCATTCTGCAGTACGTGCTGCGCAACCTCGTCGCCGCCTGATCATGACTCCGGGACGCCGGCCATCCGGCGTCCCCCTTCCCCCTCACGATTTCTCGCGGCGATTTGACTGGCGTGTGCCCGGAACGCTGCCTAGAACATTCGTCCATGTCCCTACGCGCCGTCCTGACAGCCGCCCTGACCGTGCTTGGCCTCCTGTCCACCGTGGCAGGCGCGGGCGAGCTTAAGCAGTCGCCGCGCGCCGTCGTCGAACTGTTCACCAGCCAGGGCTGCTCGAGCTGCCCCAAGGCCGACGCCATGCTCAAGGACATGGCGGCCAAACCCGACATCATCGCGCTCGCCTATCACGTGGACTATTGGGACTATGTCGGCTGGTCCGACACGTTTGGCTCCAAGGCCCATTCCGATCACCAGCGCGACTATGCAGAATCATGGGGCTCATCGCGCATTTTCACCCCGCAGATGGTGGTGAACGGCAAAAAGGGCGTGGTCGCCTCGCGCAGCCGCGATGTCGGCAGCGCCATCGACGCCGCGACCCTGCAACTGCCCGTCGCGCTGAAATCTGCCGGGGATACGCTCGAAATCGACATTCCCGCCGACCCGCGGTTCACCGATGGCGTGGTCTGGCTCGTCACCTTCATTGACCACGCCGACGTCAAGATCGGCCGCGGCGAGAACGAGGGCAAGACCATCGGCTATTCGCAGATCGTCACCGGCCGGCAGGTGCTTGGCATGTGGGAGCCCGGCGCTGGCGCGCACCTCAAACTCCCCCTCGGCGAAGTCCTGACCCCGCCCGCCAACGGCGCGGTCATCATGGTGCAGCAGGAAAACGCCGGGCTCCCCAGCACCATCCTCGGCGCCGCCAGCTTCACCCAGTAACGCGCGGGCGCGTCACCTGGGTGGGGTAGTCTGTGTCCGATAGGCGGACGCCCGGCCGGCCAGCAACCCCACCGAGCCGACTTCACCCCGCCCCAAGCCACACCCCCTCAGTCGTCACGGCCGGGCTCGACCCGGCCACCCACTCGATCCCTCAGCCCGCTGCAAAACCAAGTGGCTCCCCGGGTCACGCCCGGGGATGACGTGGTGGGTGGGGTTGACGGTGCCCGATATGGAAAAGGCGGACGCCCACGCAGCCCCCCTCAGCACGCCTCCCAAAACGACAACTCCCGCCTGCCGAAACAGACGGGAGCCAGAATGACTGGTGCATGTTGGGGGCGGCCGGCACCCGGACATCATGGTTTGGGGGCTCGGTCAGCCCGGATGCCGGCCACTGGAGGCAATGGAGAGATCGTGCCGCTCCAATCGGGCGCGAAAAGGGACACAATGTGACCGAAATGGGGAATCACGGCCCACCCCGCCGGGGGCGTCCGACCCGCTTGCATCGGTCCGCGAATGGATCAATCATGACCGGGCGATGACGGGAGGCAAGCGCGTGGAAGAACCCGAGCAACAGCAGGGGACGGCTCTTCTCTATGAGTTTGAGCCACCGGTCACGCCCAGCCGGCCAGTTCCCCGGGAAAAAACCCCGCCTGCCGTGAGTTTCGACCGCCGCGAACTCGGTCAAATCCTCAACCTCTATGGACGCCAGGTCGTCGCTGGCGAATGGCGCGACTACGCGATGGATTTTCTGCGCGAACGGGCCCTGTTCTCGATCTACAAGCGCGCCTCCGAACGCCCGCTCTACATCATCGAAAAGAACCCCAGACTGCGCACGCGGCAGGGCCAGTACATGGTCATGGCCCAGGACGGCCGCATCCTGCGCCGCGGCCACGACCTGACGGCGGTGCTGCGCATCCTCGAGCCAAAACTCGCCGTCGTCACCTGACGGGCGGCTACAGCGCCTGCTGCATGTGGACGATGTCGAGCCAGCGGTCGAACTTGAACCCCACCGCCTCGTAATTGCCCACCACGCGGAAACCGAGCTTTTCGTGCAGCCGGATCGAGCCTGCCGATTCCGATGTGATGACTGCGATCATCTGCTTGAAGCCGAAGGCGCGCGAGCGGTCGATGATGGTTTCCATCAGCGCCGTGCCGACCCCCATTTTCTGCGCCTCGGGAGCGCAATAGACGGTGTTCTCGCAGGTGAACCGGTAGGCCAGCCGCGGCCGGTAGACCGAGGCATAGGCGTAGCCGAGCAGATCGTCCTCGTGCACCGCCACGTACAGCGGATGCCCCATTTCGAGCATCGGGCCGAACTTTGCCGCCATCTGGCTTTCGCTCAGCGGCTCGGTGTCGAAGGTTGCCGTGTTGTGCAGCACTTCGTGCCGGTAGATGGCGGTGATCTGGGGAATGTCGGCCCACTCGAAGGGGCGGATGTCGAAATCGGTCACGGTGACGCACCAAAAAGCAAAAGGGCCGCGGTCCTTTTAGACCACGGCCCCCTGAAACGTCGAGCCATTCGCGGTTGGCCCAGCCGGGCAATTGCACGGCTGGGACAGAGCCCTTTCGAGAATTATTCCCGGTTGCCGAACAGCCGGAGCATCATCATGAACAGATTGATGAAGTCGAGGTAGAGGCTCAGCGCGCCCATCACGGCGCCCTTGGTGAGGACGTCCGCACCGTGCGACTCCGAGTAGCTCTCCTTGATCTTCTGCGTGTCGTAGGCGGTGAGGCCCACGAAGATCAGCACGCCAACGGCCGAGATCGCGAAATCCAGCATCGATGAGGCGAGGAAGATGTTCACGACCATCGCGATGATGAGGCCGATCAGGCCCATGATCAGGAAGTGGCCGATGCTCGTGAGGTCACGCTTCGTGGTGTAGCCATACAGGCTCATCGCACCGAACGTCGCCGCCGAGATGAAAAACACCTTGGCGATCGAGGCGTCGGTATAGACGAGGAAGATCGAGCTGAGCGACAGGCCCATGATGGCCGAGAACGCCCAGAACAGAGCCTGCGTGGCGACCGGCGAGAGCTTGTTGATGCCGAAGCTCAGCACCAGCACGAAGGCGAGCGGGGCGAACGCAAACACCCACATCAGCGGGCTGTTGAACAGCAGCGCGCCCCACTGGGTCACGTACTGGCCGCTCGACAGCTGCCCAACGGCGGCGGCCGGATCGGTGGTCACCGCAGCGTTCGCGGCGAACCAGGCGACAAGCCCGGTCACCACCAGGCCGAGGCCCATGTAGTTATAGACCTTGAGCATATAGCTCCGCAGGCCTTCGTCGATGACCGCAGCGGTTCCTGGCCGCGCGGCAACTGTCGGTCGGTCAAATGCTGCCATGGTCGAATAGTCCTTTCACAGTGACGGCGGCGAACCTTCGCCCCTCTATTCCGTCTTGCGCAACAATATGATTGCGATACGCCCCGGTTACAAGAGACCCGCGGCCTTGTGACCAAACAGTAATGTCGCAGGATTTCTGGAGCTTAGCCGGAATGGCTGGCGTTCTGCCGCCACCCGCCAGTGCACGGCAGTCCCGACGTCATTGCGGCGTCGCACGAGCGCCGCTAGGCTCGTCCTGGAACTCGAATCGGGTGACGTACGCCCGAGAAAGGGCAGGACGCCATGCCCAGGCTCTTTACCGGCATCGAAGTGCCGGCACATGTGGGCCTCGCGTTGTCACTCAAGCGTGGCGGCATGTACGGCGCCCGCTGGATCGACCCCGAAAATTACCACATCACGCTGCGCTTCATCGGCGATGTCGACTATTCGACCGCCGGCGAGGTCACCGACGCGCTCGATCACCTCGTGCACTCGGAAGCGTTCACCATAAAGGTCAATCATCTCAACTCGTTCGGCGGTGACAAGCCGCGGGCGCTGTATGCGGGCGTCGAGAACAATACCACCCTGCAGCGGCTGCAGGCCGCCCAGGAACGGGTGCTGCAACGGCTTGGCCTCGATCCCGATGGCCGAAAGTTCGTGCCGCACGTGGCGCTGGCGCGGTTGCGGGGCGGCACGGCCGAGGAAGTGGCGCGATTCCTCGCGTTTTCCGGCCGTTTCGAGCCGCTCGAGTTCCCGGTCAGGCGGTTCGTGCTGTTCTCCAGCCGCGATTCCGTGGGCGGCGGCCCCTACCTTGTCGAGCAGGCTTACCCGCTTGCAGCCTGACGGCGGCCGCAAATAGCCTTAACGCGACGTTAACCAACGGGGTCCAAACAGACCCCACCCGGCGACGCTGCGCCAAAATGCCGACAAGATTACCGCTAAGGTCACCAACTAACTCAAATGCCGTCTCCTCTTGAGAGGTTGGTAACCATGCGTGGCTACCATTCCGGAGGCGTGCATGCGACTGACGCAACCACCGAACAAGGATGTTCCGGGATGACATTCCTCCGCTCCGGGCTGACGACCGCCCTGGTCGCGCTCCTCGCACTTGGCTCTTTCGGCGGGACGGCCTCCGCCCAGCAGATGCAGAACCTGGGGACCTTCAAGAACTGGACCGCCTGGAAGGGCACCGACGCCAATGGCGAGATGTGCTACATTTCGGCCGCGCCGACCGGCAGTGAACCGGCCGGGGTAAAGCGCAGCCCGATCCACTTCCTCATCATTCACAGGAAGGGCCTCGGCACCAAGAATGAGGTGCAGACGCTCATCGGCTATCCGTTCAGCAGCGGCGAAGCCAATGCCAGCGCCGCCATCGACGGCAAGGCCTATGTAATGATGACCGAGGGCGAAGCCGCCTGGCTTGCCAGCGCCGAGGACGAAGGCAGCTTCGTTGCGGCCATGAAAGCCGGCACCAAGCTCACCGTGAAGGGCACCAGCCAGCGCGGCACCAACACCACCGATACCTACGACCTCGGCGGCGTCACCGCCGCGATGGGCGAAATCGACAAGGCCTGCGCCTGAAACCCGCCGCCCGCCTGAGCCGTTGATGACGGCAACGCGCGGGTGGCGTCCTTCGCCGCCCGCTGCTAGATATCCGGCGACGAAAGGCCCCTGACCAAAATGCACAAACGCGCTGCCCACTGGGGCTTTGCCGTCCTCTTCGCAACGCTCGGCGCCCTGCCGGCCGCGGCCCAGTCCGTGCGCCTCATCGGCGAATACCGTGACTGGTCGGCCTATTCGGCGACCGAAGGCGCCGGGGCCCTCTGCTTTGCCATGAGCCTGCCCAAGGAGGTCACCCCGACCCCCGAGGGCTTCACCCAGGCCTATCTCTACCTCACCAACCGGCCGTCCGAGGGCGTCGCCAGCGAGTTCAACCTCGTCGCCGGCTTCCCCTTCCAGGCCGGCGCCCCGGCCACCGTGACGGTCGGCGGGCAGGTATTCCAGCTGTTTACCGAGAGCGATTCCGCCTGGCTGCTCGATCCGGCCACCAGTTCCGGCCTCGCCAGCGCCATCCGCGCCGGCTCGACGCTGACCGTTGACGGCGTTTCCGCCGCCGGCGTTGCCGTCACCCAGATCTTCTCGCTCTCCGGCGCCACCGCCGCCCAGCGCGCCATCGAAGGCGGCTGCTAGGCACCAGCCGCAGACCTGCCCTTCTTTGCGCTGTGGCGTGCACTATGTTATGGCGCGCCAGCACCATGGAACATCGATGAGCTTCGCCCTCAACCTCGACCACGCGGACAATGCTGCTGCGCGCAAGCTGCGCGCCGGCAAGCCGTCGCTTGTCGGGCTCAACCGCGGAAAGCTTGCCACGACCCTCGAAGGCGCCGGCATCGAGGCGCGCGAAGCCAAGATGCGCTCGTCGCAGATCTGGAACTGGATCTATCACCGCGGCGTCACCGACTTCGAGCTGATGAGCAATATCGGCAAGGGCACGCGCCAGCTGCTCGCCGACAATTTCCGCATCGAGCGGCCTGAGATCGTCACCGAGCAGGTGTCGACCGACGGCACCCGCAAGTGGCTGTTCCGCTTCCGCGACGCCGAGAACCCGCTGCTGCCGCCCGTCGAGGTGGAGACCGTCTATATCCCCGAGGAAGATCGCGGCACGCTGTGCGTCTCCAGCCAGGTCGGCTGCACCCTCACCTGCTCGTTCTGCCACACCGGCACGCAGCGGCTGGTGCGCAACCTCACCGCCGGCGAGATTCTCGGCCAGGTGCTGATGGCGCGCGAGCGGCTCGGCGATTTCCCCGGCGGCGTGCGTCCCAATGACGGCGGCCTTGTGCCCGCGCCGCGTGGTTCGGGCGGCTCCGAGGGCGACAGCCGCGCCATCACCAATGTGGTGATGATGGGCATGGGCGAGCCGCTCTACAACTACGACAACGTCAAGGACGCACTGCTCATCGCCTCGGATGAGACGGGCATCTCACTGTCGAAGCGCCGCATCACGCTTTCGACCTCCGGCGTCGTGCCCTTCATCGAGCCGACCGGCCGCGAGATCGGCGTCATGCTCGCCATTTCGCTGCACGCCGTGCGCGACGACCTGCGCGACATGCTGGTGCCGATCAACAAGAAGTATCCCCTCAAGGACCTGCTTGAGGCCTGCCGCACCTATCCGGGCCTCTCCAACGCCCGCCGCATCACCTTCGAATATGTGATGCTGCGCGACATCAACGACAGCGACGCCGACGCGCGCGAACTCGTGCGCCTGCTGGCCGGCATTCCGGCCAAGATCAATCTCATTCCGTTCAATCCCTGGCCGGGCACCAACTATGCGTGCTCGTCCTCGAAGCGCATCGAGCAGTTCGCTGACATCGTGAACCGCGCCGGCTACGCCTCGCCCGTCCGCACCCCGCGCGGCCGTGACATCTTCGCTGCCTGCGGCCAGCTCAAGTCCGAAAGCGAGCGGCTGAGCAAGAAAGAGCGAGACGCGCTGACCAGTGCCTGAACTATCGACCATCGCCTTCGATGCCGACGACACGCTCTGGCATCATGAAAAGTATTTCGTCGCCGCCAAGGACCGGTTCCTCGAGCTGCTGACCCCCTACGGCGATCCGGGCAAGATCGAGTCCGCACTGCACGACACCGAGATCGGCAACGTCCGCCACTACGGCTTTGGCATCAAGAGCTATACCCTCTCGATGGTTGAGACGGCCGTCTCGGTGACCGATGGCCGCGTCCCCGGCAAACTGATCGGCGAACTGGTCGAGCTCGGCCGCGCCATGCTCACCCACCCGGTCGACCCATTCCCCGGCGTGCGCGACACGCTGGCCGCCCTCAAGCCCGACCACCGCCTGCTCGTCGTCACCCGCGGCGACCTGTTCGACCAGGAGCGCAAGCTCGAAGCCTCCGGCCTCATCGATTTCTTCGACGAGATCGAGATCGTCTCCGACAAGACCAAAGCCGTCTACGAGCGCATCTTCACCCGCCACGGCGACGGCCCCGCCCGCTCGATGATGATCGGCAATTCGATGCGCGCCGATGTCACGCCTGCGCTCGAAGCCGGCGCCTGGGGCGTGCACATCCCGTCCGAGCACGTCTGGACGCTCGACATCGACGCCGACCCCATCGACGCCTCGCGCTTCCGCCGCCTTCCCGCTATCCTCGACGTTCTGGACCTCGTTCGCGAGATCGGCTGAGGGCCTTTGCGCTCAAGCGCATGGCAATGAGCTGCTACGAGATCGACCTCCAGGGCCTGGGCTCATATGCGCGTAGCCAAATCCGAATGGCCGCCAGTCTGATGTCGGCAAGGTAAGTTGGCGGCGAGTTTGTCGGACCGGGTAGTCTGCGCCGCAGTGATCGGTTTCGCACCGAGTATCCTGGCAGCTAATGCGAGCCGAATCTTCAAGTCCGAATTGCAGCTGCTTGTTTCGTCGCATTGGCATTGAGCCACAAAATCTTGGGGGCGAAGCAATGATGAACCTGGTTCGCAGACACTGGTACAATTTCGGCCTCGTGGTTGCGGCCATCGCCATCGCGTACGCGCTTCTCGGCAACCTCCAGACGGTCCAGGTGATCCTGCTTCTCTTCTTCGCGGCTCTTACGCTGCACCAGTTCGAAGAGCTCGGTTGGCCGGGCGGCTTTCCGTGGTGCTACAACGAGGTCGTGAGGCCGATGGGTGGCCCCGCCAACCGGTACCCGCTCAATCAGAATAACAACCTCTTCATAAACGTCTGGGCGGCGTACCCGTATGTTCTCCTGCCGGTGTCTTTCCCCGGCGCCGTGTGGCTTGGCTTCGGGATGGTGCTGTTCGGCGTCGCCCAGTTCTTCATCCACGGCGTCGGCATGAATCTGAAGCTGAAGAGCTTCTATAACCCCGGCTTGGCCACGGTCGTGTTTGGGTACCTGCCCCTGAATGCCTGGTACGTCGTCGAGGTGTATTCGCACCAAACGGTACCGCTGTGGAATTGGGCCGCCGCTGCCGGCTATCTCGCCTTCTTCACCGGGGTCGTGATGCTGTGGCTCGGCTTCACTGTTCTCGCCGACAAGAATTCTCCCTACCCATTCACTCCGGAAGAGATGGAGCGGTGGAACCGAAAGCGTCATTTGGCACGCCTCGGAATCACCTGACGGAGCCGCGAACCTCAGACAGTGGAACTTGCCCGCGTCTGGCCTTGTCGGCCCTGCCTGCGGATCGGCCGAGCCGCCTACTCCCCGCGCAGCCATTCCAGCCGGTAGCCGCCCTTGCCGTCATCGGCGAGCAGCTTCGCCAGCGCCGGCAGCAGCACCTTCAGCTCGTCTTCGAGCACGAATGGCGGGTTCACGATGATCATGCCGGTGCCGTAAAGCCGCGACGGCACCGCGGGAGCGGCGATGGTCAGCTCCGCGCGCAGAATCTTGCCGATTCCTGTCGCCTTGAGATCGGCGATGAACGCATTCACCTCGCGCGGCTCCTTGACCGGATACCACAGCGCATAGGTGCCGCCCGGCCAGCGTTTGTGGGCCTTCACCAGGCCCTCGACCATCCGCTCGAACTCGCCCGCCTCCTCGAACGGCGGATCGACCAGCACCAGCCCGCGCTTTTCCTTGGGCGGCACATGCGCCCCGAGCGCAAGGTAGCCGTCGAGCTCGATCACCCGCACCTGGATATCGCCGGCAAACAACCCGCCCAGCGTTTCGGCATCCTTCGGATGCAGCTCGATCGCCGACAGCCGGTCCTGCGGCCGCATCAGCCGCCGCACGAGCAGCGGCGAACCCGGATAGGCGACGAGCGCATTGCCCTTGCGGTTCTCGCCATGAACGACATCGAGATAGGGCTGCGCCAGCGCCTTGGCCGCGTCCGGCAGGCCCTTGTTGAAGAGCTTCTGGATGCCCTCCTGCCACTCAGGCGAGCGCTTCGCCTCGTCGCCCGTGAGATCGTAGCGGCCGATCCCCGCATGCGTATCGATCACCCGAAACGCCGCATCCTTGAGTTTAAGGTACTCCACGATCCGCGTGACGATCAGGTGCTTTGCGACATCGGCAAAGTTGCCGGCGTGAAAGGCGTGACGGTAGTTCATGCGCTGCGCTCCCGCCCGGCAAGACCCTGCCCCACCCGCCGGGTCATTCCTGCGAACGCAGGAATCTCCGTTTCAGGATATGGCCGCACCACCGCAAACAGGGATTCCTGCCTGCGCAGGAATGACACCGTGGACAATATGAAACTCCGCAACTGCATCAAACTCAGTGCCGCGCCTGCGCCGTGAGGATCACGGCGGCAAACGTCGCAAAAATTCCGGCGAACGCCCAGTTGATTGCCCGCTCCACCCACTTGGTGCGCCGGAACGCATCGGCGATCAGCCGCGCAAAGTACACCGTCAGCACCATCAGCGGAATCGACAGCACGATGAACTCCGCCCCGAGGAAGAACAGCTTTTGCGGCGCCGCCGGATCGTGCGCATCGACGAATTGCGGAAAGAACGTCACGAAGAACAGCACCACTTTGGGATTGAGCAGGTTCACCCCGATCCCCGACAGATAGCTCTGCCAGAGCGTCGGCACCTTCTTCGCCCGCTCGGCGAGCCGCAGGCCTCCGCCCTTGGTGATCGCCTGGAACGCCAGCCAGATCAGATACGCGGCGCCCGCGATCTTCAGCGCCATGAACAGCGGCGGCGCGGCGACGATCAGCACCGAGACACCCAGCGCCGCGAATGTCGTGTGGACGATGAGCCCGGTCATCGCGCCGAACCCGGTCGCCACCCCGTGCCAGAACCCGTAATTGATCGCCCGGCTCATTTGCAGCGCCATGTCCGGCCCCGGCGTAATCGCCAGCACAAAGCCCGCCAGCGCGAACGCGAGAATGACTGACAGATCGGGGATGAAGGCAGGCATGGGAAGCATCCGGAGGAACCGCACCTTCTCGCATGCGCCGCACCGGCTTGCCAGCCGCCCCGCTCCCGATGAAAGTGCGGACATGACCGGCACCATCGAAATCGAACCCATCGGCCCCGAGGGCCTCCCCCGCGTCCGGGCGCTCGCCCTCGAAATCTGGCCCGAGGCCTTTGCCGGCATCATCCCGGCCGATCGCATTCCGGGCATGCTGGCCGAAATCTACGCCCTCGACACGCTCAGTGCCGACATCGCGGAGCGCGGCCACCGCTACTGGATCGCCACCGTTGACGGCGTCGATACCGGCTTCGGCTCGGCCTATCGCGACGGCACGCGCGTCTGGATCAAGAAGCTCTACGTCCGCGCCAGCACCCGCGGGCTGGGGCTCGGCAAGCGGCTGATGGACACCGGCATCGCCGCCTTCCCGGGCAGCGAAAGCGTCGGGCTCTACGTCAACAATGGCAACGCCCCGGCCATCGCCTTTTACCGTTCGCGCGGCTTTGCAGTGGAGGCCGAAGTGCCGGTCCGCATGGGCCCATACGACTTCATCGATTTCGTCATGGCCCGCCCGCTCTAGCGGGGCGTCACCGCGCCCGGTTGCGTCCGGGCCGTCCGTCTGCTTAAACCCCGGGCAACCGGCCGCTTGGGGCCTCCTCGCAAAGCAAAGCGTTATGGCAAACGACATCAAGAAAGTTGTGCTCGCCTATTCCGGCGGCCTCGATACCTCGATCATCCTCAAGTGGCTGCAGGAGACCTATCACTGCGAGGTGGTGACCTTCACCGCCGACCTCGGCCAGGGCGAAGAGCTCGAACCGGCCCGCAGGAAGGCCGAGATGATGGGCATCAAGGACATCTACATCGAGGACCTGCGCGAGGAGTTCGTGCGCGACTTCGTGTTCCCGATGTTCCGCGCCAACACCGTCTATGAGGGCCAGTACCTGCTGGGCACCTCGATCGCCCGCCCGCTGATCGCCAAGCGCCTGGTCGAAATCGCGCAGGAGACCGGCGCCGATGCCGTCAGCCACGGCGCCACCGGCAAGGGCAATGATCAGGTCCGGTTCGAACTGACCGCCAACGCGCTCGATCCCTCGATTCGCGTCATCGCGCCGTGGCGCGAGTGGGACCTGCAGAGCCGTACCAAGCTCATCGACTACGCCGAAAAGAACCAGATCCCGATCGCCAAGGACAAGCGCGGCGACGCCCCGTTCTCGGTTGACGCGAACCTGCTGCACACCTCGTCCGAGGGCAAGGTGCTCGAAGACCCGTCCGTGCCCGCGCCCGACTACATCGCGCAGCGCACCGTCGATCCGGAGAAGGCTCCCAACGAGCCCGAGATCATCACCGTCGGCTTCGAGAA
Source organism: Devosia sp. (assembly GCA_035433065.1). Taxonomy (GTDB): domain Bacteria; phylum Pseudomonadota; class Alphaproteobacteria; order Rhizobiales; family Devosiaceae; genus Devosia_A. Next base: position 291 of record DAORUH010000091.1, on the reverse strand, counting down.
GGGCGATGCGGTTTCGGTCAACGGCGTAAAGCTCAGCCCCGCGATGCTGCTCACCAAGCTCAATGAGCTTGGCGGCAAGCACGGCGTCGGCCGGCTCGATCTGGTCGAGAACCGCTTCGTCGGTATGAAGAGCCGCGGCCTTTACGAGACCCCCGGCGGCACGATCCTGCTCGCGGCGCACCGCGGCATCGAGTCGATCACCCTCGACCGCGGCGAAGCTCATTTGAAGGATGAGCTGATGCCGAAATATGCCGAGCTGATCTACAACGGCTTCTGGTACTCGCCCGAGCG
>DAORUH010000090.1:0-12748 GCA_035433065.1 Devosia sp. | reverse complement strand
CGAGGACCAGCAGCTCGAAGCCGACGCCTGGTCGCGCCCGGGCGAGGTGCGCAGCCACCTCGGCAGCCACAAGCAGGGCGGGGCAACCTGCACCGGCCGCGACATCCTCTACATTTCCTACAAGGCGCAGTGACCGCCTGACCGCACGCATCTGGGGACTGACATGTTCAACCGAGGTTCAACCGGACAGATCGCCGCCAGCCGGCCGCGTCTATCCCGCATACTCAAGACGTTCGCGCTCGGCGCGCTGGTCGCCGCCGTGGCGATGGCGCAGGGCGTCGGCGCGGCGCTCGCCGATTTCGAGTGCCTCAACCCCGTCACCAAGACGATGGAACTGCGCATCGTGGGGGGCAAATCTGCCCGCCCGAGCAACTGGGAGTTCATCGTCGCGCTGGTCTCCAACAGCGGCGGCTACCAGTATTGCGGCGGCTCGATGATCAGCCCGCAATGGGTGCTGACCGCAGCGCACTGCATGTACGATTTCGACGGCAACCCCACCGACGCCTCCGACATTTCCATCCGCCGCCCCGCGGCTGACGGCACCTGGGCGGCGAGCGGCATCACCGCCAGCCTCGCCATCGTCCATCCGGGCTATGAACTGACCAAGATTCCCGATCTGGCGCTGATCAAGCTCAGCGAACCCATGCCGATCGGCGACGACGAACTGCCGTTCATTGCCAACGCGCGGCAGGAGCAGGTCTCCTCGCCGGCGGAAGGCTGCCTCGAAGTGGCAGGCTGGGGCGTGCTCAATTTCGGCGACACGGTCAGCTCCGCGACGCTCAACGAACTCGGCGTGCGGCGGCTCGATATATCGGCCTGCCACGGTTACGAGGGCATGTCGGAGGCCGACCAGATCTGCGCCGGCTACCCGGAAGGTATCCACGACTCCTGCTCCGGCGATAGCGGCGGGCCGCTGATCGCTCGCGACGGCCCGACCGGCTATCTCCTCGTGGGGGTGGTGAGCTTTGGGCGCGGCTGCGCCGAACCCGGCTACCCCGGCGTCTATGCGCGGCTTTCGACCTATCGCGACTGGATCTTCGACCAGGTCGCGGCCAACTCTTAGGACCGGAGCGAGGGGCGGTGGGAGCGCTGGGCATGATCGCGGGAGATGTGATCCGCCATGCACTTGCCGCCGCGGCCCTCCTCCTCGGGCTGTGCGGAACGGCGCAGGCCGCCTGCGAGGGCAGCGAGGTGCCGCTCGAGCAGTACGACAACCCGGGGATGCGGGCCTATCTGGCCTCAACCATCGAGGAGCTTGAGACCTACTATCAGGTGAGCTTCCCGGCAGCCTGCATGAGCGCCAGCGAGTACGGCGCCTATGTTGATCTCAGCCGCGACGGCACGCTGGTAATGGGGACCGATTTCATCTGGGGCGTGGCTGAGCACAGTCTCAACCACGTCACCGCGGTGCTGGCGCACGAGACGGCACACCGCTTCCAGTCGGTTCACAACCTGCTCGACAAGCTGACGATGGCCGACCAGAACCGCGTCAAATGTATTGAACTACACGCAGACTTCATGGCGGGGGGCTTCATGCGCCGCCGCAGTGAATATATGAAAGTAAAACCGGACGATCTTGCTGCGGTCTTCTTTGACCTCGGCGACGAGGGCGTCCACGACTACGACCACCACGGGCTCGGTCCGGAACGGTATGTGGCCTTCGCGGCCGGGTTCGGACGACTGTTCGCCGACGTCTACGAGAATGCCACTACGGGGATGTTCTATGTTTCGCGCGCCAAATGTGACCCGGCTTAACGGGCTGGTTGCCGCCTTCGTTGCCTTCGTCATGCTCGCCGTCGCATCGGCCGCGGGCGCGCAGGAGCTGCGCATCAACAGCTCCTGCCCCTCGATCGATCAGGCCGACCTCGGCAACATGACGGGAAGCCAGCTCAACTGCGCCTGCTTCCACAGTTCGGCCGCCTGTCAGGCGAGCGGCCAGCAGCAGCCCGACACCGGCACGGTGCTGACCTGCGGGCAGCTGAAAACCGCCGCCGCCCTTGCGCGCATCAATGCGAGCTATGTCGAAGGACAGGCCGCCCAGACCACTGTGACGCAGCAGTGCCAGGGCCAGGCAGACACCGCCGTGCCGAGCAACGTCATGGCATCGGCGCAGCCGATCCCGGCCGGACTCTTCGCTTTCGAGCGCGGCTACTACACGTCCTATTCCGGCGCCAAGGCGCAGACCTGCGCCCCCTACTATCGCGGCGAGGCGCGCATCTCCCCGGATGGCACGATCGCGTTCAACTCGGGCGGTCACAACTGGCAGGGCGTCGTCAGCCCCGACATGAACATCTCGATCACCCGCGAGGGCGTCACCAACCCGCGGCCGAAGAACGACACCGGCATCTACGGCCCGGTCTACGAGGCGTCGCTGTTCAACGGCTATTGCGGCCAGGGCTACTTCCGCCTGATGGGGAAGCTCGGCGACTGAGTCCTCAGAACACCGGCGGATACGGCCGCTCGCCACGGTCCAGCGTGATCCAGCGCGTCTCGGTGAAGGTCTCCATCGACCACCGCCCGCCATGCTTGCCCGAACCGGAGGCCTTGAAGCCGCCGAAGGGCACATGCGGCTCGTCGTTCACCGGCGAGCAGTTGATGTGGCAGTTGCCCGTATCGAGCCGGTTGACGATGGCGAGCCCGCGCTGTTCGTCGGCAGTCATCACGCCCGCCGTCAGCCCGTATTCGCTGTCATTGGCGATGCGCACCGCCTCATCGTCATTGCGCACCTTGAACACCGAACACACCGGCCCGAACGACTCTTCCTGGTAGACCAGCATGTCGGGCGTCACGCCCGAAAACACCGTCGGCGACACGAACCGCCCCTCGATCTCGCCGCCCACAAGAATCTTCGCGCCCTTGGCGCGCGCGTCGTCAAAGTGCCGCTTCAGCCGCTCAGCGGCCCGGTCGTTGATGACGGGGCCGAGCACGTTGTCCTTGTCGCTGGTCGGCCCGACCTTGAGTTTCCTCACCCGCGGCAGGAACTTCTCCATGAACCGGTCATAGACCTTATCGGCGACGATCACCCGCTCCACCGACATGCAGATCTGGCCCTGATGCATGAAAGCGCCAAAGTTCGCCGCCTGCGTGGCGCGCTCGAGATCGGCATCGTCGAGCACGATGATCGAGTTCTTCCCCCCAAGCTCCACGCAGCACTTCTTGAGATGCGCCCCGGCCTTCGCCGCCACCATCCGCCCCACCGCCGTAGAGCCGGTGAACGAAATGCCCTTCACCAGCGGGTTCTCGATCAGCTCGTCCCCCACCGCCGCGACGTTGTCGCGCGAGCAGGTGACGACGTTGAACACGCCCTTGGGCAGCCCCGCTTCCTCAAAAATTTCTGCAAACAGCAGGCCGCCCAGATACGGCGTGTCCTCGGATGGCTTCAGCACAATCGTGTTGCCCGCGACCAGTGGGAACATGAAGCCGCGTGCGCTGAGGATCAGCGGAAAATTCCACGGCGAGATCACCGAGATCACGCCCATCGGCCGGCGCACAGCCAGCGACACCTTGTTGTGCTCGGACGGCAGCACCTCACCGATCGAGGCATAGGCGACGGCCGCTGCCGCGGGGAAGATTTCCGCCGTGTAGCCGGTCTCGAACATCGCCTTGCCGAACCACCCGCCGCCCTCGGCCATCACCGCATCCGCGATCTCCATGCGGCGGCCTTCGAAGATGTGGCCGGCCTTGCTGATCAGCTCGGCGCGCTTGTTGAAGGGCAGCGCCGCCCAGGCCGGAAACGCGGCGTGCGCGGCCTCGATCGCGGCGCGCGTCTCGGCGACGCCCGCATCGGGAATGTTGGCCCAGACGCTGCCGTCGGAAGGGTTGTAGTCGGGGAAGGTCCGGCTGGTCGCGGTCCAGTTGCCGCCCATGTACATGCCTTCGATCTGCTTCATCTGCGCCTCCTGCGGCCTACTTCTTCTTCGCCTTCTTGGCCTTTTCGATGACCCGCGCCGAGCCATCGGCAATCGCCAGCGGCGGGGGCGGCAGGGCCAGGGGTGGGGCCAGCGCCGAAAGACGCTTCGCCGCAATATGCGCGACAAGGATCGCCCGCGCCCGCTCCGCCATGTCGCCCGCGCTGCGGCTGAGGTCGCCGGCGCTCATCGCCGCGCCGCTTGGCCCCACGGGTCGCACAACGGACGCCACAGCAACCGCGCCGCCCGCAGCCAACCGGCCCTGCTGCCCGCGAATATGGGTGCGATGAATCTGCGCCGCGCGCTCCACCATGCCCGCAATCGTCGGTGGCGCGGCAGGCGCCATCGGCGCGGCGACCGGCTCGAGCCCGAACGGCTTGTGCGCCGAAGCCGCGCCCCCGCCCAGATACGCCTTCTGCACTGCCGGATCGTCCAGCATCGCCGCCGCCCTGCCCTCGCCGACAATGCGTCCGTTCTCGATGAGATAGGCGCGGTCCGCAATCGCAAGACTGGCGCGCGCATTCTGCTCGACCAGCAGGATGCCGACCCCGGTTTCGCCAATTGCCCGCAGCGACTTGAACAGCTCGCCCGACAGCAGCGGCGACAGCCCGAGCGAGGGCTCATCCAGCATCAGGATTTTCGGATTGCTCATCAGCGCCCGGCCGATGGCGACCATCTGCTGCTCGCCCCCGCTCATGGTGCGCGCCACCTGCCCGCGGCGCTCGCCCAGTTTTGGGAACAGCGCCAGCACCTGCCGCAGCCGCGCCGCGCTCTGCGCCCGCGCCTGCCGGCCATAGGCGCCGAGCGCCAGGTTCTCGGCCACGGTGAGATCGCCAAAGATGCCGCGCCCTTCCGGCACCAGCGCAATGCCGCTTTCGACAATGCGGTTGGCCGATTTTCCGGCAAGCGGCTCGTCACCGATCGCTACCACCGCTCCCGGCGATCGGATCAATCCGGCGATGGCCTTCAGCAGCGTCGACTTTCCCGCGCCATTGGCCCCAAGGATGACAACGATCTCGCCCAGCTCGACACGCACCGACACGTCGTCCAGCGCCCGGTGCGCGCCATAGCTGACGGAAACATGCTCAGCCCTGAGCATGGCCGTCCCCCAGATACGCCCGCACCACTTCCGGGTCGGACAGCACCTGCCCCACCTCACCGTCGGCGATCTTTCTGCCGCTCGACATCACCACCACGCGGTCACACAGCGAGCGGATCGCGTCCATCACGTGCTCGACCATGATGATGGTACGGCCTTCGTTGCGCAGGTCGCGGATCAGCGAAATGCCGGTCTTCAATTCGCTCGGATTGAGCCCCGCCAGCCACTCGTCGAGCAGCAGCAGCCGCGGATTGGCGGCGAGCGCCCGCGCCAGTTCCAGCCGCTTCTGGTCGATATAGGTCATCTCGCCGGTCTGCGCCGCGCCGCGCCCGGAAAGCCCGACACGGTCGAGCAGCGCCTGCGCCGATTTGCGCGCCTCATCGCCCCACAGCCGCACATGGCCGAACACCGCCCCGGCGATGACGTTCTCCTCGGCCGTCATCAAGGGAAGGATGCGCACCAGCTGGAACGTCCGCGCCACACCGCGCTGCGCAATCTGGTGCGCCGGCCGCCCGCCGATCGGCTCACCCGCCAGCACGATGCTGCCGCCGCTCGGCTTCAGCGCGCCCGAGACAAGGTTCAGCATCGTGGTCTTGCCGCTGCCATTGGGGCCGATCAGCCCCAGCAGTTCGCCCTCCTTCACGTCGAACGACACATCGTCGACCGCCACCAGCCCGCCGAAGGTTTTTCGCGCCTTTTCGACCGAGAGGATAGCGGCGCTCATGTCCGCGCCTTCTCACCGGCCGGCGCAATCCGAACCCGCCCGCGCAACCGGACGATATCCTCCCACACCCCCAGCACGCCGCGCGGCAGGAGGTAGACGATGGCCATGAAGGCGATGCCGATGGCGAGACTCGTGTGGTTGGGGAAATAGGCCGAGATCTGGTCGAACAGGATGGTGAAGGGGATGACGCCGAGCAGCGGTCCCCACAGCCGGTTGGTGCCGCCCAGCAGCGCCATGATCACCACCTGGAACGAGATCATCGGGTTGAACGCAGCGGGCGAGGTCACGTAGCTGTAGCGCGGTGCAAGGATCGCCCCCACCGCACCGATGAAGGCGCCCGAGACGGTGAAGAGGATGACCTTGGCGCGCGCCGTATCGACGCCGACATGCCGCGCCACCGTCTCGTCATTGCCGATGATGCGCATGGCAAAGCCGAGGCGCGAGCGGTTGATGAGGAAGCCCACGAGATAGACCAGCGCGCCGACGCCAAGCAGCATCCAGTAGATGTGCATCTCGCGAAAATCGGTGAGCACATAGAGCCCCAGTGCCGAACCGAACTGCGTCTGCAGCCACGTCACCACCTGCCGCATCAGCTCCGCGAGGCCAAGCGTGAAGATAACGAAATAGACCCCGCTCAGCCGCAGCGTCGCCAGCCCGACGACCGCTGCCAGCAGCGCCGCGCCCCCGGCCCCGATCAGCACCAGCAGCGGGAACGGCAGCGTGCCGATGCCAAGCGCCACCGCATAGGTGCCGATGCCGAAGAACGCAGCAGTCGCGAGCGAGATGTAATGCGTCGGCCCCGAGAACAGCGTCCACGCCGTGCACAGCACCATGTACATGACGATGTTCAGGCTCAGCGACAGCACAAAGCCCTGATCGAAAACCGGCAGCAGCGCCGCCACGCCAAGCAGCGCGGCCGATACGGCGACCGCCCGCCATTCCTTGTGCGTCAGCGCGCTCATGTCGTCCTCCGGCCGAACAGGCCCTGCGGCCGGAACAGCAGCACGAGGATGAACAGCGCATAGGTCGCGGCGATGGTGAGGCCCGGATCGATGAGGCTCGCCACCGCCGTCTCGGCAAGGCCCAGCAGCAGCGCCGCGATCACTGCGCCGCGCACATCGCCCACCCCGCCCATGATGACGACGATCAGCGCCTTCATGGTGAAGGTGACGCCGAGCGAAGCGTTGAAGGCATAAAAGCTCGACAGCAGCACGCCCGAGGCCGCCGTCAGCGCCCCGCCCAGCGCAAACGCAAACGCGGATGCCTTCGGCACATCGATGGCCACCAGCGAGGCCGATACCGGATCGACCGCCACGGCGCGGATCGCCGTGCCATAGCGCGTCCGGTAGAGGAACAGCCACAACGCCCCGGTGATCACCACAGCCGCGAGGAAAGCGACCACCCGGTTGAGCCCATAGTTCGTCCCGAAGATCGTCACCGGATCGGCGAGATAGGAATACTTGAACACCTGCCCGCCAAACGTCAGCAGCATGATGCCCTGGAAAATGAACATCAGCCCGAAGGTCGAGAGGATCGAGTCCACCTCGAGCTGCCCCCGGGTCTTGGCCCGTTTCACCAGCGGCCGCAGCGCAAAGGCATAGATCGCCCAGTTGATCACGAAGGCCACCGGCACGACCAGCAGGATGCCGAGGATCGGGCTGATGGCGAAGCCGGTGAACAGCCACATCGCCACGAAGCAGGCGAAGACGAGGTTCTCGCCATTCGCAAGGTTCATGATGCGCGCCACGCCGTATTGCAGGGTCAGCCCCACCGCGACGAGGGCATAGGTGCCGCCCAGCAGCAGGCCGGTAATGATGATCGTCATCGGCGGACTCGCTTCAAGGTCCGGCGCGAGACTTCCGTCCCGCGCCGGACGAACTCACACGATCAGTTCCAGCCCTTCTTGGCGATCGGCTCCTTGATGTCGTCGAAGCCACGGGCCGCGACACCATAGTACACGCCGCCCTGCCACTGCCCGACCGTCCAGAATTTTGGGTTAACGTTGGACGAGAGGTCCATCGCCCCGAGGATGGTGTCGAACGGCGCCTTCTTGATCTCGGCCAGCACCGCGGCCTTGTCGAGCGAGCCCGCACGGGTGATCGCCTGCTCGAGAATCTGGAGGCTGGCATAGGTCATGGCCGAGGCCCAGTAGTCGGCCTCCATGCCGGTCACTTCCTTGTGCCGCGCCCGCCATTCCGGCATGCCCGGGGCTTCCGGGTTCACCGCGCCCGCGCCGAGCACGCCCTCGGCCGCCGCCCCGTTCGCCGCCGCATAGGCCGGGAAGGCCGTCGCCACGCCCACGTAGAACGCCCCGACCTTGAGATCGGCGATCTTGGCCTGTTCGGTCAGCCCGAACGTGTCGGGCGGATAGGAGAAGGCCACGAACGCATCGGGCTTCGCCGCCTGCGCCGCCTGGATGATGGGCGCAAAGTCCTGCTGATCGATCGGATAGCTCGTCTCGTAGACGATCTCGAACCCCGCCGCCGTCAGCGCGGGCTTGCCCGCATTCATCAGCTCGATGCCGAAGGCGTCGGCGACGTTCACCACCGCCACCTTGTTGCCGATGGCCCCGGCGTCGCGCAGCTTCACCAAGACGCCCGCAAGGTCCTCGGCGAACGCCGTCGAGGAGCCGAGCAGCCAGAACGAGCTCGGCCACTGCGCCGCGAGCTTTTCAAACCCATCGCCCACCGAGGTCGCGCCCAGCTGCGGATAGCCGTATTGCGCGATGATCGGCGCGGCCGCGATATTGAGCCCCGTCGAGTATGGCGCGACCACGAAGTCGACCTTGTCGACGGTCGCGAGCCGCTGGTAATTCTTGATCGCCTCTTCACCAGAAGTGCGGTCGTCGTACTCGGTGAGTTCGACCTTCATCTTCTTGCCGCCGACATCGATGCCGCCGCGCTCGTTGACGTCGTGCACCCACAGGTGCAGCGCCGGCCAGTGCGTGACCTCCGCGCCGCCTGCGAGCGGTCCGGTCTTGGGCGCACTGGCGCCGATCTTGATGACGTCCTGCGCCGCCGCGGCGCCCGTCAGCAGCATGGCGGCCGCAACCGCTCCCGCCGCAACCTTCAACACGTTTCGTCTCAGCATTTCTGATCCTCCCATTGTCGTTGGTCCCCTCGTCGAACGTCAGATCGGATAGTGCGCCGCCCCCGTCTCGATGGTGATCCAGCGCAGTTCAGTGAAGGCCTCGATGCCCGCCTTACCGCCGAAGCGGCCGTACCCGGACGCCTTCACGCCGCCGAACGGCATCTGCGGCTCGTCCTGGATGGTCGCGCCGTTTATGTGGCAGATACCCGTCTCGAGCCGCCGCGCCACGCCGAGCGCCCGCGCCACGTCGCGCGAATGCACGGCGGCCGCGAGCCCATAGTCGGTGTCATTGGCAATTGAGATGGCCTCGTCATCGCCCGAAACGCGCATGATCGTCGCGACCGGGCCAAAACACTCTTCCTCGTAGATGCGCATGCCCGGCCCCACGCGGTCGACCACCGCCGGATCGAGAAACACGCCCTCCTGCCGGCCGCCGGCGCGCAGCACCGCGCCCTTGGCCAGCGCATCGTCGATGAGGCCCTTGACCCGCTGCGCGGCGCTCTCGGTGATCATCGCGCCGACCACGCAATCGGGGTCGCGCGGGTCCATCGCCCGGATCGCAGCGGCCCGCGCCACGAATTTCTCGACGAACTCATCGGCGATGGTTTCATCGACAATCAGCCGCTCCGTCGACATGCAGATCTGGCCCTGATGGAAGAAGGCGCCGAAAACCGCCGCCGCCACCGCGCGGTCGACATCGGCATCATCGAGCACGATCAGCGGCGCCTTGCCGCCGAGTTCAAGCAGGCAGGGCTTGAGGTGCCGCGCCGCGTTCTCGGCAATGATCCGGCCGACGCGCGTCGAGCCGGTGAAATTGACCCGCCGCACCGCATGGTGCGCGATCAGCGCCTCGACCACCTCGGGCGCCGCCTCGGGCCGCGTGTGGATGACATTGATGGTGCCCTTCGGCATCCCCGCCTGGCTCAGCACCTCGCCGACGATGCCGTGGGTGCGCGGGCTCAGTTCCGAGGCCTTCAGCACCACCGTATTGCCGCAGGCCAACGGCATCGCCACCGAGCGTGTGGCGAGGATGACCGGCGCATTCCACGGCGCCATCGAAAACACCACGCCGCATGGCTGGCGCATGGCGAAGGCGATCGAGCCCGGCGTGTCGGCGGGGATCACCTCGCCCGAAATCTGCGTCGTCATCGCCGCCGCCTCGCGCAGCATCGAAGCCGCCAGCGCACAGTTGAACCCTGCCCAGCCGCGCGTCGCGCCGGTTTCCGAGATCATTGCGTCGGTGACGTCGTCCTGCCGCGCGAGCAGGAGGTCGGCGGCGCGGTTGAGGCAGGCCCGGCGCTCAGAAGGAGAGGTCTGGGACCAGGCCGGGAAGGCGCGCGCGGCGGCATTGGCCGCGCGCAGTGCATCCTTGACGGAAGCGGCAGAGGCGCGCGTCGCCACCGAGCGCAACACGGGATCGTGCCGGTCGAATGTCCCCCCGTCACTCGCCGGCGCCAGTGCGTCGTCGATCAGCAAAGCCGCGCTCTGCATGCCTGTTCCTCCCGGTCCGGACGGCGGTTTCCCCGCTCTTTCGCAGACCTCGGAGCAAAGCATAGGCTTCCCCGTCGCGCATAAAATGCGCATAATTGGGCGGTCCTTGCGAAAAACCGGCCCGAAATGGCGCAACCGTCAGCCGAACTGACCCTTCAGCGGATCGATAGTGGCCTGCACCCGACCGTCTGGCGGCTGGGCTCCGCGGACGTCGCGGGGCATTCCTTCGTCGTCCTGGAAGACGGCTCGGCCGCCGCCGGTGACGTCAGCGTGAGCGGGCCGGCCCTCCTCTGGCTGGGGACGGCAATCGGCCGGCGGTTGCGCGTAGAGGCCGGCACGACCGGCTATGCCGGCTGGGTGGCGCAGGATTTTTTCGGCCGCGCCCTCGCCGAGGCGTCGCCCGTCGCCGCCCTCGGCGTCACCGGCCAGCGCATCCTTGAACTCCCGCTCCCACCGGCCCGGCCCGGCGAGATCGACGTGATCGCAACGCTCGCCGCCATGCTGCACGAGTTGCGCAGGCCCCAGGCAGGCTCGCCCATCGTGATCGCGGCGCAGTTCCGCATCCTGCTCGTGGCGCTGCTGCGGCTCACCGGACCGGTGGGGGCCGAACTCGCCGGGATCGGCGCCAACGCGCGGTTCCTCGAACGATTCCGCGAGCTGGTCGAGGCCAACTTCCGCACCCACTGGCCCGTCACCCGCTACGCCGAAACCATCGGCATCTCGCCCGACCGGCTGCACAGCCTCTGCACCCGACGCCTCGGCCGCACGCCCAAAGCACTGATCGCCGAGCGTCTCGCCCGCGAGGCAGGCCTCGGCCTCGAACGCTCCACCCTCAGCATCGAGCAGCTCAGCTACGCTTTGGGCTTCCGCGACCCCGCGCACTTCTCGCATTTTTTCAAGCGCATGATCGGCATCTCCCCCGGCGCCTTCCGCCGCCGCATGACCGGCACCAACCGCCTCTCCGCCTCCCCGGCAAATTTTGCCGACTGGCCGTAGTGCCGCATTCGGGCACCCTCCCCCGTCGCGGGGAGGGTAGCGCCGCTAGGGCCAACGGCCCGTAGCAAAGCTGGGGTGGGGGGCGAAGTCAGCACAAACCGCGCAACACCATTCAGCACCACTCAACGCCCCCACCCACCACGTCATCCCCGGGCTCGACCCGGGGATCCAATGGAAGTCGCCCACACCGAGTGGACCCCCGGGTCGAGCCCGAGGGTGACGTTGTGGTTGGGCCAACACTCTGCCGGCCCGCGAGCCCTCAGCCCCCAAACCGCGCGCGATACCCCGCCAGCACCGCGTCATACCGCTCGAAATTGTACTGCGCGTAGCCCTCGTAGTCGGCCCCCGGCGCATCGAGGTGCATCTCCGACACCAGCGACCACAGCGCTTCGCGCAGCAGCGACGCGCACTCCATCGCCCCATGCGCCCGCCGCACGTCAGCACCCGGATCGCCCCCATAGTAGGCGCGCAACAGCTCATCGGACTGCCCCGCATCGAAGCAGGCGTTGGATGACAGGTTTGCCAGATCGAACAGCGGCGTGGCGCAACCCGAATACTCGAAATCGATCAGCCACAGCCGCGCGCCGTCATCGAGAATATTGGCGGGCAGCAGGTCATTGTGGCCAAACACCGGCGGCAGCGCCACCTGCGCTCCCTCCAGTTCGGTGGCAATGGCAAGGGCATCGCCGATCCGCGCCCGCGCCACGGGGTTGGCGCTCTCGCGCAGCGCTTCGACATAGTCCCGGATCGCCGCAAAGCAGCCGAACGCGTAGCCCGTCTCGCTCACCACCGCCGGCATGTCCGCATGGAACCGCCGCAGCATCGCGGCGATCCGGCCGATATCGGCCCGCACATCGGCGGGCCCGAAAACACGGCCCTCAACAAACCGCGAAACGACGATCCCCGGCTCCGCGAACACCACCTCGGGCGCAAACCCTGCCGCATGGGCAGCGCGCGCCGTCATCAGTTCCCGCTCGCGGATCACGTTGTGAAAGGCAAAATCCTCGCCCGTGCGCACGGCATATTTGCCGCTCGCATCGCGCACGACAAAGCTGAGATTGCTGAGCCCGCCGACCAGCGGTTCGATGGTGGGCAGGCCCTGCCAGATCGGCAGCGCCGCGATGCGGTCGATCAGTTCGCTCACGTGTTCTACTGTCTCGTCGTTGCGGCGGCCCTATTGGCAGCACGGCAGGCCCTCGTGCCCGAGCCCGAGGGTTGCGACAAGACACAATTGGCGACAGAACGATTCTCAGGGCGGCTTGATCGGCGCGGCACCGCGCGATTCTTCGCGCCGCCCGGCAGGGAGCGGCCGGGCGCGCCGGGCGAACCCGGCACGCCGTTCCGTCAGTTCCCGAACCAGCCGTCCTTCAGGTAGCGCATGTACTCGAAGATCGCCCCGTGCTTACGCACAAACACGACCTCGAGGAAATCGCCGACGAT
>DAORUH010000089.1:0-12862 GCA_035433065.1 Devosia sp. | reverse complement strand
GCCGGACAAGGCCGTGGCCGAGAGCCGCGAGCGGGTGCGCGCCGCGATCTCGGCGCTGGGCCTGGCGCTGCCGCCCAAGCGCATCACGGTGAACCTGGCGCCGGCCGACCTGCCCAAGGAGGGCAGCCACTACGACCTGCCGATCGCGCTGGCGCTGATGGCGGCGATCGGGGCGATTCCGTCGGACGCCACGTCGCGGCATCTGGCGCTGGGGGAACTCGGGCTCGACGGGCGGCTGGCGCGGACTGTCGGGGTGCTGCCCGCCGCCATCGCCGCCGAACGGCAGGGGCTGGGGATCATCTGTCCGGAACCATCCGGGCCGGAGGCGGCGTGGGCGAGCCCCGACATCGACGTGGTGGCGCCGGAGAGCCTGTTGGCGCTGGTCAACCACCTCGGCGGCTATCAACTGTGCGCCCGCCCGATGATCCGCCGGCAGGTGCACGCCGATACGCTCCCCGATCTCAGCGAAGTGCGGGGGCAGGAGGTGGCGCGCCGGGCGCTGGAGGTGGCCGCAGCGGGCAGCCACAACCTCCTGATGATCGGTCCGCCCGGGGCCGGCAAATCGATGCTGGCGCAGCGGCTGCCCTCCATCCTGCCGGCGCTCGATCCGCGCGAACTGCTCGATGTGTCGATGATCCAGTCGATCGCGGGCGAACTGGCGGGCGGGGCGCTGAGCGACCGCCGCCCCTTCCGCGCGCCGCACCATTCGGCCTCGATGGCGGCGCTGGTGGGCGGCGGGCTGCGCATCCGGCCGGGCGAAGTCAGCATGGCGCATAACGGCGTGCTGTTTCTCGACGAATTGCCGGAGTTCCAGCCGGCGGTGCTCGACAGCCTCCGCCAGCCGCTCGAAAGCGGCGAGACCATCATCGCGCGGGCCAATGCGCGGGTGAAGTTTCCGGCGCGTTTCCAGCTCATCGCCGCGATGAACCCGTGCAAATGCGGGCTTGCGGGCACGCCCGGCCACAGCTGCAAGCGCGGCGATGCCTGCCGGACCGACTATCAGGGGCGGGTTTCGGGGCCGTTCCTCGATCGCATCGATCTGCGCATCGACGTGCCGGCGGTGAGCGCCGCCGACATGATCGCGCCCGCCACCTCGGAGGGTTCGGCCGCGGTCGCCGCGCGCGTGAAAAAGGCCCGCGACATCCAGCGCCAGCGCTATCTCGAGCGCGGCGAGCCGACGGTTTTCACCAATGCGGCGGCGGGGCCGACACTGATCGAGCAGGTGGTGAACCCCGACAGGGACAGCCAGGCGCTGCTGCTGCAGGCGGCCGACCGCTTCAACCTCTCGGCCCGCGCCTATCACCGGGTGCTGAAGGTGGCGCGCACCCTCGCCGATCTCGCCGGCACCGATCGGGTGGCTCGCCCGCACATCGCCGAAGCGCTGAGCTACCGCATCAATTTCGCGCTGTCCTAGGGCGGCACTCGCCGCGCCGGCCCACCCGGCGCGCAAAAATATCGTCAACGACCCATTAACGCCACCGTCTGGCTTGATATGGTTCGCCACTCTGGCCGTTAAGCCGGAAGGGCGATATTGGGTTGTTACGCAACGATGGGCGCTGAATGACCGCAGCTGGGGAGAATGTGGGCATCGAGGTTGCCGAGATTGACGCCGCCCTTGCTCGCAGGGGCGCGCAACTCAGGTTTCCGCCGGCGCTGGAGCGGTTGCTCGAGATCGAGACGGGCGCAGGGCGGGCGCGCAAGCTGGCGGTGCTCACCCTTATCGGGCTTGGCCTGTTCGCCGTCTACCTTGCCGCGGATGCGCTGCTGACCCCGGATGTCGTCTGGGTGGCGGTGACGCTCAGGCTCGGCATCTTCATCCCGCTGTCGCTCATCCTGGTTGCCGCCACCTGGTTCAACGTCTCGCCCTTCATTCGCGAGGCGGGGGCGGGCGCCTGCATCGTGCTCGCCGTGTTCAGCACCTACATCGTCATGACGCTGAGCCAGAATCCGGGGCGAGATGGGCACATCGATGCCATCGTGCTGGCGGTGCTGTTCATCGCCCTGGTGCAGCGGCTCCGCTTCGCGTTCGCGCTCGCCGGCTCCGTCGCCATCTTCGCCATTTTCCTCGCCTGCCTGCTGGCGCTGCCCGATTACCCGGCCGATCGCCTCGTGACCGACACCATGGTGTTTGGCTGCGCCATGCTCCTCGCGCTCTGGGGCGGGTGGCATGCGGAACGCCAGGAGCGCAATTTCTACCTCGCGAGCCTCCGTGGCCGGGTGGTGAGCGCCGCGGTCGAGGACAAATCGCTGCGCGATGCGCTGACCGGGCTCGAAAACCGCCGCGGCCTCACCATCACCCTCGACGCCCTGCGCAACAAGGCCCGGGATGGCGAGGACATCGCGGTCGTGCTGTTCGATATCGACCAGTTCAAGGCCTACAATGACGGACTTGGCAGCATGGCGGGCGACCTCTGCCTCAAGCGGATCGCCAGTCTCATCGGCGGCGTGGTGCGCGACGCGACGGACACGATCTTCCGTGTCAGCGGCGACGAGCTGCTGGTGCTGCTGCGCCGCACCGACCTGCACAATGCGCTGACCGTCGCCGAACGCATCCGCAGCACCATCGAGAAGGCGGCGATACCGCATCCCACGCGGGGCCTCGTGACGGCGAGCTTCGGGGTGGCGGCGAGCCGGACCGGCGGCGGGGGCGGCAGCGTTGGCAGCGAGGAACTGATCGCGGCGGCGAGCAACGCGTTGGATGCGGCCAAGCGCAACGGCCGCAATCAGGTCTGGCCGCGGTTCATGCGCAGGGCCGGTGGAGGCCTTGTGGTCATTCCCGGTGGACTGTCCTCGCACTCGTGAAAAGGCCCGCCGATGCGGCGGGCCCTCAGCTTCGGCGCGTACCGGTTACGGCCAGTTTCTCAGGCCCAGCAGCTTTTCGCCGAGCGGGGTGAGTTTGGCGGTTGTGGCGTGCTTTTTCTCCCATTCGCGCGGATCGCCGGGGAAGGCGTCGCGCCGCGGATGGTCGAGTTCGCGCCACAGGCGAATGCGCTCGGCGCGGTCCACCGCATCCCCCTCGTTGGCCGGATACATCGAGATGTACTGCGCCATGCGCACGCGCCCATCCGAATGGTTGGGGCGGACGCCGTGGGCGAGGAGCGTGTTGAAGATCATCAGATCGCCCGGCTCCATCTCGATATTGGTGATGTTGAAGCCGCTCCAGTCCGGGTGCATCGGGTCGCGGTCGGCGGGCTGCGTCTTCACCCAGTTGTCGAAATCGTAGAACAGCTCGGGGATGCACTGGAAGCCGCCGATGTCGCCATCCTGCTTCACGAGGCTCAAGACGCCCTGCACGCCGATCGGCAGCGGGTCGAGCGAGGTGTCGCTGTCCCAGTGGATGAAGCCGTTCTGGTTCGTGCCCTTGACCTGCTTGGGCGGATTGAGATTGGCCCGGTCGATCGAGACCCAGAGCTCTTCCATGTCCCAGACGTCGACGAAGGCGTCGTAGATGCGCTGCACCTGCCGGTTATCCCACAGCGCCTGGTGGTTGTAGATCTCCACCATGCCGGTGCCGTTGAGCTCCTTCATGATGTGATCGCGGCGCTGCGGCGTATACCAGGTGGACGGATCGTTCGGGTCTTTCTCCTCAAACTCCCAGAGCAGCGCTTTCAGTCTTTCGACATTTTCCGGCGGCACTGCATTGCGGACAATAACATAGCCTTTCTCCTGCCAATGCCTGAAGTCCGCCTCCGACAGCACCCTGAGCGGCAGCTTCTTCCTGATATCCTTGAGCTGCGTGTTGACGCGCTGCGTCGTCGGGTGCGAGTCCCGCTTCATGCCGTGCGCCATGCCCTGCTGCGAAACGCCTTGAGCCATCGACATCGTTGTCCTCCATCCAACTCCCCCTCGGGGTCTGCCTGATGGGTTGAGCCTAGCGGGACCGGTGGCGATGTGTTGGCGCGAAACGGCCAGTTCTGATACTATTGTGGCCTCGCAACACCGGGCAGAGCAGGATGAAGCCACTTCTGGAGAAGGTCGCGCCGCCCGATGGGGCGTCCTGGTCATGGCTCGACCGCCAGCTGCACGACGCCATTCCGTTCCAGTGGCACCACCATGCCGAGTTCGAACTGACGCTGACGCTCAATTCGGCCGGCCAGCGCTTCATCGGCGACCATATCGGCGACTATGGCGACGGCGACCTGGTGCTGATCGGGCCGAACCTGCCGCACACCTGGGCCTCGCGCGAAAAACTCGATGAGACACGGCCGCACCGGGCCCTGGTCATGTGGTTCAGCGCGCAATGGGCGGCGCCGCTGGTCGAGGGGATGATCGAGATGCGCGCGGTCGGCGACATGCTGGCGCGGGCCAAGGCCGGGCTGCAGTTTTCGCCCGCCGCGGCGAAGAAGGCGCGGCCGGTGATCGAGGGCCTGTTCCGCTCGCGGGGCGAAGACCGGCTCGTGGGCCTCCTCATCGTGCTGACGCTGCTGGCGCGCGACCGGGGGGCGGTGCCGCTGTCGACGCCGACGACACCCGAGGAGTCGAGCGATCGCGACCGCATCGACCGGGTGCTCGACCACATCCACACGCACTATGCCGGGGGCCTGTCGATCGGCGGGCTGGCCGATATCGCGGCGCTGTCGCCGTCGGGCCTGCACCGGCTGTTCCGCCGCCACACCCAGCAGACGGTTTCGGCCTATGTGATGCGGCTGCGGATCGGGGAAGCCTGCGTGCTGCTCTCCGACACCGCATTGCCAATTGCCAATATCGCGGCCGATGTCGGCTATGGTGCGCTGGCCAATTTCAACCGCCAGTTCCGCGCGCTCAAGGGCATGACCCCGCGCGAGTGGCGGCAGCAGTTTTCGGGTGGACGGCGCTGGCCGCGCCACCCGAATTGAGACGGCTGTCTCACACGAGACCCGCAAAGAACGTCTGCACGTCGGCCGCGAGAAGTTCGGGCGCGGTGATGGCAGCGAAATGGCCACCGCGCGGCATCTGCGTCCACTGCACGATATTGTTGTTGGGCTCGCAGAAGGCGCGGACCGAACGGAAATCATCGGGGAACACGGCGACGGCCACCGGCACGTCGACGCGCCGATCGTCGCTGCCGCCGTTCGAGCGAAAATCCTCGAGATAGATGTTGGCGGCCGAGCCGCCCGAGCCGGTGAACCAGTAGATCGACACATCGGTGAGGAAGCGTTCGCGATCGAAAGTTTCGGCGGCGTGGCCATCGGTGCCGAAGATCAGCTCGGTGTTCCAGGCAAGCTGCGCCGCGGGGGAGTCGACGAGCCCATAGGCGAGCGTTGCGGGCCGCGTCTGCTGGATGCGCTGGTAGCCGTTGGCGGCCTCCCATTTGTCGGCATTGGCCATGCCGGCCGCCTCGAACGCATCCATGTTCGCCCAGTCGGCTGCGTCGCCGGGAAAGGCGAAGATCTGCTGGACGTGAACGCCCGCCAGCCCCTTGGGGGCCAGCACGCCGATCTCCTTGCCGACGAAGGAGCCGACGTCATTGCCGACAAAGCCGTAGCGCGCGTAGCCGAGCCGCTGCATCAGCACATCCCAGGCCCGCGCGGTGCGCGCCGAGTCCCAGCCCGGCCCGGCGAGCGGGGTCGAAAACCCGAAGCCGGGAAGCGAGGGCATGACGAGGTCGAAGGCCTGCCCCGAAGCCGGGTTGGTGAGCGGCTCGATGAGATCGGCATATTCGGCGAAGGTCGCGGGCCAGCCGTGGGTGAGGACCAGCGGGAAGGCGCCCGCGCGCCCCGAGCGGACATGCACGAAATGGATCGTCTGCCCGTCGATCTCGGTGGTGAACTGGGGCAGGCGGTTGAGCCGCGCTGCGGCGGCGCGCCAGTCGAAGCGGTTGAGCCACTGCTCGCACAGCTCCTTGATGAAGCGCACCGGCTGACCGCGGCTCCAGTCATCGGTCACTTCGGCGGGCCAGCGGGTGAGCGTCAGCCGCTCCTTGAGATCGGCAAGCTGCTGATCGGGAATGTCGATGGTGAAGGGGGTGATGGTGGCAGTGCGGGCGTTCATCCGGAGATCCTTTCAGGCGGGGCATCCGCCGTCGAAACACTCTCCGCCACCCCTCCTGACAGGTCGTGTCAGCTACCGGCGTCACGCGGGGGACGCGTTCCCCGATCGGCCATCCGCTGGTCTTCCCACTCGCGCGCCAGCTGCGCCCGCCGGCGGCCGAAGCGGCCTTCGACCATGCGCGCATCCGCGATCCGGTCGGTGCGAAAATTGCGGAAATCGTCGCGCATGGTGCACCACGAAGCAACGATCTGCTTTTGCTCGTAATAGGCGAGCGCCACCGGCCAGATCACCCGGTCGGTGGTGCGGCCCTGCTCGTCGGCATAGCTGATTTCGAGGACGCGTTCGTCGCGGATGGCCTCGCGCAGCAGCGGCAGCAGGCGACCTTCATTGGGCTGGTTCCAGCCGCCCACCGGATAGAGCGCGGTGTTGCTGATCCGGTCGCGAAGGTCATCGGGCGAGGCGGTGGCGATCTTGGCCAGCGCGTTCTTTGCGGCGCGCGACAGTTCTTGGTCTGGCCGAGCCTCGACCCAGCGGCCGCCCAGCACCAGCGCCTCAAGCTCCTCGGGCGAGAACATCAGCGGGGGCAGGAAAAAGCCGGCCTTCAGCATGTAGCCGACGCCCGCTTCGCCATCGATCGGCGCGCCGAGCCCGATGAGCGTCTGCACATCGCGATAGAGCGTGCGCACCGAGACGTTCTGCTCTTCGGCAAGCTGCGCCGCCGTCACCGGCCGGCGGTGACGGCGCAGCGCATCCATGATCGAGAACAGGCGTTCGGTCTTGTCCATGCCGCAACTTTAGCGGGATTCGGCGTCCGCTCCATCACAACCGGCTCCCGCAGGCCGATGACCCCACAATCGCCGTCGCGGCGCCCGATTGTGGCCACGCGACTCGTCTTGGCTCGACCTCACGTTCGTAAGAACGGGGCGGGTCGACTTACGAAGAGGGCGCGAACGATGTCATCGGTCGTCCTGCGGAGCATTGCTGCCACGCAGTCACAGAATATGAGCGCTACAGGTTCCGACCCGATGGCGCAGGTGGATGCCGACATGCGGCACGTGCTCGACGTGCTGGCCGCCTATGAGCCCAAGCCCATCAGCGAATGCACGCCGCTCGAGGCGCGGGCCCAGCCCAACCTGATGCTGGCGCTGCGGCAGGTGCTGCGCAACCAGCCCGACGAGGGCGGTTACTTCATGGAAATGCGGATGATCCCCGGCGAAGCCGGCGATATCCGGGCCCGCGTCTATACGCCGGCCAATGCCACCGGCGGCGGCACGCTGCCGATGATTCTCTATCTGCATGGCGGCGGTTTCGTCATCGGCGATCTCGACCGCGACGACGAGACGCCGCGCGCGCTGGTGCGGCGGTGCAATGCGATCGTGGTGTCGGCGCATTACCGGCAGGGCCCGGAATACCGCTTTCCCGCCGCGCATGAGGATGCGACCACCGCCTGGGCCTGGATGCTCGAACACGCCGAGGCGCTCGGCGGCGATCTCGGGAAAATCGCGATCGTCGGCGAGGACGCGGGCGCGAACCTTGCGGTGAACATCGCCATTGCGGCGCGTGGCGAAACCGTGCGGCCGAAGCACCTGGCGCTGATCGCCCCGATGGCCGACAGCGATTTTAGCCGCCCCTCGTTTGCCGAGACGGCCGCGGCGCGGCCCATCGAGGCCGATGCCATCGCCTGGTTCTACCACCATGCGCTGCGCGATCTGGCGCAGCTCGACGACCCGCGCCTGGCGCTGACCGAACTGGCGGACCTCAGCGGCCTGCCGCCGACCACCATCATTCTGGCGGGCAGCGACCCGCTTCGCTCGGAGGGCGAGGCGCTGGCCGACGCGCTGAGGCGCAATGGCGTGTGGGTCGACAGCACCACCTATGATGGCGTCACGGCTCAGTTTTTCGGCCTCGCCCGGGTGGTCAACAAGGCCATGTTCGCGCAGGGACAGGTGATCCGGAACCTCAACGACAGCTTCGGCTGACAGCCCGTCCGGGCCGTTCCGCCCTCGCTCCCAAACCGACGGTGCACAACCGATCGGCGGGTTGAATGCGCGCCTTGCTATGGTAAGAGCACGGCCCGATACCTATCTGAGGCGCTGGTTTTCCCCTCCCAGCGCCGGGCGCGCAGGGGCAATAGGACTGAGCCGGATTGGCCAAACGCGACTTTTACGATGTTCTCGGCGTTCCCAAGGGCTCCGACGAGGCGGCGCTCAAGAGCGCCTATCGCAAACTTGCCATGCAGTTTCACCCGGATCGCAATCCGGGAAACGCTGATGCCGAGCACAAATTCAAGGAAATATCCGAGGCGTATGACACGCTGAAGGACGCCCAGAAGCGCGCCGCCTACGACCGCTTCGGCCATGCCGCGTTCGAAAACGGCAGCCGTGGCCCGGGCGGCGCCGGCTTCGGGCCGGAATTCAGTTCGTCGATGTCCGATATTTTCGAGGACATCTTCGGCGACTTCATGGGCGGCGGCGGCCGGGGCAACGGGCGCGGCGGCGGCCAGCAGAGCCGGCTGCGCGGCTCGGACCTGCGCTACAACCTCGAAATCACGCTGGAAGAGGCGTTTGCCGGCCGCACCGTCGAAATCGACGTGCCGACGCTCGTCTCCTGCGACACCTGCGATGGGTCGGGCGCCAAGCCCGGCACCGGCATGTCGACCTGCCGGCACTGTAACGGCCACGGCAAGGTGCGCGCGGCGCAGGGCTTTTTCACCATCGAGCGGACCTGTCCCGTCTGCCAGGGCCGCGGCCAGATGATGGACCAGCCGTGCAGCGATTGCGGCGGACAGGGCCGCCGGCAGCAGAACCGCACGCTTTCGGTCGATGTGCCCAAGGGCATCGAGGACGGCACCCGAATCCGGCTTGCCGATGAGGGCGAGGCGGGCCTGCGCGGCGGGCCGCCGGGCGATCTCTACATTTTCGTGTCGGTGAAGCCGCACGACCTGTTCCAGCGCGACGGCGCCGATCTCTATGCCCGCGTGCCTATCGCCATGGCGACGGCGGCGCTGGGCGGCGAGTTCGAGGTGCCCACCCTCGACACCACCCGCGCCCGCGTAAAAGTGCCCCCGGGCACCCAGCCGGGCCAGCGCGTCCGGCTCAAGGGCAAGGGCATGCCGGTGCTGCGCTCGAAGGACCTCGGCGATCTCTACGTCCAGCTCGACGTCGAGACGCCGCAGAACCTGAGCAAACGCCAGCGCGAACTGCTCGAAGAGTTCGAAAAGGCCTCGACGCGGGAAAACTCGCCGACCTCCGGCGGGTTCTTCGACAAGCTGAAGAACCTGTTCCAGGACTGACGGCGCATCCATATGACCGACACATCCGCCGCCCCAAAGACCGCCATCACGCTGTGCGGCTCGCTCCGCAAAGGCTCGATCAACGAGATCCTGCGCCAGCATATGTCAAAGAAACTGCGCGAGGCCGGCGTTGTCGTCACCGACCTCAGCCTCGCCGATTTCGAGATGCCGATGTTCAATCAGGATCTCGAGGCCGAGCACACGCCCGAGGCGGCGAAGCGGCTGGCGGACGCGTTCCGCTCGCAGGACATCGTGCTGATCGTGACGCCCGAATACAATGGCGGCATCACCCCGCTGATCGCCAACACCATTTCATGGGTCAGCCGGCAAAAGCCGAGCCCCTTCAAGCACGCCGTTTTCGGCATCGCCGGGGTGAGCACGGGAAAATATGGCACCATATTCTCCCTGTCCCACCTGCGCGACACGCTGAGCAAGGCGGGTGCGCTGGTGGTGCCGACCCTGCTCGGCGTCGGCCCGGTGACCGAGGCCTTTGACGCAGAAGGCGCGCCGACCGAGTCCGCCGTCCAGTACAAGGTCGGCCAGATGGTCAGCGAACTGACGCATTTTTCGCGCGGGGGCATCTAGCCCCTCAATCGGCCTCCTCGCGCCGTCCCGGCGCCCAGCGGGTGATGCCGAACAGGTCGATTGCGTCATCGAGCGCGATGGACAGCCGTTCGAGCCGCACCGGCTCGACGGTGATGTCACGCAGCCGCACCGGGCCGGTCAGCGGCGCATCGGCGATCAGGGCGAACCCGGCATCGGTCAGCGCCACGATGCGCGAGCGGCGATCCTCCTGGTCCGTCCGCACCGTCACGAGTTCTCGCTGCCGCAGCTTGTCGATGGCCTGGCCGAGTGTAGCCGGGTGCATGACCAGCGCCTTGCGCAGCGCCGCGAGCGGCAGTTGCGGCCGTTCGCGCAGGATCTGGAGGACGGAAAGCTGCAGCCTCGTGAGGCCGTAACGCTTCTTCAGTTCTATCGTGAGGTTGTCGAAGGCCTGTTCGAGCCGAACCCAGGCGATGATGGTAGAGAGAGCCTGCTGCTGCATAAAACGCTGTGATACCCGTGATACTATGGCAGCATAGTGTGAGCCGCACGGTGATTTGTCGAGCCTTCGGGTTGCTCTCTCCCCTGTGCTGTGCGACCCACTGGCTTCCAGCAGAAGGAGATTCGCCTCATGGCTGGACAACTGATCGTCGCCCTCGACCTCGACACGCGCGCGAAGGCGGAAACGCTCATCGAGCGGCTCGGCGATGCGGTGGACTTCTACAAGATCGGCTACCAGCTGTTTTACGGCGGCGACGGGTTTGCGCTCGGCAAAGCGCTGCTCAAGGCAGGCAAGCGGGTGTTTTTTGACCTGAAACTGCTCGATATCGACAACACCGTGGAAAAGGGTGTGGGCGCCTTCGCAAAGACCGGCGCGACCATGCTCACGGTCCACGCCTACCCCAAAACCATGCGCGCGGCGGCGAAAGCGGCCGCGGGATCGGATCTCACCGTGCTCGGCGTTACCGTGCTGACCTCGATGGACGATGCCGACGTGAAGGCTGCCGGCTACGCCCGCGACGCGGCGGGGCTGGTGGCGCTGCGCGCCGAGCAGGCCCGCGAGGCGGGCATCGGCGGCATCGTCTGCTCGCCCAACGAGGCGGCGATGGGGCGCTCGATCGTCGGGCCGAAGCTGGCCATCGTTACGCCGGGCGTGCGGCCTGCCGGCGCGGCGCTGGGCGACCAGAAGCGCGTCATGACGCCCGCCGACGCACTGGAAGCAGGTGCAACGCACCTAGTGGTCGGCCGTCCGATCACCGCGGCGGCCGATCCGGCGGAAGCCGCGCGGGCGATCCTTGCCGAGATGGCGGGCGGCTTGCGGGTGGCTTGAGGCTGGGGCACGCCTCCGTGGTCCGACGAACTTCCTGCTTTCGCAGGAATGACCCGGTGGGCTATAGGCGGGCATCAGGCATGAGGGCGTAGGTCATGGCGGAATTCAGGGTCGCAATCGCGGGTGCCGGGGGGCGCATGGGCGCCGCGAATATTCGCGCGGTCACCGCCGCTGACGGGATCGCCGTCGCCGCGGCCTTCGACCGGAGCGGCGCCCCCGCCATCGGCCGGGATGCGGGCGAGCAGGCCGGGATCGAGGCACTGGGCGTCACCATCACCGACGATATCGACGCCGCGCTCGCCAAGGTTGACGGCGTCATCGATTTCACCGCGCCGGCCGCCAGCGTCGCGCTGGCGAAGCAGGCAGCGGAGCGCGGCCTCATCCACATTCTGGGCACCACCGGGCTCTCCGAAGCCGACGAGGCCGAGATCGCCCGGGCGGCGAAGGCCGGGGCGCGGATCGTCAAGTCCGGCAATTTCTCGCTCGGGCTCAACACGCTGCTTGGCCTCGTGAAGCAGGCATCCGCCGCGCTGCCCGGCTTCGACATCGAAATTCTCGAAATGCACCACAACCGCAAGGTCGACGCCCCCTCGGGCACGGCGCTGATGCTGGGCGAGGCGGCGGCGGCGGGCCGCAACGTTTCGCTGAAGGATGCCTCGGTGCGGGTGCGCGACGGCCATACCGGGCCGCGCGAACCGGGGACCATCGGCTTTGCGACGCTGCGCGGCGGCAATGTCATCGGCGAGCATTCGGTGATCCTCGCCGGCCCGGCCGAACGGCTGGAACTGCGCCACATCGCCGACGACCGCACCCTGTTCGCGGGCGGCGCGGTGCGGGCGGCACTCTGGGCGCAGAACCAGAAGCCCGGGCTCTATTCGATGGCCGATGTGCTCGGCTTCAACTCGTAGGAAATCTCTGATGACCGGAACCCTGATCCTCGTGCGCCATGGCGAGAGCGAGTGGAACCTCAAAAACCTGTTCACGGGCTGGAAGAATCCCGAGCTCACGGAAAAGGGCGTCAACGAGGCCCGCCGCTGTGGCACCGATCTCAAGGCCTGGGGCCTTGTCCCCGACTACTGCTTCACCTCGGCGCTGAAGCGGGCCCAGCACACGCTCGACCTGATGCTTGAGGAAATGAACGTTCTCGACATCACCATCACCCGCGACCGGGCGCTGAACGAGCGCGACTACGGCGATCTGTCGGGGCTCAACAAGGACGAGGCGCGCAAGCAGTGGGGCGAGGAGCAGGTGCTGATCTGGCGCCGCTCCTTCGACGTGAAGCCGCCCGGCGGCGAATCGCTGAAGGACACCGCCGACCGCACGCTGCCGTTCTACGAGAGCCGCATCCGGCCGATGGTGGCCTCGGGCAAGACCGTGCTGGTCGCCGCGCACGGCAACTCGCTGCGGGCACTGGTCATGGCCATCGAGGGCCTGACGCCCGACGAAATTTTGAAGCGCGAAATCGCTACCGGCCAGCCGACCATCTACCGGCTGAAGGCCGATGGCGCGCTGGATACGGTGCTGGAGTTCGCCAAGCGCGCGTGAGGTTGGCCGCCGGCTTGCGTGCCGCCCACCCTGAGAGGGGAGGGCCTGACGACTGAGGGAGCGGCGGGCTTTGCGGTGGGGTTCACGCGGTGCTCGCCTCGCCCCCCTCCGCAGCTCTGCTACGGACCTTCGGTCCTAGCGGCGCTACCCTCCCCGCAAGGGGAGGGTAGGGGTGGTTGGCT